>VBLP01000650.1:0-2834 GCA_005887925.1 Deltaproteobacteria bacterium | reverse complement strand
CGCCGCCGGCGCGAGTTCGGACGCGGCAAGGACGAAGGGCCGCGCGGCGCACTGCGTCGCGCCGCCTGGCAGCTCATCGAGCACCGCGACTTCCCAACGCCCTGGCGGCTCGCGCCCGCCTTCGATCGCGATCGCACGCTCGACGAGATCCTGACGGAGATGAAATCACTCGCCGAGTGGGCGCCACGCGCCAATCCCGATGACTACTTCGGCAAGTCGCTCCTGGAGCTCGCGAAGGCGGTCGAGGAGATCGAGCGCGCGGAGCGCGTGCGTGAGCGCGATTATGAAGCGTTGGAGTCTTGGGTCACGGAAGTCGTTCGCGGCAGGCACTGGGGATGGAAGGGCTTTGCGTACTCCGATGATCCAGACTTCCCACAGCAGGAGCTGCGCGCGCGACGGGATGCGCTCCACGCTCGCTTGAAGCGCTTTGTCGAGGACGCTGGCGCGGATCTCGCGCCGCGCCTTCGCAACGAGCTCTGGCCCGTCGTGGAGGCGTACGAGTCCGCAAAACAACAGGCAGGGTGTCTCGACTTTACCGATCTTTTGATCTGCACTCGCAATCTCCTGCGCGACAGCCAAGAGGTGCGGGCGGAGTTGCAGCAGCGGTTCACGCACTTCTTTGTCGATGAGTTCCAAGACACCGATCCCTTGCAGGTGGAAATCCTCCTCCTGCTCGCGGCCGACGATCTGGCGGTCACCGATTGGCAGGTGGCGCGCCCTTGTGCGGGAAAGCTCTTTCTGGTCGGAGATCCGAAGCAGTCGATCTATCGCTTTCGCCGGGCCGATGTGCGGCTTTATCGTGAGGTGCAGCGGCGACTCATCGAGCAGGGCGCCCGCCCGGTTCACCTGAGTGTCAGCTTTCGATCGGTGCCGCAGATCCAGGAGGCGGTGAACGCGGCCTTCCCCGTATCGCCAGAACACCGCGGCGCAACCGGCCGTGATCGCTCTGCCGGTACCCGCTCCGCATGCCGATTACGGCAAGATCGTCAATTACCGCATCGATGAGTCCCTGCCCGATGTGATCGCGGCCTGGATCGATTGGCTCATTCGGGAAAGCAACTGGACCATCACGGAGCGTGAGCGGCCTGGGGAGCGAGTGAAAGTTGAGCCGCGCCATGTGTGCCTCCTGTTTCGAAACCTCCGTACGTTTGCCGGAGATGCCACACGGCCTTACGTGGAAGCTCTCGAGGCCCACGGTTTGCCCCACCTCTTGGTCGGGGGCGGTGCGTTCTATACCCGTGAGGAAGTCGAGACGCTGTGCGCAGCGCTGATTGCCACCGAGCGCCCGGATGATGAGCTTTCGGTGTTTGCAACGCTGCGCGGTCCGCTCTTCGCCGTGTCCGATGCGGCGCTCTTACTCTGGCGAGAACGCGTCGGGGCGCTGCATCCCTTCCGCAGCGTTCCCGGCGAGCTGCCCTCGCCGCTCACCGAGGTCGCCGACGCCCTGCGCGTTCTTAAGGATCTGCATCGCCGCCGCAACCGGCAGTCTGTCGGTGACACCATCACGCAACTTATCGAGGCCACACGCGCCCACGCTTCCTTCGCGATCTGGCCGACCGGCATGCAGGCCCTCGCCAACGTCGGACGATTTGCTGATCTGGCACGGCGCGCCGAGCGACAGGGCCTCATCTCGTTCCGAAGCTTCGTCGAGCATCTGGAAAGACAGGCCGAACGCGGCGAGGTCGCTGAGGCGCCCCTCCTTGAAGAGGGGGTACAGGGCGTGCGGATGATGTCGGCTCACAAGGCCAAGGGCCTTGAGTTCCCGGTCGTCATTCTTGCGGATCTGACCACCTCCGAGGTGCACGAAAACCCCAGTCGCTGGAGCGACCCGGGCCGCAGGCTCTGCGTGCAGCGCCTCGCGAACTGCACGCCGCCCGAGCTGCGCGAGCACGTCGCCGAGGAGATTCAGTGCGAGCGCGACGCAGCCGTGCGCCTGCTGTACGTGGCCTCAACCCGTGCCCGCGATGTCCTGGTCGTGCCGGTGCTCGGGGACGAGCGTCGCGAGGGGTGGCTCGCAGCCCTCCATCCAGCGATCTACCCGCCGAGCGCGCGCGCCCGACGTCCCGAGGCCAACCAGGCTCCCGGTACTCCGCTCTTCGGTGATGACACCGTCTCCAGGCGCCCGGATAAGGCCAAGCGCACCCGCGATTCAATCATGCCGGGGGTACACATACCGGAAGCCGGTACCCATCGCGTGATCTGGTGGGACCCTCGGCCCTTGAAACTCGGCCTCAAGCCCTCCATCGGGATCGCCCAGGAGAAGATTCTCACCGAGGACACGGAAGGGCGCGCTGCGGCCGCCCGCGCCCACTGGGAATCCTGGCGCGCCACTCGTGCGCAGATCAGCGAGCGCGGCAGCGCGCCCTCGCGCACCGTCCAGACCGCCACCGAGCGCGCGCGCTCCGCCCTGGCGATCCCGGGATCCGCTGACATCACAATCGTGGATGCGCGCTGGCATGGCACACGACCCGGTGGCGCCCGCTTCGGCACGTTGGTCCATGCCGTACTCTCGACGGTCGACTTGAGCGCGGGGCGCGAGGACGTCGTCACTCACGCGGAGATTCACACACGCTTGCTGGGTGCCTCGGAGGAAGAGCGCTACGCGGCTGTTGAGGTGGCCACTTCCGCACTGGCGCACTCGTTGTTGCGTCGTGCCGCCGCGGCCAGCATGGGCGGCCTCTGCCGTCGCGAGACAGCAATCGTGACGCACCTCGAAGACGACACGCTGATCGAGTGTGTGGCGGACCTCGCGTTCAACGACGCGGACGAATGGATCGTGGTGGATTTCAAGACCGACAGCGAACTCGGCACTCACGAGCCGCGCTACCGTCGAC
>VBLP01000649.1:503-8440 GCA_005887925.1 Deltaproteobacteria bacterium | reverse complement strand
CACGCGCGCTTCCTCGGCGAGTTCGACCGCGTCACCGAGCACGAGCACAACCTGACCTGGCGCGAGGTCGAGGCCGCGGTCCAGCGCTTCACCGACGTCCGGCTGTATCCGTTCCACCTGCTGTACCGGCTCAAGCGGTTGTTCCCGGAGAGCTGGCTCGACGAGATCAAGCGCATCGACCAGGGGCTGCTCGCGCTCGCCCCGCGGCTCCGCCACTACGCGGGCGGCGTCGTGATCGCCGTGCGCTCGAAGAAGCGGTGAGCTACCCGGCCTCGGGCAGCGGCTCGAGGTCGGCCCAGCTCGATCCGGCCTCGACGCCGACGCGCAGCGGGGCCTCGAGCGCGAACGCCCGGCGCATCGCCTCGGCCGCGATGCCGGCGGCGCCGGCGAGCTCGTCGCGCGGCACCTCGAACAGCACCTCGTCGTGGATCTGCAGCACCGGGGCCGCGGCGAGCCCGGCCGAGCGCAGCGCGCGATCGGCGTCGAGCAGACCGCGGCGTGACACGTCGGCGACCGAGCCCTCGTGGGTCGCGCGGCGCGCCATGCGCTCGGCGTAGGAGCGGTCGTGCGGATAGAGCGACTCGAGGCCGCCGATCGGCCAGCGCCGGCCCGCGATGGTCTCGATGTAACCGCGCTCGCGGGCGAGCCGCAGCTGCTCGTCCTGGAACGCGCGGACCTGGGCGTAGCGGCGATCGAACCGCGCGATCAGCTCGCGCGCCTCCTGCGCGGTGATGCCGAGCTGGAGCGCCAGCGCGCTCGCGCCCTGCCCGGCGAAGGTCGCGAAGTTGACGACCTTGCCGATCTGGCGCTCGTCGGTGGTGACCGCCTCGGGCGGCTTCTCGAGCACGGCCGCGGCGGTCAGCACGTGGAGGTCGTCGTGGCGGCGCAGCGGCTCGACCAGCGCCGGGTCCTTCGTCAGGTGGGCCAGGACGTGCAGGCCGAGCTGACGATAGTCGACCGACACGAGCGCGCGGCCGGGCGCAGCGACGAACGCGCGCCGGATCCGCTGCATCTCGGGCGTGCGGCCGGGCACCCGCCCGAGGTCGGGGTTGGTGTTGACCAGGCGCCCCGAGAACGAGCGCGCCGGGTGGAACCGCGAGTGGACGCGGCCGTCGTCGGCGATGCACGCGCGCAGCGCGATGATCCAGCTGTCCCGCATCCGGCGCAACAGGCGCCAGCGGATCACGAGCGGCACGATCGGGTGCGCGTGCTCGATGCGCTCGAGCGCCTCGATCGCGGTGCTCCAGCCGGTCTTGGTGTGGCTGACGATCGGCAGCTTCAGCTCCTCGAACAGCACCGTGCCGAGCTGCTTGGACGAGTTGATGTTGAACGGCCGCCCGGCGTGCGCCTCGATCTGGTGCTGGAGCTCGGCGTCGATCACCGCGAAGTCGCGCTCGGCGCCGGCCAGCTCGTCGCGGTCGACCGCCAGGCTGGTGAGCTCCATGCGCACGCAGGTCCCGGACAGCGCGCGGTACTCGGCGATCAGCGCCGGCGGCAGGGCCGGCGCCAGCTGTCGCCACACCGCGGCCGCGGCGTCGGCGTACGGCCCGGCGAGCTCGGCGGCGCGCTCGACCGACAGCTGCGGCCACGGCTTCTTCTTCTGGCCGACGCCGCGCACGGCATCGTCATCGGGCAGCGCGCGGCCGAGCACGTGCTTGGCGACCAGCGGCAGGTCGTGCGGCGCCCAGTTGCTGGGCTGGGTCAGGTGCGATGCCGCCGCCGAATCGCCGGCGATGCCCGCCGGATGGATGCCGCGGCGGGCCAGCGCCACCAGCGTGCCCTCGAGCGCGTGCCCGAGCTTGGGCACCCGCGCGTCCTCGAGCCATGCCGCGATCACCTCTGCCCCGGGCAGGCAGCGGCCGACGCCGGCGAACGGCGCGTAGAGCGCCTCGCCGTGCCCCGCCGAGATCGCCAGGCCGATCAGCGCGTCCTGCGCGGGCGCGGCCTCCTCGACCACGGCGTGGATCGCCACCGGCTGGTCGCCGAGCGCGGCCAGCGCCGCCGCCAGGTCCTCGGCGGTATCGCACACCCGCGTGCGGATCGCCGTGCCCTCGGGCGCGAGCAGCTCGACGAAGCCGAGCCGGTCGTACAGCGCGTTGAGCCGCGACGCCGCGGGTGGCGCATACGCCAGCGCATCGAGCGCCACCGGCAGCGGCCGCTGCAGATCGAGCCGGGCGCGCACCAGCTCGGTCCGCACCGCATCGCCCGACGCGCGCAGCACGTTGCCGGTGCGCCCCGGGATCGCCGCCGCTGCCTCGAGCGCGCGCTCGACCGAGCCGTGGGCCTCGATCAGCCCCGCGGCGCCCTTGGCCCCGATCCCGGCGACGCCCGGCATCGCGTCGTCGTCGCCGACCAGCGCGAGCCACTCGGCGACCCGCTCGGGCGGCACGAGGAACCGCTTCTGCACCATCTCGGGCGTGTAGCGCGCGTCCTTGTTGGCGTCGTACCACCACACCCGATCGGTCACGAGCTGGGCGAACCGCTTGTCGATGCCGACCACCACCACGTCGTCGCCGTCGTCGAGGGCGGCGTGCGTGTACGAGGCGACCACGTGGACCTCACCGGCTGCCTCGACCGCGCGGATCCCGAGCGCCTCGAGCAGCTCGCGGAGCGGCGCGAGCTGGGCCGCGAGCAGCGCCGGCCACGCCGCGATGTCCGGCGCGGCCTCGAGCACCGCGACCGCGCGCGACGGGGTCTTGAACGCGATCGCGCGGTGGATCCCGCGCGCCACCGCGAACAGCGCGTTGACCGGCTCGCCGCGCTGCGACTTGCGATCGGTCGGCACGACCAGGTAGCCCCGCGCCAGCAGGTTGGTCGCGGATACGACGAGCGTGCGATCGGCCATCGGTCGGCCACAGCTTACGGCGAGACCGCGACCGGCGACAGCGCAGGCCGGGCTCGCGGACGTCGGGCCCACAGCTGCGACGGCGGCAGAGGTGACGTACGATGCCCTGCATGGCGGTCCGCTTCATCGTCGTGCCGCAGTGGCAGGGCTCCGGCTCGCCGCGGCGGCTGCAGATCAGCGAGGGCGCGGCGGCGATCCGCGCGGGGCTGGCGGCGGCCGCCGTCCGCGATGTCGAGGTCCCCGGTGAGCCGGGGGAGGCGCAGGGCGCCGGTGTGCAGGGCTACAGCGTGCTGCGGGCGATCCGCGAACAGCACGCGCGGCTGCTCGCCGACACCGACGGGCTGACGATCACGATCGGCGGCGACTGCGGCGTCGAGCTCGCGGCGATCGGCCACGCTACCCGGCGCGCGGCGGGCGACCTCGCGATCGTCTGGCTCGATGCGCACGGCGATCTCAACACGCCTGCGTCGTCGCCGTCGGGGGCGTTCCACGGCATGGTGCTGCGAGCCGCGCTCGGCGAGGGTGTGCCGGGCCTGGTCTCGGAGCCGGCCGCGACGCCGCGCCCGGAGCAGGTCGTGCTGGGTGGGACGCGCGCGTTCGACCCCGCCGAGCGCGACTACGTCGCCGCCCACGGGCTTCGCGTGATCTCGCCGGCTGACCTCGGCCCCGAGTCGCTGATCGCGGCGATCGAGGCGACCGGGGCGTCGTCGCTGTTCATCCACATCGATCTCGACGTCCTCGACCCCGGGGAGCTGCGCGGCATCGGTTGCCCCGAGCCTCAGGGCGTGTCGGCGGTGGCCCTGATCGCATCGATCGCAGCCGCTCGCGCGCGGTTCCGACTGATCGGCGCCGGCATCGCCGAGTTCACGCCGTGGTCGCTGGCCGAGGCCTCCGACGACATGCCGACGATCCGGCGGATCCTCGGCGCGCTCGGTTGATCCGCATGGGCGTCCATCGACTCGTCCGCCTCATCGCCCTACCGATGAATGCAACGCAGCTGCCCCGGTCATCGATACGTTCGTGGCGTCGCCCCGCCTTGACGATCAATGTTGTCTTGCCCCGATCCGTCGACACAGCGGCGAGGTTTTCTTTCTCCGGAAGAGAGAAGAATTCTCTCTCCGAGGGAGCCTGCGCGCGAGGGTCAGGCCGGTGGTCGGTGGCGAAAAGGCCGGTGAGCTGTCGCGCTGGCAGGCCGTGATCGCCGATGCGCGCAGGTCACGGGCCGGGCCACCGTCCACCGGCACCGTGCGATCTCCCGACGCCAGGCAGCGGATGTTGACGCACGGCCTGGTGGTCGCGATCGACGTCGGGATGGGCTCGAACCGCCCACCATGTCCTTGGCTGCACTCGAGATCCCTCCGCCGACATGGCGAGGATCTGGCGGAGCCTCGGCGTCCGGTTGACCGGCTCGGTGCCGACGCGGCTCCGGCTTGCCGATGATCGGTTGTCGCACCGCATCGTGGTGCCAGCGGCCGGCGAGCTTCCGTTCGCGCTGATTCGCGGACGTCAGCGGTCGGTTCCGGCCGGGTCGGTTCCGGTCGCGTCGATTCGCGGACGTCAGCGGTGGGTCTGGTCGGGCCGGGGTCGGCCGGGTCGGGGTCGGCCGGGGGATTGGTCCCGATCGGCGCGGTCGGCGCGAAGCGCGTCGCGACGATCGAGGGCATCGCCGCGATCCGTCGGAGCCTGCGGGCCCGGTCGACCTGCGCGGGTGTTCACGCCGTCGCTCCGGCGGGGGTTGTCGCGCCGCGTCGAGACGCGGCATCTCGACGAGATCGCGGCCGGCGGCCCCGCGACAGCCCACCGGCGGATACCGCCGCGGCCGCTTTGTTGCGGTGCGTGATCGGGGTACCGTCCGACCGCGTCGGTAGGTGGCAGGTCAGTGCAGAGCCTCCGCAATGACCAGCGAGCATATTCTCCAGACTCACGGCCTCACGAAGGACTTCCGCGGCTTCGTCGCGGTGAAGAACGTCGATCTGAAGGTCCGCCGCAGCTCGATCCACGCGCTGATCGGCCCCAACGGGGCGGGCAAGACGACCTGCTTCAACCTGCTGACCAAGTTCGTGATCCCGACGGCGGGCCGGATCGTGTATCGCGGCAACGACATCACGCACCTCCGGCCGGCCCAGGTCACCCGACTCGGGCTGGTGCGGTCGTTCCAGATCTCGGCGGTGTTCCCGCACCTGACGGTGCTCGAGAACGTGCGGATCGCTTCGAGGCCCGCGCGCGCGAGTTGCTCGACGCGGTCGGGCTCGGCGACCTGGCGGCGGCGCGCGCGGTGGAGCTGTCGTACGGCAGAAAGCGCGCGCTCGAGATCGCCACCACGCTGGCGCTCGAGCCGGAGACCATGCTGCTCGACGAGCCGATGTCGGGGCTGGGCCACGAGGACGTCGGCCGGATCGCGGCGCTGATCAAGAAGTTCGCGGCCGGCCGGACGATCATCATGGTCGAGCACAACCTCGGCGTGGTCGCCGACCTGTGCGATCGGATCACGGTGCTGGCGCGCGGCGAGATCCTCGCCGAGGGCGACTACGCGACGGTGTCGCAGAAGCCCGAGGTGATCCAGGCCTACATGGGGACGCCGCATGCTTGACCAGCCGTTTCGCTCACCCGCGCCCGGCCCGGCACCGGACGCCAGCGGGGGGTCGGTGCTGGCGACCAGGGATCTCCACGCCTGGTACGGCGAGTCGCACATCCTGCACGGCATGAACCTCGAGGTCCGCGCCGGCGAGCTGGTCACGCTGCTCGGCCGCAACGGCGCCGGCAAGACCACGACGCTCAAGGCGATCCTGGGCATGGTGCCGCGGCGCACCGGCAGCGTGCGGTTCCAGGGCACCGAGCTGATCCGGCTGGCGTCGAACCGGATCGCGCGGCTCGGCATCGCGTTCTGCCCCGAGGAGCGCGGGATCTTCGCCAGCCTGAGCGTCGAGGAGAACCTCGTGCTGCCGCCGAAGGTCCGCGCCGGCGGACTCAGCGTGCCGCAGATCTTCGAGCTGTTCCCCAACCTCAAGGACCGGCTGCGGAGCCAGGGCACCAAGCTCTCGGGCGGCGAGCAGCAGATGCTCGCGATCGCCCGCATCCTGCGCACCGGGGCGCGGTTCCTCCTGCTCGACGAGCCGACCGAGGGGCTCGCGCCGGTGATCGTCCAGCAGATCGGCGCGACGATCCAGCGGCTCAAGGCCGACGGCTTCACGATCGTGCTGGTCGAGCAGAACATCAAGTTCGCCCAGACCGTGGCCGACCGTCACTACATCGTGGAGCACGGCCGCGTCGTCGACATGGTCCGCAACGCCGATCTCGCATCGAGCATGGACCGGCTGCGCGTGTATCTCGGAGTGTAGGCCGATCACCCAGGAGCTTCGAACCGAAACCCAGGAGCTACGATGCTGACAGATCTAGCAAGACGGATCGCGGATCGTTCGATGGTCGCTTGCCTGTGCGCGGCGGCGCTGTGCGCGGCAGCCTGCAAGAAGGACGACAAGGGAGCCGGCACCGCGTCGGGCGGCACCGCGTCGGGCGGCACCGCGTCGGGCGGCACCGCGTCGGGCGGCTCGCCGGGCGGCAACAAGCTCGTGGTCGGCGTCCTGACCGACATGTCCGGCCTGTACAAGGACCTCGGCGGCCCGGGTTCGGAGCTCGCGGCGAAGCTGGCGGCCGAGGAGGTCGGCGGCAGCGTCGCCGGCATGCAGATCGAGGTGATCTCCGCCGATCACCAGAACAAGGCCGACGTCGGCGCCAGCGTCGCGGACGCCTGGTACGACACCAAGGGCGTCGACGTGATCGTCGACGTGCCGACCTCGTCGGTCGCGCTCGCGATCAACGACAAGACCAAGGCCAAGAACAAGGTATTCCTGGTGTCGGGCGCGGCGACGTCGCGGCTCACCGGCGACCTGTGCTCGCCCAACACGGTCCACTGGACGTACGACACCTGGGCGCTGGCCAACGCCACCGGGCGCGAGATCGTCAAGCACGGCGGCGATACCTGGTTCTTCCTCACCGCCGACTACGAGTTCGGCAAGACGCTCGAGGCCGACACCCGCAAGGTGGTGGAGGACAGCGGCGGCAAGGTGCTCGGCGAGGTCAAGCATCCGCTCAACACCAGCGACTTCTCGTCGTTCCTGCTCCAGGCCCAGAGCTCGAAGGCCAAGATCATCGGGCTGGCCAACGCCGGCGGCGACACGATCAACTCGCTCAAGCAGGCCGCCGAGTTCGGCATCACGTCCAAGGGCCAGAAGCTCGCCGGACTCCTGGTGTTCATCGCCGACGTCAACGCGCTCGGCCTCTCGGTCGCGCACGGCACGATCCTCGCCGAGTCGTTCTACTGGGACCGCGACGACAACACGCGGGCGTGGTCCAAGAAGTTCGCCGAGCGCCACGACGGCGCGATGCCGACGATGATCCACGCCGGCGTGTACACCGCGCTCCTGCACTACTTCAAGGCGGTCGCCGCGCTCAAGAGCGCCAAGGACGGCAAGGCGGTGGTCGACAAGATGAAGGAGCTGCCTACCGAGGACAAGCTGTTCGGCAAGGGCACGATCGACGCCAACGGCCGCAAGCGCCACGCGATGTACGTCTACGAGGTCAAGACGCCCGAGGAGTCGAAGGCCAAGTGGGACTACTACAAGCTGATCCGCGAGGTCCCGGCCGACCAGGCGTTCCGCGCCCCCGCCGACAGCGGCTGCTCGCTGGTCAAGAAGTAGACGATGGCGGCGGTGTTACAGCAGCTGCTGGTCGGGCTGATCAACGGCTCGTTCTATGCGCTGCTCAGCCTGGGGCTCGCGATCATCTTCGGGCTGCTCAACGTGATCAACTTCGCGCACGGCGCGCTGTACACGCTGGGTGCGTTCATCGCCTGGGGCCTGTTGCATTACGCCGGGCTCGGCTACTGGCCGGCGCTGGTGCTCGCGCCGCTGCTCGTCGGCCTGCTCGGCATGGCGCTCGAGCGCACGCTGCTGCAGCGGCTGTACCGGCTCGATCCGCTGTACAGCCTGCTGCTCACCTTCGGCGTGGCGCTGATCATCGAGGGCCTCGTCCGCTTGCGGTACGGATCGTCGGGGCTGCCCTACGATCCTCCTGCGCTGCTCGCGGGCACCAA
>VBLP01000649.1:0-483 GCA_005887925.1 Deltaproteobacteria bacterium | reverse complement strand
GAGCGCACCCGGCTCGGCTCGTACCTGCGGGCGGCGACCGAGAACCCGGGGCTGGTCCAGGCGTTCGGCATCAACGTGCCGCGCCTGGTGACCGTGACCTACGGCCTGGGCGTCGCGCTCGCCGCGTTCACCGGCGTGCTCGCCGCGCCGATCTACCGGGTCAGCCCGGCGATGGGGTCGGACATCATCATCGTCGTGTTCGCGGTCGTCGTGATCGGCGGCATGGGTTCGATCGCGGGCTCGATCATCACCGGCTTCGCGCTCGGCCTCATCGAGGGCCTCACGAAGGTGTATTACCCGCAGGCGGCCAACACCGTGGTGTTCGCGCTGATGGCGCTGGTCCTCCTGGTCCGCCCGGCCGGGCTGTTCGGAAAGGCGCCGTGACATGACGCAGGTGACCGGGTCGATAGAGTCGATCGATGCGTCGGGCCAGGTCTCCGGCCCGCGCCACGGCCGGTGGCGCAGCGAGTACACGGTGTTCGT
>VBLP01000049.1:31155-45129 GCA_005887925.1 Deltaproteobacteria bacterium | reverse complement strand
AATCGAAGCTCTGTGTGCGACTCGTGTATATAGGAACTCTGAGCTTGGTGCCAAGCCACGGCAGGTCATCCTCCTTGGTTTGGAACAGGCGAGTAGCAGGTGTATACTCTTTCTGAGGTTCCTTCTTGCAGCCGGGCGTTGTTCGAAGCTCCCATGCACCTTCGCTCGAGCAATAGTATTCTTGACAGGGAGGCGGTGACGGATTGCGCACTGGGCGGCAACTGACGCGGGACACTGCGGGCGCGGTTGCCGGGCTGCAGGATGACTGGCCGATGACTCCTCCGAGCGCAGACACGGCCAAGGCAACCAGCGGTCGCTGGTGGCCATGGATGCTGCGCGAACATCGATGTGATTGCATGGTGGCTCCTCGCGTGAGGCATCGAGCGGTACGCCCGGCCTGCAAGCACGATGAGCAACCGTCATGCCCACGCCGCTCGTCCGTTTCTGCGGCGATGTACAATCGATGTGTCGAGGCTAAGCGCGGGTCGATGAACGGCTGGAACTTTGAATAGCGTAGAGGAACGCGCAGCCTGTGCGGCACCGCATCATGTTTGCGCATCCCGTTCGCGATGCGGAGGCCCTGTTTCGAGCGACGCTCGCGAGGGGCGTGAAGGCAATTGCTCCGGATGGCGGGATGATCGTGTGCCGTTCACGGGGTGCAGGTGATGCCGGGGTTGGGGTCGGCGCCGCCGAGGAAGTGGCGGAGGCCGAGCTTGTCGTCGAAGCTGACGGCGAGGCCGCAGAGGTCGTCGGGGCCGGTGGTGGCCCAGGTCCAGGGGATGGAGCCGCTGGGCTGTGCGGGGATGGTGGCGCCGAACTCGTCGTGCCAGGACGGGGCGCGGTGGAAGCTGACATGGCCGCCGTCGCCGCTGATGGTGAGGGCGATCTCGTCGGCGGTGGCGGGGATCCAGGAGGTGGCGGAGGCGCGCTTTCGCCACTGGTAGTCGATGCGGGTGTAGTGCTGATCGGTGGTGACGAGGCGGAGGAAGATCGCGAGGGTGCCGTCGGTGAGGGAGGCGCGCGTGCGGGTGACGACGTTGCTGAAGGTGAGGGTCTTGCCGATCGCGCCGAGGGTGTAGGACAGGGTGGCGGGGGAGCCGCTGGAGCCGGGTAGCTCGAGGCCGGGGAGGGCGTCGTAGTTATAGTCGGGGCCCCAGCCGCGGGTGTCGCCGTAGCCGAGGCTCGAGAACGAGGTCATGGCCGAGGGCGGCGAGCCGTCGGCCTGGGTGGCGGTGAAGGCGCCGCTCGGTGGTGTCGAGGCTGGCGGGGTAGAGGACGTAGACGGAGGTCAGGTTGAAGACGGGCGTGGCGACGTCGGGGCCGGCGTCGGCGGGAAAGCGATCGGTGAGGTCGGCGATGGTGAGGTTGCGGCCGGTGGGGGAGCCGAGGCGGAGGTTGGCGCGGACGTGGAAGTCGAGCGCGTAGCGGTGGCCCTGCTCGATGTCGATCAGGCCGTCGCCGTCGATGTCGGGGTTGGCGTAGCGCAGCGACAGGTCGTCGATCGAGCCGAGGTATTCGGCGGCGGCGGGGTCGAGGCCGAGCTGGGTGAGCAGGTCGTCGTAGGCGACGCCGGGCGCGGCGGTGTGCGTCGTGGGGTCGACGGTGACGTCGCCGAGCTCGAGGTGACCGGCGAGCTGGGGGGACAGGGTGTCGAGGGTGCGGGCGCGGAACACGGCGACGACCATGTCGGAGCCGGCGGCGGTGGCGTCGACGAAGACGAGGACGTAGGGCCGGCCGATCTCGATGACGAGCTGGAAGCTGCCGTCGGCGCCGACGCTGGCGAGCGAGCGGTGCGGCGATGCCGATTCGGGATCGACGGCCATCACGTGCGTGATCGTGCGGGCCGGTGCGATGTCACCGCTCGTGCGGGCAGCTGCGGTCACGGCGCGGCCGGAGATCGTGAGCTGGCCATCGGTGGCGCCGCAACCGACGGCGGCGGCGACGAGGAACGCCAAGAATCCGTGCAACATTGTTATCGCATGCCTCCGTCGGATCACGATCGTCCGGGGCGCGGCAGGCCACAGGTCGCCATGGGGTAGCGGCAGCGCCGGCGGTCGCTTGCCGCGATGTCGTTGCCGCTGCTAGGTTTCGCGCTTGGCGCTGTCGTTCAACACCACGGGACCATGTATCCCGGGCGAGCACTACATGATTCCGCCCGAGCGGCGCCTCGGGCCGGTCCTGCAATTGATCGAGGAGCGCAAGTACTTCACGCTGCACGCCGGGCGGCAGACCGGCAAGACCACGTCGCTGATGTGGCTCGCAGCGCACCTCAATGCTTCGGGTCGCTGGCGCGCCCTGTGGGTCGACCTCGAGACCGCGCGCGAGCAACCTGACCCGGCAGTGGCACTGCCCGCCATCCTGGAAGCCATCGACCGCACGCTCCGTCTGCAGCACGCGGATCTGGCCCGACCCGATGCGAATGAGATCGAGGCGGTGCTCGGCAAGCTCACGACGGCGTTGCTGGACTACCTCGCTCGTCTGACCGCAAGCGACGAGCTACCTCTGGTGCTGCTCTTCGATGAAGCCGATGGGCTCGTGGGATCTGCGATGGTGGCGTTCTTGACTCAGCTCCGGCACGGTTACATCGCGCGCAGTCAGGCGCCGTTTCCATCGAGCGTGGTCCTGGTCGGGCAGAGGCAAGTGCGGGACTACGTCCTCGGCACCGAGGACCGGAGGGTGCTGTCCTGGCTCGGAACGACCTCCCCCTTCAACATCACGGCAGAGGCGACCACGCTGGGTCCGTTCACCAGGGCCGAGGTCGGGGAGCTCCTCGCGCAGCACACGGCCGCGACCGGTCAGCGTTTCGAGCCCGAGGCTGTGGCCCGGATCTGGGAGCTCGGTCAGGGGCACCCTTGGCTCACGAACGCGCTCGCCGCGCAGATCGTGGGCCGCGACGTGAAAGATCGCGGCATCCCGATCACGGCGCTGCACGTCGAGTCGGCCAAGGAGACCATCATCCTCGAGCGGCGATCGCATATCGACTCCCTGGTCGCGCGGTTGCGCGAGCCGCGGGTGCGCCGGATCCTGGAACCCATGCTCCTGGGGACCCGCCCATCAGCAGAGCTGCTGGACGACGACCTGGGCTACGTGCTGGGCTTGGGCTTGGTCCGCGTGGAATGCGGCGAGCTGCAGATCGCCAACCCGATCTACCGCGAGGTGATCCCGCGGGCCCTGACATGGGCGCAGCAGATCAGCATCCATCAGCCGACCGAGTGGTACGTCCGCCCCGACGGCGCGCTCGACGTGCCCGGGCTCCTGGCGGCGTGGCAGGTGTTCTGGCGCAAGGATGGGCATCTCGCCGCCGAGGGCTTCGGCTACCGCGAAGCGGGGCCGCACCTGATGCTGATGGCATTTCTGCAGCGAGTCGTCAACGGCGGCGGACGGGTGGAGCGCGAATATGGCCTCGGGCGCGGTGCGCTGGACCTGATGATCTTCTGGAGGGCTGAGCGCTACGCGATCGAGGTGAAGATCCGCCGCGACACCGAGACCGAAGCCGAGGCGCTCGATCAGGTTGCGCGCTATCTCGATCGCGCGGGGCTCGGCGAGGGGTGGTTGGTGCTGTTCGATCTTCGCAAGGAGGTGTCGTGGGTGGACAAGCTGTTCGTGCGCGACGTGGAGCACGCAGCGAAGCAGATCCGCATCATGGGATGCTGACCCGAGCTGCGGCGTGCAGCCGCACGAGATCCGCCACGCGGGTTCGAGGACGCGAGCTCGGCCGGTCGGTAGCACGCGGCCCCGAGAGAGCCGGCGCTACAGCAGCGCCGAGCCGACGATGGGATCGCCCTCGGCGAACCGCGATGGCCGGAGCGCGTGGACGTCGAGGGTGCGCGCGGCGCCGAGCGTGGCGATCTCGGCGGCGAGCAGGCCGAGCGCGGGGGCGTGCATGACGCCGTGGCCGGAGCTGCCGTTGACCAGGAGCAGGTTGGGGCAGCCGGGTGCCCAGCCGAGGAGAGCGTGGTGATCGGGAGACATCTCGTAGAGGCCGGCCCACGCGGCCGCGCGGTCGAGCGCGACGCCGCGCAGCGCGGGGACGCGGACCGGGGCGGTGGCGGCGATGTCGTCGAGCCAGGCGGGGTCGACGGCGGTGCTCCACGGATCGCCGGGGTCGCCCGGGGTTGGCCGCAGCAGCAGCACGCGGCCGTCGCGGACGCGGAGGTGGAAGCCGTCGTCCCAGATCGTCATCGGGAAGGTCGCGGGCAGCGCGGCGGTCGGCTCGGTGATCGCGACCTGGCGGCGCAGCGGGGTGACGGGCAGGTCGAGGCCGGCGAGGCGCGCGGTGTCGGCGGCCCATGCGCCGGTGGCGTTGACCACGATCGCCGTGGCGTAGGTGGCGCGCGGGGTGACGACGGCGGTGATCGGGCCGGCGGCGCGGCCGGGGTCGCGGCCGGGGTCGCGCTCGATCGCGATCGCGGGCTCGCCCCAGTGCATCGCGACGCCGAGCCGCTCGGCGGTCTCGAGGTAGCCGCGCAGGATCTCGGTCGGGCGCATCACTCCGTCGCTCGGACACCACGCGCCGCCGACGACGCCGTCGAGCGCGGCGAACCGGTTGAGCGCGGGGATGTCGCCGGGCGCGAGCAGGGTGGCCTCGGCGAGCCCCTCGCGGCGCTGCAGCGCGTGAGCGGCGCGCAGCTCGGCGAGGCCGGCGGCGGTCGTGGCGAGCCAGAGATAGCCGACCGGCTGGAACTGGGGATCCACGCCGGTCTCGTCGCGAAATGCGCGCAGCCGGTCGCGCGACAGGAGCGAGAGCCGGATGTTGATCGCGGTGGCGTACTGGGCGCGGAACCCGCCCGTGGCGCGCGCGGTGCTGCCGGCGCCGGGGGCGGCGCCGCGGTCGATGACGGTCACCCGCAGGCCGGCGTGCGCGAGGTGGACGGCGCAGCTCGCGCCGATCACGCCGGCGCCGATCACGACGGCGTCGGGGCGGGTCACCGGGTCCTCGCGCCTCGGCATCGCGGCGAAGGTAGCACCGCGCGGAGCCGCAGCCGCCGCGCTACATGCCGATCACGCCGCAGGCCTGGCGCGCGCTGGCGGCGGCGGGCGGATTCTGCGTCACGCCGTCGTCCATCAGGGCGTGCACGATGATCGCCTTGCCGACGATGTCATCGGCGGCGCCGGTCCCGATCGACCAGTCGTTGGTCAGGCTCAGCGTGCCGGTCCCGTCGGCCGCCACCGTGAAGTTGCCGCAGTCGCCCAGGTGATGCGGTGCCGCGGTCGGCAGGCCGTGATTCATCATGTCAGGGTTCCAGTGCCCCATCGCCGACGTCGCGTCGACCGCGCTGCAGTCGCCGATCGCGTGCAGGTGCGCGGCGTGCTGGCCGGGACTGGCACCCGACACGTTGAGCGACAGCGTGATCTTGTCGCCCGACTCGAGGAAGACGGCGGTGCCCTTGACGGTGCTGCCGCTGCGCGACTCGAGCTGTGCGGACGCGCGCTTGCCCGCCGGCGCCTGGCCCGGGCATCCGGCGCCGAACGCGACCAGCGCGACCAGCGGAAGCAGGTGTCCAACCCGTAGTGCATTCATGATCTCGGTCCTACACCCACAGACGTTCCACGACAGCTAACATCAGATGCTTTTGGCCCGCACCATGCGGTAACTCACATCGGCAATGATCTCAGCAATTGTCGTGCCCGGCGCGGCCGCTGGCGGGACTGGCGCGGTGATTGCCTCGACACCTGTCATGGAGTCCGCCCTACAGCGCAAGCGCATGGTCGACCGCTACATCCGCCTCCGCGGCGTTCGCAGCCCCACCGTTCTCGCGGCGATGGAGGCGGTGCCGCGCGAGGCATTCCTGCCGCCCGATCTGGCCGAGCTCGCCTACGAGGATCGCGCGCTGCCGATCGGGGCGGGCCAGACGATCTCGCAGCCGTACATCGTCGCGGTGATGATCGAGGCGCTCGGGCTGGAGGGCCACGAGGACGTGCTCGAGATCGGGACCGGCTCGGGCTATGCCGCGGCCGTGCTCGCCGAGATCGCCAGGCACGTCTACACCATCGAGCGCCACGCCGAGCTCGCCGAGGGCGCGCGCCAGCGGCTCGCCGCGCTCGGCTACCACAACGTCGAGGTCCGATGCGGCGACGGAACGCTGGGCTGGCCGGAGCATGCGCCGTTTGGCGCGATCGTCGTGGCCGCGGGCGGACCGGATCTGCCGCACACGCTGCTCGAGCAGCTCGCGATCGGCGGCCGGCTGGTGATGCCGGTCGGGACCGGCCGCGCGCAGGAGCTGGTCCGGGTGACCCGCGTCGGCGACGCCGAGTACCGCCGCGAGGACCTCGGGGCGGTGGTGTTCGTGCCGCTGATCGGCGCGCACGGCTGGGTCGAGACCGAGGAGCCGGACCGCGGGGTATGGCCGCTGCGCAATCCCGGGCCGCTGCGCGCCGAGTCGCCGGCATCGCGGCCTGCCGTGGTGGCCAAGCTCGTCGCCGAGTGCGCCGAGCCGATCGCGCGGATCGAGGAGGCGCCGGTCGACCAGCTGCTCGACCGGATCGGCGAGGCCCGCGTCGTGCTGCTCGGCGAGGCGAGCTGATCCTGCGGCGCGGCTTCAACGCGGTCGCGGTCGAGGCCGACTGGCCCGATGCGGCGGCGGTCGATCGCTACGTGCGCGGCCTGCCGGCCCGGCCGCGGCGCTGGGTGCCGTTCTCGCGGTTCCCGACGTGGATGTGGCGCAACCGCGAGGTCCAGGCGCTGATCGAGTGGCTGCGCGCCTACAACGAGGACGCCGGGCGCGCCGTGAGCTTCTCGGGTCTCGACCTCTACAGCATGTACACGTCGGCGAGCGAGGTCGTGCGCTACCTCGACCGCGTCGACCCGGTCGCCGCGCGCGCCGCCCGGGAGCGCTACGGCTGCCTCACGCCGTGGCAGGACGATCCCGCGGTCTACGGCCGCGCGGCGCTGATCGGCCGGATGCAGTCGTGCGAGCAGGACGTGGTGGCGATGCTGCGCGAGCTCCTGGCGCGCCGCCTCGATTACACCGCGCGGGACGGCGACGAGTTCTTCGACGCGGCGCAGAACGCGCGCGTGGTCGCCGGGGGCGAGGCGTACTACCGCGCGATGTACTACGGCTCGGTCGCATCGTGGAACCTGCGCGATCAGCACATGTTCGACACGCTGCGCTCGATCCTCGACCGCAGCGGCGACACCCGGCTGATCGTGTGGGAGCACAACTCGCACATCGGCGACGCGGCGGCGACCGAGATGGGCGCGCGCGGCGAGCACAACGTCGGCCACCTGTGCCGGCGCGCGTTCGGCGACGGCGTGTACATCGTCGGGTTCGGCACCGACCACGGCGCGGTGGCGGCCGCCCACAGCTGGGACGAGGCGATGTCCGTCATGCGCGTCCGGCCGGCGCGCGCGGACAGCTACGAGCGGCTGTGCCACGACAGCGGCGTGCCGGCGTTCCTCCTGCACCTGCGCGATCCGGTGCGCGATGCGCTGCGCGACGAGCTGGCCGAGCCCCGCCTCGAGCGGGCGATCGGTGTGGTCTACCGCCCCGAGACCGAGCTACAGAGCCACTACTTCCAGGCGGTGTTGCCGGCGCAGTTCGACGAGTACGTCTGGTTCGACGAGACGGCGGCGGTCGACCCGCTGCCGGTGCCGCCGGCCGCCGAGCTCGGCTCCGACGCATCGCAGGCCCCGCTGTGACGGCCTACTGGACCGCGATCAACCACGGCTGGGCGCCCTGCACCGGGGTCGCCGTCCAGGTGACGTTGTAGCTGCCGGGATCCTTCACGTTCTTGACCGCCACGGCGCACTGCACGTACGAGTGGAGCTGCTCGACGTTGGTGTCGACGACGACGAAGCCGTTGTTGGGGCTGGCGGTCTGCGGCGTCGTGTCGGGGAAGCCATCGCCCCACCAGAACGCGACCAGCGTGGCCGGGCCGTCGGTCGTGACGCTGGGGCTGGTGAGCGGCGGGCTGGTCCGCTCGATCCACTGGGCGTCCTTGATCCGGGTGCCCTCGATGACCTCGACCGCGGCGAGCGTGACCTCGTCGAGCTGGCCCCTGGCGTTGTCGCCGGTCGATGTGGTGACCTGGAACCCGGTGCCGCCGCGCGCCGACGGGAACGCATACAGCGCCGTGCCGGAGTCCGGCCAGCGCGCGTAGGGATGCATCTGGCCCTGTTGCTGATACGGGGCATTGCCCCGGGTGTCGGTCGGCAGCGCGAACAGCGTGTCGTCGCCGCGGCCGACGCTGACGACGATCGTGCTGCCGGTGGCCTGCGTCGTCATCGCCGGCGTGGTGATCGACGACGTGCTGGGCGCGCTGGGATCGCCGAGGTGGTAGAACCGCATGCCGTGCGCGCCGGCGCCGGGCATGCCGGGTATGTGGGGCGGCACGTCGACCCCGGGGCCGTCGCTCGGGCCGTCGCTCGGGCTGTCGCTCGGCGGATGATCGGTCGGCCCGTCGGGCCCGGCGGGGGACTTTCCGCAGCCGGCCGCGACGACCGCGGCGGCGAGCATCCACGCGACATCCATCCTCATCGGCATTCCTCGGCGGTAGTGTAATCGACTACGCCGGTGCGTAGGGCTGGCTGTTCTCGCGGATCGTGCGGCCGAGCACACGCCGGATCGCGTTGCGCGCCGAGGTGTAGCCGGCGAGCACAGTGTGCTTGACCCGGTCGTGGCCGGGGGAGCTGCCGACCGGGCGGGGCTCGAGGCCGAGCCGGCGCAGCGCCGCGTTGCCGCGGTAGAGCAGCTCGCGCTGGCGCGTGGCGTCGGTGTAGTAGGTGAAGCTCATCGTGATCGACGGGCCGTCGCCGTTCTCGACCAGGTGCGGCGTGGTCGACGGCATGTAGCCGCCGAGGCCAGGTGCCAGGTCGAAGGCGCGGGCGCGGGGCCGCCACGCCTCGTCCCACACCACGAGCTCGCGCGAGTGCTGATCGTGGAACAGCTCCTGGGCGCGCTCGGACACCACGACGCGGTCGAACGGATCCCAGGTGTAGAGCCGCTTGCGGCCGCGGATCTGGAGGATGAAGTTGTGCTCGTGATCGAGGTGGAACGGGGTCACCGTGCGCGGCGACGACACGAAGATCCAGCCGGCGCGGTAGCACATGCCGGGATCGCGGCGGTCGACGATCGGGCGGACCTCGTCGAGGACCTCGTCGATCAGCCGGCGATAGATCGGGTCGGCCTGAACGTTGAGCAGCGACATCCAGGCGTTGGCCTTCTCGATGTCGGCGAGCGTGGTGACCGCGTCCCTGGCGTTGGGGTGGAGCAGCGGCGCGTCGGCGAAGCTGGTGCCGGCGGTCGCCGCGGCGCTGTGGGTGCGGACCAGCTTGCGCTCCTGCTGGCGGCGGCCGAGCTCGACGAGCGCGTCGATCTGGAGCAGCGGGTGATCGGACAGCGCGTGGGTCACCGCCTGGATCTTCCAGGGGTCGAAGCTCGCGGGATCGACGTGGATGCGGGGGCCGGGCATGGTTCGCTCCAGGATACGAGAAACGGGCATCAGGGCTTCGAGCTCGGCATCAGCGCCGACAGCCAGCGCTGCAGGCGCGAGGTCGGTGGCCGCGGTGGGGCGGCGCGGGGCCGGGGCGGCTCGGCCCGCGGCGCGTCGTAGTCGCGCGCGATCTGCTCGAGGGTCTGGAAGATGAAGGTCCGCGGGCTGATCCGCTTTCCGGACCGTGCCTCGAGCTTGGCGATCGCCTGCATGATCAGGAGCGAGTGGCCGCCGAGATCGAGGAAGTTGTCGGTGACCGAGATCCGCTCGACGCCGAGCAGCTCGCGCCACACGGTCGCGACCAGCTGCTCGCCGTGGCTGGCCGGCGCGCGGAAGCTGGCGTCGGGCGCGGCGGCCGGGGCGGCCTGCGCGTCGGGGGCCGGCAGCGCGCGGCGGTCGACCTTGCCGTTGGGTGTCAGCGGCATGCGGTCGAGCGGCACGAACACCGCCGGGATCATGTAGTCGGGCAGGGCGCCGCGCAGGTGCTCGCGCAGGGCGGCGGCCGACGGCGCGGTGCCGCGCGCGACGACGTAGGCGACCAGGCGCTGCTCGCCGCCGGGACCGGGCTGGGCGGTGACGGCGGCCTCGGCGACCTCGGGGTGACGGGCGAGCGCGACCTCGATCTCGCCGAGCTCGATCCGGTAGCCCCGGACCTTGACCTGGTGATCGCCGCGCCCCAGGTGCTGGAGCTGGCCGTCGGAGCGCCAGCGCGCGAGGTCGCCGGTGCGGTACAGCCGCGCCCCGGGCCGCGATGCGAACCGGTCGGGAACGAAGCGCTCGGTGGTGAGCTCGGGCCGCGCGTGGTAGCCGAGCGCGACGCCGGCGCCGCCGATCGCGAGCTCGCCGGGGACGCCGATCGGCGCGAGCCCGCCGGTCTCGTCGAGGATCCACACGGTGGTGTTGTCGATCGGGCGGCCGATCGAGACGCCGCCCTGGCCGAGCTCGACCTTGCCGCAGGTCGACCACACGGTGGTCTCGGTCGGGCCGTACATGTTCCACAGCGCGCCGACGCGGGGCAGGAGGGCCTCCGCGAGCTCGGGCGACAGCGCCTCGCCGCCGCACAGCGCGGTGAACCGCGGGCCGCCGCGCCAGCCGGCCTCGATCAGCATGCGCCAGGTCGCGGGGGTGGCCTGCATGACCGTCGCGCGGTGCTGCTCGAGCAGGCCGCGCAGCGCGACGCCGTCGGTGGCCTGGTCGCGCGTCGCCAGCACGATCTCGGCGCCGACGGTGAGCGGCAGGAGCAGCTCGAGCACGGCGATGTCGAACGACAGCGTGGTCACCGCGACCAGGCGATCGTCGGCGGACAGCCCGGGCCGCTCGCGCATGCTGGCGAGGAAGTTGGCGACGGCGCGCTGGGGCACGCGGACGCCCTTGGGCTTGCCGGTCGAGCCGGAGGTGTAGATGAGGTACGCGGCGTCGTCGGGCGCGACCGTGGCGGTGGGCGGCGCGGCGGGTCCGGTGAGCTGGGCGCCCAGCCGCAGCACCTGCGCGGGGTCGAGCGTGTGCGTGGGATCAACGCCGAGCGCCGCGCCGTCGGCGGACGCCTCGCGGTCGGTCAGCACGACCCTGGCGCCGGCATCGGCGAGCATGAACGCCAGGCGCGACGGCGGGAACGCCGGATCGAGCGGGACGTAGGTCGCGCCGGCCGCGAGCGAGCCGAGCAGCGCCGCGACCATCGCGGGCGTGCGCTCGAACAGCAGCGCGACGACGTCGCCGCGCCGGACCCCGCGCGCGACGAGCGCGGCGGCGACGCGATCGCGCTGGGCCGCGAGCTCGGCGTAGGTCACGGTGCCGCCGGCGTGGCGCAGCGCGATGCGATCGCCGAACCCGCCGAGCGGCGCGAGCAGCGCGGTGGCGGTGGCGTCGTCGGCGAGCGCGCGTTCGGTCGCGTTCCACGCGGTGAGCTGGGCGCGCTCGTCGTCGGTGACCTCGAGCAGCCGGTATAGCGGGCGATCCGGATCGGCGGCGATCGCCTCGGCGAGCGCGAGGAAGCGCAGCCGCCAGCGCCGCGCGGTGGCGGCGTCGATGATGTCGGTGTTGTAGTTGAGGCCGCCGACCACGCCGTCGACACCGTCGAGGAACCACAGCGCGACGTCCTGCGCCGACGACGGCTGGAACACCGGCAGGTTGTGGTGCTCGAGGTTGCCCCAGCGCGGCGGGCGCTGGCGGGCATCCTGGTACGAGAAGAACGCCTGGTAGAGCGGGAACCGGCTCTCGTCGCGCTTGGTGTCGAGCACGCGCACGAGGTGCTCGAACGGCACGTCCTGCGCGCCGAACGCCTCGACGGTCTCGGCCCGCACGCGGCGGAGCAGCTCGACGAAGCTGGCGTCGCGATCGACGCGCAGCCGCAGCGGCAGCGCGTTGACGAAGAACCCCATGACCTGCTCGACCTCGGGCACGCTGCGGCCGCGCACCGGCGTGCCGACGAGGATCTCGGGCTGCCGGGTGAGCTGGTGGAGCAGCGCGGTCCACGCGCCGAGCAGGGTCATGAACAAGGTCGCGCCCTCGCGCAGGCCGACCGTGCGCAGCGCGGCGGTGGTCGCCGCGGGCAGCGACAGCCACTCGGTGGCGCCGTCGCCGCTCTGCACCGGCGGGCGCGGATGATCGGTCGGCAGGTCGAGCGCGTCGGGCGCGCCGGCGAGCTTGCCGCGCCAGTGCTCGAGCTGGCGCGCGAGCTCGGGGCCGGCGAGCCAGTCGCGGTGCCACACGGTGAAGTCGGCATAGGTCACCGGCGGCAGCGGCCGGGACGCGGGCAGGTCGAACGACCAGCCGTCCCAGATGATGTGGTGCGCCATGAAGAACAGCACGTGGTGATCGGGCGCGAGCCGGTACAGCCGGGTCCGGAACAGCGGCGCGCGCGTCAGATCGAAGGCCTGCGCGATCTCGCGCTCGAGGCGGCGGGCGAGCTCGGGCTCGCGCTGGTCGGCGGCGAGCTGCGACAGGTCGTCGAGCGGGATCGCAGCGTCGACGTGGTCGAGCACGATCTGCGCCGGCGCGTCGCCGATCGTGCCGATCTGGGTGCGCAGCACGCCCTGGCGCTCGACCAGCTCGGCGAACGCGCGGCCGAGCGCGGCGGCGTCGAGCGCGCCGTGCAGGCGATGCGCCGACGGCACGTTGAACACGGTGCGGCCGAGCTGGAGCTGCTCGAGGTACCACAGGCGCTGCTGCATCAGCGACAGCGGCGCGGGGGTCGCGCCGGTCCGGCGCGGGATGCGCTGCGGCGCCTCGCGCGCGGCGGCGCCGTCGAGATGGGCGGCGAGCCTGGCCACCGTGGCGTGCTCGAAGCCGGCGCGCATCGCCACGCTGCGGCCGAGCGCGCGCGACAGCTTCGCGGTCATCTGCGCGACCAGGAGCGAGTGGCCGCCGAGCGCGAAGAAGTCGTCGTGCACGCTGAGCCGCGGCAGGGCGAGCGCCTCCTGGTAGGCGGCGGCGACGAGCTGCTCGGTCGGCGTGCGCGGCGCGACCGGGTCGCCCTGGCCGGCGAGCGCGGGGCCCGACGGCTGCGGCAGCGCCTTGCGATCGACCTTGCCGCTGCCGGTGAGCGGCAGCCGGTCGAGCGCGACGATGCGCGCCGGGATCATGTACTCCGGCAGCGCGGTCGCCAGGTGCGCGCGCAGCGCGTCGTCGGGCGGGGCGTCGCCGCGCGGCACGACATAGCCGACCAGGCGCACATCGCCCGGCCGGTCCTCGCGCGCGACCACGCAGGCCTGCGCGATCGCGGGGTGGCCGGCGAGCGCGACCTCGATCTCGCCGAGCTCGATGCGGTAGCCGCGGACCTTGACCTGGAAGTCGGTGCGGCCGAGGCACTCGAGCGCGCCGCCGTCGCCGAGCTCGCGCCAGCGGCCGAGGTCGCCGGTGCGGTACATCCGCGCATCGGGCTCGACCCGCGACGGGTCGGCGACGAAGCGCTCGGCGGTGAGCTCGGGCCGGTGCAGGTAGCCCAGGGTCACGCCGTCGCCGCCGAGGTAGAGCTCGCCGACCACGCCGACCGGCACCGGCTGGCGATCCTCGTCGAGCACGTGGACCTTGGTGTTGGCGATCGGGTGGCCGATCAGGATCGGCGCCGCGGGATCGACGCGATGCACCGTCGACCACACCGTGGTCTCGGTCGGCCCGTACATGTTCCACAGCGCGGCGGTGCGCGCCGCGAGCAGGGCCGCGAGATCGCGCGGCAGCGCCTCGCCGCCGCACAGCGCGCGCAGCCCCGGCGCGCCGCGCCAGCGGGTCTCGATCAGCATGCGCCAGGTCGCCGGCGTCGCCTGCATCACGGTGACGGGGTGACGCTCGAGCAGCCCGGCGAGCGCGGTGCCGTCGCTGGCCTCGTCGCGCGTGGCGAGCACGACCTCGGCGCCGACCGCGAGCGGCAGCACGAGCTCGAGCACGGCGATGTCGAACGACAGCGTGGTCACGGCGAGCACGACGTCGCGCTCGGTCATCCCGGGCTCCCGGGCCATGCTGGTCAGGAAGTTGACGACCGCGCGGTGCGGGACGCACACGCCCTTGGGCTTGCCGGTCGACCCCGAGGTGTAGATGACGTAGGCG
>VBLP01000049.1:3304-31047 GCA_005887925.1 Deltaproteobacteria bacterium | reverse complement strand
AACGCGGGATCGAGCGGCACGTAGGCTGCGCCGGCCGACAGCGCGCCGGCGATCGCGGGCAGGAGGTCGAGATCGCGGTCGACCAGCAGGCCGACCCGCACGCCGGGGCGGACGCCGGCGGCGCGCAGCTCGGCGGCGATCGCGGCGGCGCGGCGGGCGAGCGCGCCGTAGGTCAGCGTCTTGCCGCGGCAGCGCATCGCGATGCGATCGGGGGCGCGCCGCGCGGTGGCGGCGATCAGCTCCTCGACGCGCAGCTGCGGGTACTCGGCCTCGGTGCGGTTCCACGCGACCAGCGCGCGGCGATCGGCCTCGGAGACGATCGGCAGCCGGCCGAGCGTGCGGGTCGGATCGGCGACCGCGCCGCGCAGCAGGACCTCGAACGCGGTGAGCCAGCGCCGCACCGTCGCGGCGTCGAACAGGTCGAGGTTGTACTGGCACTCGAGCCGCATCCCCGCCGGGCCGAGGTCGACCGCGTTGACGAACAGCTCGAAGGTCTCGTGGACGCGCGGGTTGGACGCCAGCTCGAGCGCCACGCCGGGCAGGCTGTGGCCCTCGCCGGTCAGCGCCTGGTCGATGTTGAAGATCACGCTGATCAGCGGCAGCCGCCCCGGATCGCGCGCGAGCGGCAGGACCTGCAGCACGCGGCCGAACGTGACGTCCTGGTGATCGTAGGCGTCGAGCATGGTGCGCCGCATCGCGGTGGCGAGGTCGGCGAACCGATCGCCGCGCGCGAGGCGGGTGCGCAGCGGCAGCATGTGGACGCAGTGACCGATCAGTCCCTCGAGGCCGGCCGCGGCCTGGCCCGCCGCGGGGATGCCGACGACGAGGTCGGTGTGGCCGGTGAGCCGGTAGAGCACCGCGTTCCACCCGGCGAGCAGGGTCGCGAACAGGCTCGCCCCGGCGGCGGCGCCGGTCTTCTTGACCTGGGCGACCAGGTCGGCCGGCAGGACGTGGTCCTCGCGGCCCGCGCGCGTCGTGCGCATCGCCGGGCGCGGCCGATCGGTCGGCAGGTCGAGCACCGGCGCGCCGCCGGCGAACTGATCGATCCACCAGCGCTCGTTGGCGGTGACCTCGACGGAATCGGCGCGCGCGGCGCGGTCGGCCGCGTAGTCGAGGAATGACGGCGCCGCCGGCAGCGGGGCGCTGCGGGCGCCGGTCGCCAGGCCGTACAGCGCGGCGAGGTCCTTGACCAGCACCCAGTACGACCAGCCGTCGAGCACGATGTGGTGGCCGGTGAACTCCAGCACGTGGTGATCGGGCGCGAGCCGGACCAGCTCGGCGCGCACCAGCGGGCCGCGCTCGAGATCGAACGGCTCGGTGACCGCGCGCTCGGTGATCGCGGCGAACGCGGCGTCGCGCGCGGCGGGCGGGAGGCCGCCGAGATCGCGCAGCGGGACGTCGATCTCGGGCGGCGCGCCGGCGCGCACCGTGAGGCCATCGTCGGCGAATGTCGCGCGCAGCGCGTCGTGGCGGATCGGCAGCTCGCGCACCGCGTGGCGCAGCGCCGCGACGTCGAGCTCGCCGCGCAGGTGCAGCGACACCGACTCGTTGTAGGCCAGCGACGCCTCGGGGCCCAGGCGCGCGGCGAGCCAGACCTCGCGCTGCGGCTCGGTCGACGGCGCGCTTCGCTCCCCGGGTACGCCGGACTCGGCGCGCACGGCGACCTGGACCCGCGCCGCCGGGAAGAACCCGCTCGCCTGCATCTCGCTCGCCGCCGCCTGGTACGCGGCGACGATCGCCGCGATGTCGTCGTCGCCGTGCGCGGTGGTGAGGAAGCACGGGAAGTTGTCGAGGATGTGGATGCCGCGGTCGCGCAGAATCGCGTAGATCAGGTCGCCGTAGGGCAGGTCCTCGGTGAACGCATTGCGCCACAGCGACGCGAACGTGTTGAGCTTGAACGGCGCGCCGACGTCGGCCATGAAGCCGTTGATCTGGTCGATCATCGCGCGGGTGCGCGCGGTGAGCCCCTGCTGCAGCGCCGGGCCGGCGTCGCGCATGTGCTGGAGCGCGGCGCGGGCGGCGGCGAGCGCGAGCGGATGGCGCACGAACGTGCCGGCGAAGTAGGTCACGCCGACCGTCGGGATCGAGTCGTCGCCGTACTCCCAGTGCCCGCCGTCGAGCGCGTCCATGAACGCGCGCTTGCCGGCGATCACGCCGATCGGGAACCCGCCGCCGACCACCTTGCCGTACGACGCGAGGTCGGCCTGGATGTCGAACAGGCCCTGCGCGCCGCGCGGGTGGGAGCGGAACCCGGTGACGACCTCGTCGAAGATGAGCAGCGTGCCGCTGTGCTCGGTCAGCTGACGGAGCTCGCGGAGGAACTCGACCGGCTGGAAGTCGGGCCGCCGGCTCTGCACCGGCTCGACCACGATCGCGGCGAGCTCGCCGGCGCGCTGGCGCAGGATCTCGAGCGACTCCGGTGTTCCGTAATCGAGCACGAGCACGTTCTGCGACGCCGCCGGCATGATCCCGGGCGCGGCCGGGATGCTGCGCAGCTTGCGGGTGCCGCGGACGATCACCTCGTCGAAGATGCCGTGGTAGGCGCCGGCGAAGATCGCGATCAGGCTGCGGCCGGTGACGGTGCGCGCGATCCGCATCGTGCCCATCACCGCCTCGGAGCCGGTGTTGCACAGCGCGGCGCGGTCGGCGCCGGTGACCTCGCAGAACAGCTCGGCGACCTCGCCGGCCAGCACGTGCTGCGGGCCGATCTCGTAGCCGCGCTCGATCTGCTCGTGGATCGCGGCGCGGAGGAAGTCGGGCTGCCAGCCGAACATGCTCATGCCGAAGCCCGACAGCACGTCGATGTACTCGTTGCCGTCGATGTCCCACATCCGGCAGCCGCGCGAGCGCTCGATCACGATCTGGTAGGTCAGCTCCTTGGTCAGCGGCCGGAAGCCGTTGACCACGCGCGGATCGGCCACGTGGCCGCGGTGCCGGGTGGTGTACTCCTTCGAGCGCCGCGTGCGCGCGGTGTAGCGCGCGATCAGCGCATCGAGCCGCGCGCGCTGCTGCGGGGTCAGCTCGTCGGCGACGGTGTGGATGCGTGCGATCGCGCCGAACGCCTTCTTGACGTCGTAGCCGACGGGGCCGGCGGGCGGCTCGTCCTCGTTCCTGGCCGGCGGGAGCGCTGCGGGTGTGGGGTGCGGTGCGGGGGTCGGTGCGGGGGTCGGTGCGGGGCGCGCCGCGATCGCCGGGGCCGGGGCGGCGGCCGCCGCGGCGAGACCGGCGCCGCCGAGGATCGCGAGCTGCTGCGCCATGACCGCGAGCTGCTGGTCGATGACCTGGCGGACGTACGACGACGGCTCGCCGGCGGACGCCGCGGGCAGCGCGAACGGGATCGCCGCGCCGTTGACCGTCGGCGCGGGCGCTGCGAACGCGGGGACCGAGGCCAGCGGTGCGCCGATCGGGGCGGCGATCGGGGCGCTCGGCGCGTCGGGCGGCAGCTGCTCGTCGAGCAGCGCGGCCAGGCTCGCGATCGTCGGGTAGCTCTCCATCACCTGGCGGAACGTGACCTTGATGCCGTGGCTGCGCTGGATCTGGAGCGCGAGCTGGGTCAGGGTCAGCGAGTCGAGGCCGATCTCGAGCCACTGCGTGGACGGATCGACGCCGGTGACATCGACCCCGGAGACTTCCTCGACCAGCTCGCACACCGAGGCAACCATGCGCGGACGTCGATCGACGGCGGGCGGGGCATTCTGCGTGGCCACGGAGATCTCCAGGCTAGGGACAGGTACGGGGACCGGCGCGATGCTCGGTGCGAGCGCGAGCGGCGCCGGCTGCGACGCCGGGACGGCATCGACCCAGTGGCGCTGGCGCTGGAACGGGTAGGTCGGCAGCGGCAGCCGGCGGCGATGCTCGCCGCCGCGGTATCCGGCCCAGTCGATCGCGGCGCCGAGCGTCCACAGCTGGCCGAGCGCAGCGGTCACCGCCTCGGGCTCGCGCTCGGCGGCGTCGGCGAGGCTGGGGATCGCCGGCGGCAACGCGCGCTTGCTCGGCACCGCCTGGCGGGCCAGCGCCGACAGCGTCGCCCGCGGGCCGATCTCGATCAGCACGCGGCGCGGCTCGGCGAGCAGCTCGGCCACCGCCGGCGCGAACCGGACCGGCAGCCGCAGGTGCTCGGCCCAGTAGCGCGTGCTGGTCGCCTCGGCGTCCGACAGCCAGCGCGCGGTGACCGTCGACAGGATCGGGATCCGCGGCGGCGACAGCCGGACCTGGGCGAGCCGCGCCGCCATCGGCTCGATCACCGGATCCATCATCGCCGAGTGGAACGCGTGCGAGGTCACCAGGCGCCGCGCGGTGATGTCGGCGGCGGTGAGCTCGGCCTCGAGGCGCGCGATGTCCTCGGTCGGGCCCGACGCGACGCACAGCCCGGGCGCGTTCTCGGGGGCATCGACTGCATCAGCCGTCCGCGCTCCGCCACGAGGTCGAGGGCGTCGGCGAGGGACATCACGCCGGCGAGGTGGGCGGCCACGTACTCGCCGATGCTGTGCCCGATCATGGCCTCCGGCTGGACGCCCCAGCTCATCCACAGCCGGGCCAGCGCGTACTCGAGCGCGAAGATCGCCGGCTGGGTGACGCTGGTCGGCACCAGCGCCTGGGGATCCTCCGAGAACAGCACGGCGCGCGGGTCGGCCATGTGCGCCTCGAGGATCGCGAGGCACTCGTCGTAGGCGGCGCGGAACGCCGGCTCGGCGTGATAGAGCCCCCAGCCCATCCGCGCGTACTGCGAGCCCTGGCCGGGGCAGAGCAAGCCGAGCTCGGGCAGCGCGGCGCCGACCTCGCGGCTGCCGGCCCGGTTCGGCTCGGGTGCCGCGAGCAGGCGCGCGGCCTCGGCGGGGCCGGCGGCGACGACGTACGCGCGATGCGAGAACGCGCGGCGGCCGACCTGCAGCGTGTGGGCGGCGTCGGCGAACCCGCCCGGCTCGTCGGGCGCGGCCTGGAAGTAGCGGGCGAGGTTGGCGCACGCCTCGGCGAGCGCCGGTGCGCTGCGCGCGGAGACCGCGACGAGCTCGATCGGGCGCGACGCGGCGGTGCGCGGCGGCGGCGGCGGCGCCTCCTCGAGCACGGCGTGCGCGTTGGTGCCGCCGAACCCGAACGAACTGACCCCGGCGCGGCGCGGCCCTGCGCCGTCGCGCCACGGCGCGAGCTCGGTGTGGACCCGGAACGGCGTCCTGGCGAAGTCGATCCTGGGCGATGGCTGCGTGACGTTGATCGACGGCGGCAGCGTGCGGCGATGCAGCGCGAGCGCGGTCTTGATCAGGCTCGCGGCGCCGGCCGCGATCACCATGTGGCCGACGTTGCTCTTGAGCGAGCCGATCGCGCAGAACCCGCGGTCGGCCGTGTGGCGGCGGAACGCGCGGGTCAGGCCCTCGATCTCGATCGGATCGCCGAGCGGCGTCGCGGTGCCGTGGGCCTCGACGTACGACAGCGTGCGCGCGTCGATGCCGGCCGCGTCGTGAGCGGCGGCGATCACGGCGGCCTGGCCGTCGGGGCTCGGCGCGGTGAAGCTCGCGCGATCGCTGCCGTCGTTGTTGACCGCGGCGCCCAGCAGCACGGCGTAGATCGTGTCGCCGTCGGCGATCGCGTCGGCGAGCCGGCGCAGCACGACCACGGCGACGCCGTCGGAGAACACCGTGCCGCCGGCCTGGGCGTCGAACGTCCGGGTGTGGCCGTCGGGCGAGGCCATCGAGCCGTCCTGGAACAAGTAGCCGCTCATCGGCGGGCACGTGATCGCGACGCCGCCGGCGAGCGCGAGGTCGCACGCGCCGCTGCGCAGGCTGTCCATCGCCATCGCCGCCGCGACCAGCGAGGTCGAGCACGCGGTGTGCACGCTGATCGCGGGGCCGGTCAGCCCGAGGCGGTGCGCGACGCGGCTGGTGACGTAGTCCTTCTCGTTGCCGAGCATCACCGCGAGCTCGCCGAGCCGGTTGGCGACATCGGGCCGCGGCGCGAGGTGGCGCTGGTAGTAGGTGGCGTTGTACATCCCGCCGAAGATCCCGATCGGCCCGGGCGCGGTGTCGGGGACGTGGCCGGCGTTCTCGAGCGCGTGCCAGGCGATCTCGAGGAAGTGGCGGTGCTGCGGGTCGAGCAGCTGGGCCTCGAGCGGCGTGATGCCGAAGAACGGGGCGTCGAACAGCTCGACGCCGTCGAGCACGCCGCGCGCCGCGACGTACGCGGGATCGCCGCGCTGCGCCGGCAGGATGCTCGGATCGAGCTCGCCCGGCGCGAAGTACCGGATCGACTCGCGCCCCGCGCACAGGTTGGCCCAGAACGCCTCGACGTCGGCCGCGCCGGGGAACCGGCCGGCCATGCCGATGATCGCGATCGGCTCGCGGGCATCGCGAGCGCCGGCGCGGCGCGGGCGCGCGGGCGTCGCGGCCTCGCCGTCGATCCCACGGGCGAGCCCTGCCGGCGTCGGTGCCGCGAAGAACACCGCCGGCGACAGCTCGGGGAGCCCGGCGTCGCGCAGCCGTGCGAGCAGGCGCAGCGACAGCAGCGAATTGCCGCCGAGCTCGAAGAATCCGTCGTGCGCGCCGACCGGCTCGACGCCGAGCAGCTCGCCGAACGCGCGGCAGATCGCGGCCTCGCGCTCGCTCGACGGCGCACGGTAGGGCTGGGCCAGCTCGGGCCGCGCGGTGGTCGGCGCCGGCAGCCGCGCGCGATCGAGCTTGCCGTTCGCCGTCACCGGCAGCGCGGCGAGCGCGACGAACGCGGCGGGCACCATGAACTCGGGCAGGGTGCGCGCGAGCTGTGCGCGCAGCGCCGGCGGATGAGCCGCGGCGTCGTCGCCGGCGCGCGGGACAACGTACGCGACCAGCCGCCTGCCGCCCGGGCCGTCATCGCGGATCGTCACTGCGCACGCGGCGACCCCGGGCAGCGCGCCGAGCCGGGCCTCGATCTCGCCGAGCTCGATGCGGAAGCCGCGCAGCTTGACCTGGCCGTCGCGGCGGCCGAGGAAGTCGAGCGCGCCGTCGGGCCGCCACCGCACGCGGTCGCCGGTGCGATACAGCCGCCGGGCGCTGCCGAACGGATCGGCGACGAAGCGCTCGGCGTCGAGCTCGGGGCGGGCGAGGTAGCCGCGCGCGACGCCGAGGCCGCCGACGTAGAGCTCGCCGGCGATGCCGATCGGCACCGGCGCGAGCGCGCGGTCGAGCACGTAGACCTGGGTGTCGGCGATCGGGCGGCCGATCGGGATCGCGACGTCGGGCGGGACGTCGCGCGGGATCGCGAACGTGGTCGTGAACGTCGTGCACTCGGTCGGCCCGTAGCCGTTGATCAGCTCGGTCGCGGGCAGCGCGTCCAGCGCCCGGCGCACGTGGCTGGGCGACAGCGCCTCGCCGCCGGTGTAGAGCTGGCAGAGGCCCGAGAGCAGGCGCGGATCCTCGTCGACGACCGCGTTGAACAGCGCGGCGGTGAGCCACGCGGTGGTGACGCCGTGCGCGGCGATCGCGCGGGCCAGCCCGCGGCCGGTCGGCACCGGATCAGCGTACACGACGCACGCGCCGCCGTGCAGGAGCGGCCCCCACAGCTCGAGCGTCGACGCGTCGAACCCGAGCGGCGCGGCGTGGAGGAACCGCGTGGTCTCGTCGAGCCGGACGTAGCTCACCCGCCCGACGAGCCGGACGATCGAGCGGTGCTCGATCTGCACGCCCTTGGGCTGGCCGGTCGAGCCCGACGTGTACATGACGTAGGCGCGGGTGCCCGGCGTGGCGCGCTCGGCGCGGGGCTGCGGTGCCGCCTCGGCGCCGGCGCGGTCGTCGTCGACGAACACCGTGCGCGCGGTCAGCGCGGCGAGCGCCGCGGCCTGGGCGCGCCGGGTGACCAGCACGCGCGCACCGGCGTCCGCGACGGTGAACCCCAGCCGCTCGGCGGGATGCTCGGGGTCGAGCGGCAGGTAGGCGCCGCCGGCCTTGAGGATCGCGAGCGCCGCGACCACCGCCTCGGGCGAGCGCGGCAGGCACAGCGCGACCGGCTGATCGGTGTCGACACCCGCCGCGATCAGCCGCTCGGCCAGCGCGTCGGACCAGCGGTCGAGCTCGCCATAGCTCAGCCGGCCGCCGTCCCACACGACCGCCGGCTGGTCCGGCCTCGCCGCGGCCTGCTCGCGGAACAGGCCGTGGACGGTGGCCTCGCCGCGGTAGCGCGCTCGGCGGCGGTGAGCGGCGAGATCGCCTCGAGCCGCGCGCCGGGCGCCAGCATGCCTGCGATCACGGTGCGCAGCAGATCGCCGAGCCGCGCCACGGTCGCGCGATCGATCCGCGCGGCGGCGAACCGGGCGATCGCCGCGCTCGCGCCGGGCGCGTTCCAGACCAGCGCCGGACCGCCTTCGCCGTGCGGCGCCGGCGCGACCTCGCCCCACGCGCTGTGCGGTGCATCGCCGTCCCCCCGGCCGGCCGCGCCGTGCGCGCCGTGCACGGCGTGGCCATTCGCGCCCGCCCCCGCGACCGCGATCAGCCAGGGCGCGAGCTCGCCCGAGGCGGGGACCTCGATCACCGCGCTCGCCGCGGGCGCGCCGGCCGATCCACCGATCCGCACGGTCCGGACGCCGGCGAGCCGCGCCAGCAGCAGCGCCCACGCGGCGCGCCAGATCGCGCCGGGCGCGATGCCGAGCCGCGCGGCGAGCGCCGCGAGCGCCTCGGCGTCGCCGGCCTCGAGCTCGACCGCGGCGGTGTCGTCGCCGGTGCCGGCCGCCGCCGGGGGCGCGACGACGTCGAACAGGTCTGCCTCGGGCGCGGCCGGGCCGACGGGGATCACGGCGAGACCTCCTCGATGCGGGCGACCAGCGCGCGCACGATGTCCATCGGGACGGTCATCGCGTTGAGCGCGGCCTCGGCGTTCCACGCCGGGCTCTCGGCCATGTCGAGCCAGCGCGTCCACGCCGGCAGCCTCGGCCGCAGCCGGTCGACGCCGGCCGTCATCCGCGTCGTCAGCACCGTGATCTGCTCGGCGCCCGGCGCCAGCGCCGCCAGATCGATCGCGGCGATCTGCTGGCCCAGGGCCGCGCCGATCGGCGTGCCGAGCGCCTCGGCCGGCGTCCCGTCGGACGCGATCGCCAGCCGATCGATCCAGCCGTCGCCCATCTCCTCGCGCATGTAGCTGCGGTGCTGCTCGATCAGCTCGCGCAGATACGCCGCGCCGTCGATGATCGGATCCCACAGCACGAGGTGGCGCGGCCGCAGCGCACCGCGCGCGCCGGCCAGCATCGCGAGCGTCGCACCGAACCGGAGGCCGACCACCGCGAGCCGCGCCGCTCCGGATGCGGCGCGCAGCCGGTCGGCCGCGAGCGCGATGTCACCGACCCAGGCGTCGACCGTCGCCGCGCCGCTGTCGCCCAGCGAGTCGCCGGTTCCGGAATAATCGAACCGCAGCGCTGCATATCCGGCGCGCTCGAGCTGGGTCGCCAGCACGCGAAGCATCCGGTGGGCGCGCGCGGCCTCCTCGCCGAACGGATTGCATAGCAGCACCGCCGCGCTACGTGGCCGTAGCCGCTGTGGACGATGAAGCGCGCCGAGCAGATGCTGCCGCGCGCCGAAATACTCGATGCTCACCCCCGGCAACGCGAACCAGTTTACAATCGCGCCTTCGATGACAGCAACCGGTGGGTGGCAGGGATACGAGACCGAGGCGGTCGTCCGCGACGAGGCGATCGCATTCGGGTCCGACGGACAGGTGGTGGGGATCGTAAGCCATCCCGCCGGCGGCCACCCGGTTGCGGGCGGCCATACAACGCCGCTGGGGACTTCTGCCCCCGGTTTTCTGCTATTGAATGCCGGAGTCATCCACCGGGTCGGGCCGCATCGCCTGCACGTCATCCTGGCACGCCGGCTGGCGGCGCACGGCATCACCTGCCTGCGCCTCGACCTCGGCGGGATCGGCGATAGCGTCGCGTCGTCCGACGCGGCGAGCTTTCGCGACAGCGCGGTCGCCGACACCCGCCTGGCGATGACCGGCTTGACCCAGATGCTTGGGATCCCACGCTTCGTGCTGTTCGGTATATGCGCCGGCGCGGACAACGCGATCGCCACCGCCCTCGCCGACGAGCGCGTCACCGGCATCATCCTGATCGACCCCCCGACCTATGCTACGCGCCGCAGTCAGCTCCGGCACCTGCGCACCGGTGTGGCAAAGCGCGGCAGGCGCGCGCTGGTGCGCTGGGGCCTCAGCCTCGCCGAGCGCCGGCTGCGCGAGACCGCGGCAAGGCTTGCGCGGCTCGTCGGCCGCGGCGCCGATCCGCCGCCCAGCGGCGGCCGCGAGACCCCGCCGGTCGCCATCCATCGCGCGCAGCTCACCGCCCTGGTCGATCGCGGCGTCCGTATCCTCGCGATCTTCTCGGGGATCCACGAGCTCCGCTACAATCATGCAGATCAGCTGTTCGAGGTGTTCCCCGAGCTGCGCGGGCGGGTCGATCGCGCCTACTTCGCGGACGCCAATCACACCTTCACCGAGCTCGCCGCCCAGGTCGAGCTGATCGACACCGTCGCGCGCTGGATGGCAAGGCACCACGGCTGATGTCGATCGCCCGGCAAGCGGCCCACGGGGTGGCGTGGAACATGGCGCTCGGCGTGTCGACCCGCGTGCTCACGCTCGTCGGCCAGCTGATCCTGCTGCGCTACATGACGCCGGACGACTACGGCGCTGCGACCACGGCGTCGATCGTCGTGCTGACCGCCAACGCGTTCACCAGCTTCTCGTTCGGCCAGTACCTGATCGCCAAGCGCAGCGGCCCCGAGATCGCGATGCAGGCCGCGCTGGCCCACCTCGCCCTGGGCATCGCCGCGGTGCCGGTGGTGTACGCGCTGCGCGGCCCGGTCGGCCGCTGGCTCGACACCCCGGCGATGGGGCAATACCTGCTCGGCTACGCGGTCGCGTTCCTCGTCATCGATCGCATCCGCTACGTGCCCGAGCGCCTGATCATGCGCGCGCTCCGGTTCCGCGTGCTGGCCACGATCAACGGCGCCGGCGAGATCGCGTACATGGCGGTCGCGCTCGCCACCGCGCGCACGTGGGGCGCCTACGCCGTCATGTTCGGCGCGGTGGCCAAGTCGCTCGTCACCTCGGTGCTGTTCCTGCGCGCCGGGCCGCGCGCCGAGTGGCTGGTGCGCGTGCGGCTGCGCGCCGCCGACCTGCGCGACCTCGTCGGCTATGGCCTGCCGATCATGGTCGCCATCATCACCGACACGGCGACCCGCAAATGGGAGAACCTCGTCGTGTCCAAGCTGTTCGGCCCCGGCGTGATGGGCATCTACAACTGCGCCTACAACCTGGCCGAGACGCCGATCGTCAACGTCGCCGAGCACATCGGCGAGGTGCTGATGCCGTCGTTCTCGCGCATGGAGGCCGGCCAGCGCGAGCGCTCGGCGGTGCGCGCCGCCGTGCTGATGGGCCTGGTGGTGTCGCCGCTCGGCGTCGGCCTCGGCGCGGTCGCGCCGACGGTGGCCGCGGCGTTCTTCAACGCGCAGTGGGGGCCGACGCTCGGGCCGATGCTCGCGATCCTCAGCGTGATGACCGTGTTCCGGCCGATGCACTGGTCCGCGGTGTCGTACGCGCAGGCGATGCAGCGCACGCGCATCGTCATGTGGTCGAGCTTCTTGCGCGCGATCGTCGTGCTGTCGCTGGTCGCTGCCGGCGGCATCGCCGCGGGGCCGCGCGGCGCCTGCATCGGCGCCGGGATCGGCTATGCCTTGCACAGCGGGTTCATCATCGTCGGCGCCGGGCGCGCCACCGGCCTGCCGGTCGCGGCCTACCTGCTCGGCGTCGCGCGCTCGCTCCTGCCCTGCGTGCCGATGTTCGTCGCCGTGGTCGTCCTCCAGCGCGGCCTCGCCGCCGCCGGCGCGCCGCTCGTCGCATCGCTCGCCGTGCAGATCGCCGCCGGCGCGGCGGTCTACATCGCCTCGGCGTTCGTCCTGGTCCGCCCCAGCGTCGACGATCTGCTCCGGCTCGCGCGCGAGGCGATCCGCAAGCGCCGCGGCTGAGCCGCTGCCGGATCGTCACCGGCACGCCGGCGGCAGGGCGGCGCCGTAGACCGTCGCGCCGCCCTGCAGCACCAGCCCCATGCACACCGCGCCGGTCGCGTCGTCGAGCCGATCGAGCGGGAACATGTCCTCGATCGTCATCCGATCCTCGACCCAGTCGCTGCACGGCTGGCAGAAGCCGGTGAGCTCGAGCCGGAGCTCGTCGTCGAACACCTTGACGTCGCGGGCCGGCCGGTGCAGCGCGACGTCGCGCTTGTGGCGGCGGAGCTTGCCGAGCAGCGCCGCGCTGTCGAGGGTGCTGCCGTCGGGCAGCCGGGTCCGCGACCGGTTGCCCGGCGTGCACGAGCACGGCCCGACGTCGGCCGGTGCGCTGCGGCACGCCGCCAGCGCGGCGGCGAGCAGCGCGCAGATCACCCCTCGCGTCATCAGCCCGAGTGTAGCAGCCGCGGCCCGAGCCGATGCGGAGCCGCTCGGTCTTCCGCCTGGCGCGCCGGCCCGCCGGGAGTAGGCTAGGCGGCACGTGAGGCTCCTGCTCGTCACGCCGCCGATGACCCAGCTGAACACGCCGTACCCCGCGACGGCGTACCTCACGGGCTTCCTGCGCCAGCACCAGGCCGCGCTCGGGCTCGAGATCGCGCAGGCCGACGCCGCGCTCGAGCTGTTCCTGCGGGTGTTCAGCCGCGCGGGGATCCGGCGCGTGCTCGACGAGCTCCGGCCGCGCGCGGCCCGGCGCACCCGGCGCGGCGCGCCGCCGTCGGTCGCAGCGCTCCTCGCGCACGGCGAGCGCTACGTCGCGACCGTCGAGGCCGTGGTCGCGTTCCTCCAGGGCCGCGATCCGGCGCTCGCGCTGCGCATCGTCGGCCGCGAGCTCTTGCCCGAGGGCCCCCGGTTCGCCGCGCTCGCCGGCGGGCCGGGCGGTGGCGACGACGATCCGCTGGGCTGGGCGTTCGGCGACCTCGGCATCGCCGACCGCGCCAAGCACCTCGCGAGCCTCTACATCGATGACCTCGCCGATGCGGTCCGCGACGGCATCCAGCCCGAGTTCGAGCTGGCGCGCTACGGCGAGCGCCTCGCCGCCAGCGCGCCGACGTTCGATCCGCTGCGCGACGCGCTCGAGGGCGAGCCCACGCTGGTCGACGCGCTGCTCGACGAGATCGCGGCCGAGCTTCACGCCCGGCACCGCCCCGATGTCGTCGGGCTGACCGCGCCGTTCCCGGGCAACGTCTACGGCGCGTTCCGCATCGCGCGCGCGATCAAGCGCGCCGCGCCGGCGACCCGCATCGTGCTCGGCGGCGGCTACGTCAACACCGAGCTGCGCGAGCTCGCCGAGCCGCGGGTGTTCGATTACGTCGACTACGTGACGCTCGACGACGGCGAGGCGCCGATGCTGGCGCTGCTCCGCCACCTCGCCGATCCGGCCGCGCCGCTCTTCCGTACGTTCGTGCGGCGGGATGGCGCCGTCCGGCTGGTCAGCGACGACGGCCTGCGCGATGTCGCGCTGCGCGACGCCGGGACGCCGAGCTACGCCGGCCTGCCGCTCGATCGCTACCTGTCGCTGCTCGAGATGCTCAACCCGATGCACCGGCTGTGGTCCGACGGGCGGTGGAACAAGCTGACGATCGCGCACGGCTGCCCCGCCGATCTCCTGGTCGACCGGATCGAGACCATGATCGCCGAGACCGGCCAGAGCGGGTTCCATTTCGTCGACGAGGCCGCACCGCCCGCCGCGCTGCGCGCGCTCGCCGAGCGACTGATCGCGCGCTCCGTGACCATCACGTGGTGGGGCAACGTGCGGTTCGAGGAGGCGTTCACACCCGAGCTCGCGCGGCTGCTGGCGCGCTCCGGCTGCGTCGCGATCAGCGGCGGCCTCGAGGTCGCCTCCGATCGCCTGCTCGCGCTGATGAACAAGGGCGTCACCGTCGAGCAGGTCGCCCGGGTCACCCGCGCGTTCAGCGACGCCGGCGTGATGGTCCACGCCTACCTGATGTATGGGTTCCCGACCCAGACCGCGCAGGACACGATCGACGCGCTCGAGCGCGTGCGCCAGCTGTTCGCCGCGGGCTGCGTGCAGTCGGCGTTCTGGCACCGCTTCGCGGCCACGGCGCACAGCCCGATCGGCCGCGCGCCCGCGCTGTACGGCATCCGGCTGCGCGCCGGCGCTCCGGCCACGTTCGCCCGCAACGACCTCGCGTTCGACGATCCGACCGGCTGCGACCACGACGCGTTCGCGGCCGGCCTGCGGCCGATCCGCGGTCGTGGTTCGACCCGCCCGTGCGCGGACGCGCGAAGCTGCCGAGGGCCTCGGTCCCTCCCGATCTGATCCGCCGCGCGCTGGCGAAATGCTGAGATCACGAATACATGCAAGAAAAGCCCGAAACAATCCGGCCTCGTGATTGCACCATTGTCTCCTGTGAGCACTGCGGATGTACGATCTGTAAACACGCCTACGTTGCTAGTCGTGGATGATGATCCAGACATCCGCATGATGCTGTGCGAGCTCTTCGCAAGAGAGGGATTCGAGGTCGATACCGCAGTCGACGGCGCCGGGGCGATCCTGTACCTCGAGAGTCACGCGCCGCCGGCGGCGATCGTGCTCGATCTGCTGATGCCCGGCATCGTCGGCTCGAGCGTCCTCGCCTACCTGTCCGGCCATCCCGATCTCTCCGAGGTCCCGGTCGCGATCGTCTCGAGCTCGCCGCACCTGGCCCCGGGCGGCTATCCCCTGTTCAAGAAGCCGCTGCGGTTCGCTCCACTGCTCGAGTTCGTGCGCGTCGCGTGTGACGCGGGACGCCAGCCGCCCGCGTCGTAGCGTGGCCGTTTTGCACCGTGGCCGGGCCGCACGGTGCGCGCCGGGCACGCGGTCAGTTCCAGCCGCCCGTCGTGGTCAGCCGGTCGGGCACCGACTGCCGGACCAGCGCGCGCGCCACGTCCTCGACGTGGGCCACGACCTGGGGCAGCACGATGACCCGCGCGTTCGCCGCGAACCGGCGGCCGTACTCGACGACGTCATCGCCGAGCGAGCTATCGAATGGCGTACTCGTCATGATCACGTCGACCTGCGAACCGCGCCGCATCAGGCACTCGACGGTGCCGGCGATCGTCGTCGACGATGTCACACGGTGGCCGGCGCGTCGCAGCGTCGCCGATAGCGCCTGCGCCACCGCTTCGTTGTCTGCTACCAGCAGGATTTCAAACGATCGCACATGTCTACTTACGCGCTTCCGACGGCGCGGGACAAGTGTAATATGACATATCCGCACTGAGAGTTTGTATGAGCCGCAGTGCATTCGTATTAGCGTGTACCAGCTAATTCTTTCCTGTAATGGCATTGTGCGCCGTCATTCGGCAGCACTGCGATGTCACGTTTACAGTCTGCAATCGCAAATGCAGCATCATGCTGCGGGCGTCAGCGCAATGCCGATGTGCGCGGACGCGCGGTGCTGTCGAGCCACTCGACCAGGCGGGCGAAGTCATCGAAACGCGCACCCGGTGTCTTGCCGCCGAGCAGCGAGATCACGAGCCGGCGACCCGCGACGTCGATGGAGATCAGCAGACAGTAGCCCGCCGCGTCGGTGTGCCCGGTCTTGCCTCCGAGGATCTTGTAGTGCGGGTCCCATAGCGGCCGCACCGTGCTGGTGTAGCTCGCCGTCACCGCAGCAGATCGCGACACCACCTGCGCGTGCCGGGTCGTCATGATCCGGGCGAGCAGCCGGTCGCGCAGGGCCTCGCGCAGCGCCAGCGCCATCTCGCGCGCCGTCGATTCGTTGCCGCGGATCCCGGTCGCGTCGTCGAACCGGGTGTGCGTCAGCCCGAGGTCGGCGGCGACCCGGCCGAGCTCGGCGATCAGCTCGTCGTTCGACAGTCCGACCGACCGGGCGAGCGCGCTCGGCACGCGGTTGTCCGACGACAGCAGCATCGCGTACAAGAGGTCGCGGTTGCGGAAGGTCTGGCCCTCGAGCAACAGCGTGTGGGCCCCGCCGGCCGAGGCCCTGGCGTCGTCGAAGTCGATCTCGGTCCAGCGCTCGAGATCGACGCGATGGCGGCGCAGCGCGATCGCCACGAAGATCTTGGTCATCGACGCGATCGGCCGGACGTCGTCGGCCCGCCGGGCGTACAGCTCGTCCCCGGTCACCGCGTCGAGCACCACCGCGCTGGGCGATGCGAGCTGCGGCGGGTCGATCCCACGGGGGAGGGCCCCCGCCCCGCCGGCGGAGCCGTCGGGGTCCCCACCCGCGCTCGGCTCTCGCCGATCGGCGTGTGCCGGCACCGACAGCGCGGCGAGCGCGGCCACGGCGATCGCGATCCATGCACCGGCCGGCGGGCGCATGCGCACCGCGAGGCAGCATCGCCGGGGCAGGCGGCTCACCGGGCCCCCGGCCCGCAGGTCTCGGTGATCGCGGCCGCGCCGATCAGAGAGCGGGCGGCGTCCTGCGGGGTCGCGTGGTCGTGGTCGACCTGCAGGTTGGCCCGCCGCATCAGGTCGACCGACAGCGCGCCGCGCAGCGGGGCCAGCGCACACACCACCTCGGGGTCCTCGGCCACCCGCGGGCCGAGCAGGATCATCGCGTCGTAGCTCGGCAGCGCCGCCGCCGGATCGTCGAGCACCACCAGGTCGTAGGCCGCGATCCGGCCGTCGCTCGAGAACGCCGAGATCACGTCGACCTCGCCGCGCGCGGCCGCCTCGTAGAGCAGCGCCGGGTCGAAGCTCGCGGTGCGCCGGAACCCGAGCCCGTACGTGGTCCGCACCGCCGTCCACTCGCGGCGGCTCAGGAATTCGTAGTCGGCGCCGAGCGCCAGCCCGGCGGCGTAGCGCGCGAGATCGGCCACGCTGCGCAGGCCGAGCCGGGTCGCGGTGTCGCGCCGGACCGCGAGCGCATAGGCGTTCTGGAACCCCAGCGGGCCGAGGCTGCGCACGCCCTCGCCGGCGACGTGACCCTCGACCTCTGCGAGGATCTGCCAGCGCGGCGCGCCGCGATCGCGCCCGAGCTGGGTCGTCCACAGCGTCCCCGAGTAGTCGACGTAGATATCGAGGTCGCCGCGGCGCAGGGCGTCGAACACGACGTTCGAGCCCAGGCTCTCGACCACGGCCGCCGCCAGGTGCCGCCCGGCGAGGCGCTGGCGCAGCACCTCGGCCAGGATGTACTGCTCGGTGAACGTCTTTGCGCCGATCCGGACCCGGGTGACACGCTCGCGGCCCGCGATCGGCGCCGCCGCGGCCGTCGGACGCGCCTCGGGCGAGCTCGCCGGCAGGCGCGGCAGCACCCCGAGCACCACCGCCGCCAGCACCGCGAACGCCGCCGCCGGGCCGACCAGCCTGCCTCGCGGACGGCGCGACACCGCGCGCTCGGTCGCCGCCAGGATTGCGTCGAGCCCCAGCGCAAGCGCCGCGGCACAGACCACGCCGATCAGCAGCATCGACCAGTTGCGGGTCTGCAGGCCCGCGAAGATGTAGTTGCCCAGGCACGGCTGGCCGATCGGCGTCGCCAGGGTCGCCGTGCCGACCGTCCACACCGAGGCTGTGCGGATCCCCGCGGCGATCACCGGCGCCGCGAGCGGCAGCTCGACCAGGCGGAGCAGCTGCCACGGCGCCATGCCCATCCCGCGTGCCGCCTCGACCGCCACCGGATCGACCCCGCGCAGCCCCGTGATCGCATTGCGCAGGATCGGCAGCAGCGCGTACAGCGTCAGCGCGATCGTCGCCGGCGCGAAGCCGAACGACGACACCCCGACCCCGAGACCATGGCTCGCCGCGATCACCGGCACCATCAGCGTCAGCAGCGCGAGGCCCGGCACCGTCTGGATCACGCCGGCGACCGTCACCACCGACGCCGCGAGCCGGGGCCGGCGGACCAGCGCGACCGCGAGCGGCATGCCGATCGCCACCGCGATCGCCAGCGCGACCAGCACCAGCGCGAGGTGGCTCGCCACCAGCGGCGCGACCCCCGCCCACAGCCCGCCCGGCTCACCCGCCATCGCCGTCCTCTTGCACCGGCGCCGGCCGCTCGGTCCGCTCCGACGCCGCCAGCGCCTGCAGCTGCCGGCCCTGGTCCCGCACCACATCGACCAGCCGCGCGACGTACTCGTCGGCGGGCGCCGTCACCATCTCATGCGGCGTCGCGACCTGGCGCAGCTCGCCCCGGCACATCACGACCACGCGATCGGCCAGGGTCAGCGCCTCGACCATGTCGTGGGTCACGAGGATCGTCGTCAGCGCCAGCTCGCGGTGGATCCGGGCCAGCTCGCGCTGCAGCGCGACCCGCGTGATCGGGTCGAGCGCGCCGAACGGCTCGTCGAGCAGCACCACCTGCGGCCGCGCCGCCAGCGCCCGTGCCACGCCGACCCGCTGGCGCTGCCCGCCCGACAGCTGATCCGGGAACCGCGCGCGGTACTCCGCCGGCGACAGCCCGACCAGCGCGAGCAGCTCGTCGACCCGGCGATCGATGTCGCCGCGGCCCCAGCCGAGCAGCCACGGCACCATCGCGACGTTGTCGGACACCGACAGGTGCGGCAGCAGCCCCGCGTGCTGGATCACGTAGCCGATCGTGCGGCGCAGCGCGACCGGATCCTCACCGCGCACGTCGCGCCCCGCGATCCGGACCTCGCCGTGATCGGGCTCGATCAGGCGATTGACCATCTTGAGCAGCGTCGTCTTGCCGCTGCCCGACTCGCCGACCAGCGCGACCAGCTCGCCGTCCGCCACCGTCAACGACAGCTGCCGCACCGCCCACGACGCAGCGTCGCCGGCATAGCGCTTCGAGACCTCGACGAGCTCGATCACCCGCTACAGCCCGCGCACCAGGTCTGCGAGCCGCGCGCGCTGCGCCGGCCCGAGCCGCCGGCTCAGCTGGTGCAGCAGCTCGGCCTCCGTCTCGGCGTGGCTGCCGTAGGTCGTCTCGAAGCGCGCGAACACCGTCAAGATCACCGCGAGCTCGGCGTTGGTCGAGGCGAGGTGATACATCCGGGCCAGCCCGCCGCAGATCGCGTCATGCGCCAGCGCCATCGCGTGCACCTGGTCGGCCAGCTCCGGGACCGCCTCGGCGACGAACGGAAACAGCCCCTCCTCCTCGCGGGCAAAGTGCAGGAACACCAGATCGCGCAGCTCGTCGAGCTGCCCCGCCAGCGCGACCGCCATGCCATGGCCATCGTTGCGGTCGAGCGCACGGATCGCCGCACCCAGCGCCAGCACCCGGCGATTGATGTCGGCGTGGTCGTGGACGAGCTCTTGTACGGGATCGGTCATGGCGCGCCGGGTCACTAACCGCGGCTGAGTCCTGGAGACGGCGGCAATGTATCACCTTGGACGCTCTGTCTCGCGACTCCGGCCCAGCCTGCGCGGATGTGCCCGTGCAAGATTTCCACGACGATGCGTTTTGTCGCATTTGCCGGGCAAACCCCCGCCGCTGCCCTGGCCGTCGACTTGCACGCAGTCGCCGGAATCGCTGTGCCCCGCCGTACCCGGTCCAGTACCCAGACGACCGCGATCCGATCACCGATCAAGCGCGTCGCTCCCACGGAGGAGACGCCCACGCTGCCGCTCACGCCGGTGGAGGTCGAGTCGCTCGTGCAAGGCGCAGCCCCCGCAGCCCCGCTCGGCCGCGATGCCTCCACGCGGCCCACCGTCGAGACCTTTCGCCCCGCCCTCGGCAGCGCCGCGATCCCCGCCGCGGCTCCGGTTCCGCCACTCGCCGGCGCGGCCCGTCCGGCGGCTGCCCGGATCCGGAACACCAGCACGCCATCGCTCCCCGCCACGGTCGCGGCGGCCGCCGGCAGCGCTCGTTTCCAGCGCCCCGAGCTCGCCGACGCGAAGTCCGCCGCCCCAGCCTCGAGCACCGCCGGCTCGTCGAGGGCGCCGCCCGCGGTCGCAGCGCCGCCCCCCGGCACATCGCGCGGACCTCGCCGCACCCGAGAGAGCCTGCGCGTCGACGCGATCAAGATCCCGCCTCCGCCCACGCGCAAGCGCTGAGCGGGCCGCTGTGATCACCGCGCGGCGGCGGCGGCGTTGAGCCCAGACCGACGCGCTCGGTGACCAGCGCGCCCAGCCGCGCGCAGTCCAGCAGCGCGCACCGCGCGCGGTCACACACTTTGGCAACGCAGCCTACACGCTGTCTCTGAATGTCACCGGCAATGCCATTCGACCATCGGGGAGGAACGCTGGCCGGCGCGTTCCTGCGATTTCGCGTCGTGATCGCGCCACGTTCGTCGCCTGTCGGGGGAACGAATCCATCAAGGGAGTATGGGGAGTATGGGCACGTTGCGAGCTATCAATCTCTTGCTTGTCTTCACCATCGCGTGTGGCGGGGTCGTTGCACCGAATCCCGCCTTGGGACCGCCGCGGGACAAGGAGTTCACCGCGCAGCTCCCCGCGGCTGCATTCCTCGATCAGCTCGACGATCGAGAGCGGCGGGAGCAGATCCGCGATTGGGCGGTGCTGGCCACCCTGGCGCATGCAGGCGCGACGCCCGAGCAAACGGCGGCAGCGACGTACCAGATGCCGGCTGCACGGCTGCCATACCTCGACGAGTTGTATACGTTTACCTATGGTCGCGGCCGGCGCGCATACCTCGGCCAGCGATTGTTGCTGTTCATCGACTCGGACGATCCTGATCGTGTGGCCACCATCGGCCGCCTCGCGGACCAGGCGAAGATGGAGGTCGGCAACGTGCCGCCGAACACCGACATCTATATTGTCGAGGATCAGCGCAGTAGTGGGACACTGCACATCACGTACAGCACGAGCCTGGAGAGCTCCCGCCTGTTCTCGGCCGACTACGGGTACGTCGAGGCCGAAGTATCCGATACGAGTGGCCTCGCAGCATGGCTCTCGAGGATCGACGATCTGTCGCGCGTCCGGGTCGAGCCGACCAAGCTCGTGCTCGGTGGGCGCCGCTTCGCCGTGACCCGTACCGAGGGCGTCACCCTCGACGATGTCGCGGCACTGTACCAGGCGACGGGACGGATTCGCGACCGGCAAGCCAGCGTGAAGAGCGAGCTGGACCGCATCGAGGCCAAGTACGAGGCGGAGCTCTGGCGGCGGATGGCTGCGCAGGGGTACTACCGGTATCGCCGCTATACGGAAGACGGTCTCGCCCGGGCCGAGGCCGCGCAGAAGCGCATCCAGGCAGAGCTCGAAAGTGCCGGGGAAGCTGATGCAGAGGCGATCGTCCGGCGAGACCCGGGGCCCACGGAGCCCGGGTTCTCGCTCGATCCGCACTGGTTGCCGGGATTGGATGAGAGGCACCCTCTCATGCTCGTGCGCCTGCGGCAGCTAGCCAGGGATCCCTGTGGAGAGATCGCCCGGATCCGCGGTCTCGCACCGAAATTGGTCATGGCGGAGCCCGATGATTCGCGACGATCGGGAGAGGCGTGGGCGGCACTCGCGCTTGCATCCAGCGAGAGCACCGCCTCGACGTGCACGCAGCTGCATGACTTCTTCGGTGAGCAGATCGCCGCCGCGATCGCTGCGCTGGACGCAGCCCCCCCGAAACAGTGGCGCGACGGTTTCGCTCCCTACTATCAGTTCCTGAAGGATCTGCAAGCGATGACCCAGCCGACCGAGGCGCAACGCGCGGCCGTGTCCGACATCATCGCCGTCCTGAGCTTCTACAAGTTTGAAACGAGCGCACAATGTGCTCGCTACGATGAAACCGCGGGGACCGCGGTCGGCATGACGCTGTTCTACACGGACCTGCTCGCGAAGCTCTGGCAGTCCGTCGACTATGGCCGCGCCGCACCGATTCGAGCGGTTCCTGGCCTTACCACGCGGACTCGCATGAACGTTTCGCCCGCGTTTGCGGACGAGCTGAAGCGTTTGCCGAACACGCGGATCTGGTTTGGTCCGCGCCGTGATGGAGTATCTCGCCTCGTTCGCGAATCGGCGACCGAGCTTGCATTCATTCACCGATTCAGCCATGTGTACTCGGCCGGCTCCGATCCGGCGATGCCCGGCAAGGAGAGCACCCCCAACGAGGCCTCTCGACGATCGATCGGCTGGTGGGATCGCCACTTCGATGAGATCGCCGACTACGAGCAGCAATATCATCGACAGAACCAGATCATGAAATGGTCCATCGTGGCGGCCGCGATGCGCGAGGCTCACGACGCACCCACGTTCCTCGCGGAGGTCGAGGTCGACCGCACGGCCCGGTTCTTCCCGTGGTTCGCGGCCCACCGCAGTCAGCTCCGATTCCAGGAGGCGATCCCCGAGCGTCGCGCCCCGTACGGCACAGAGTGCATTCCGCTGCTTCACTCCTATTCTTTTCCGAATGCCGGCATGGTGAACGTCATGATGGGTGGTGTGAGCCTCGCGGGCCGCGAGGCAATCGAAGCCGCGCCGGCGTTGGATCTGGAACTGCCGCTCGGGCAGCGGCTGGTCGCTTCTGCGAGTGCCGAATCACTGCCACTCGCCAGGCTCGAGGGGCGGGCGGTCTCGATCGCCAACCAGGCTGCCGCGCGTGCCCGGTCGTCCACTGGACCGATGAACCTGAGCGAGGTCGCCGCACAGTTCGAGGGCCGCGCCGGGGCACAGGCAATCACCATGAGCAGCAAGACCGGCAACGTCGCGAAGCTCAGTGTCGAGTCGACCGAGGGCGGAGTCCGGATCGACCTGCAGGCGGGCCCCGTGGAGGACGTGCGCATGGCGCTTGAGCGCCCAGGCGAGGGCACGGTCATCTCGTTTGCGAAGCACCCGGATCGAATCGTGCAGCGCGGCGATACCCTGGTCGAGGTGAAAGCCGTCGACACCGCGCCTCCCGACGGCTCGGTGACCGCAGTGGCTCGCGACACTTTCGGACCGGGCTGGCGCCAGGCGCGCGCAGCCGATGCGAGCGACGTGTTCAAGAAGATGGATGCCTACGAGTGGCAGGTCGTCAAGCCCGGGGCGGATGCGACCAGGCCGACCCGCGTGTACTTCCGCAACGAGCCGCCGCCCGTCGCAGCGCGCGAGATTCCGGTTCGCGGCGTCGATGGCGTCACCACCGCTCGCGTGACCGGCGACGGCGAGGTGTTCTTCGCACGCCCGGCGAACGCGGAGGCCCGCGCAGGCTGGCGTGGGCTCGCCAGCCGCGCCGAGGTGGACGCGGCACTGCGTGCGCCGGGCAAGGACGTCCTCGAGCTATCGGCGCGGATCGGCACGGAGCACCCCGATCTCGCCATCGATCAGCTCGCACGCGCCGGCCGGCTCGAGGAGTCAGCGACGCTGTTCGAGCGCACAGTGCACGTCGACCTGGCAACGATCGAGGCTCGCACGCGCGTGGCGCTGTACAATGTCGGTATCCGAAATGCGGTGTCGGCCAGGCTGGAGCTCGAGGCGCTGGCTGCGCGCGGCCAGCAGGTGTCTTCCAGGACCCGATCTGTGCTCGTCGAAGGCCTGCGCAACCACGGCGAGCGCGACGTCGCCGAGCTCCTCGATGCCAGGTTGCAGGGCGAGCCCATGCGCTCCGAGCTGTCCCTGGTCGCGGACCGCGGCCGCGTCACGGTGAAGTACGAGGCCCGCCGCATCGAGACAGCGGAGATCACCCGCGCGGGAGAGGATCTCGCGCCCCCCGTCAAGTACCTCGATCGTCGGCTGCTCGTGGGGCAAGAGGGGTTCGAGCCGGACTTCAGCGGACCGATCGAGCGATGGATTCACGATCCGGCGGTCACGGTGCGGGAGATGAAGGCGAAGCCGTTCGACGCGGCACCTGGCGTCATCGAGGATGCCACGACGAAGCAGCAGTTCCTGCGGGCTCGCGATCCCGAGGTCGCGAAGCTCCGTTACCTTCCGTCCGGAGTGCAGCGCGTGTACCTGATCGAGCCGAAGCAGCCGGACGATCATCGCTGCGACCGCAGTAAGCCCACGGATGCGCAGAATTGCGTTCATCCATGATGAACGCTGCGGCGGCCAGAAGCGCGAACGATCATCGCGCCGCGGTGCCGGCAAAGCTCGCCGCATCGATCAGCTCGCGGATCTGCCCGGTGTACACCGCGCCGGTCCAGCGCCCGCCGGTGAGCTCGTCGATCGTGCCGTCGCCGTCGTGGTCGACGGCGTGCACCGTCCCGGCCACCTCGATCCCCAGCGCGATCTGATCGATCGCGGCGAGCCTCGCATCGACCTCGCTCGCCGCCGCCGTCATCGCCGTCTGGCATGCCGCGGCATACAGCGCCGCCGAGCCCAGCCCCACGCGCTCGGCCACCAGCGCGCCCAGCCGCGCGCAGTCCAGCAGCGCGCCCAGCGCCTCCGCCAGATCGCGCGCACCCGGCTGCACGCTCGGCACCACCGCGCGGTCCAGCCCCAGCCGCAGGATCGCGCCGTACGGCAGCCCGTGCGCATGCTCCGAGATCGCCAGCTGCCCCGTCGCATCGAGCACCGCGCGCACCGCCGCCGAGATATCCGCGAGCCCGGCCTCCGCCAGGTGCACCACCGTCACCGCACCGCCGACCTCGAAGCGCACCCCGTGGATCGTCCGCACGCCCGTCCCACCCGCATCGATCTGCAAGGTCTCCAGCGTGCCCACATGCGTCGCGATCCGCGATAGCCCCGTCGCGATCCCCGCGAGCCCGCCCACGAACCGCGGCGCGATCTCGTTCAGCCGCGCGTTGACATACGCCGCGACGTACGGCGCCACCGCCTTCGCGATCGTCTTCGCGCTGCCATCCGGCAGCCCCTCGATCATCCGGTCGATGACAAACCGCGACGGATCATCCGGTCCATCGGTCGCCGCCGTCAGCGCCGCCATCGCCGGCTGCGCCGCCGCCGGCAGCCGTAGATCGAACGTGCTGACCACCGCGAACGCCCCGGCGGGGCTCGCCGGCACCATCGACGGCGCCGCATCCGGCGCAGGCGGCGGACCTCCACAGCCGATCCAGCCGGCGAGCGCGAACGAGACCAGGAAGCAGCGAGCGATCGAAAACGACATGACAGTTCTCCACGCTTCGCCGGCGCGCGCTTCACCGCATCGATCCTGTCCGGTTTTCGGCCGGAATCCGGACAGCCGTCCGAGATCCGGCCAGACGCCGGACAGAGAGCTCGACGCCGACTGCGAGCGTTCGGGGCGCCGTGAGCCCCCCGTCGCAGCCCTCGCGGATGAGCCACTCTTCGAGCATCGTCGTCGCGATGTCGGCGTGGTCACGTCGAAGCGCAGAGAGATCGCGCTGCAGCCCTCGCGCATCGGTTCACAGCGAGCCCCACTTGGTGAGGTACGCGCGAACCTTCTTGGCGATCTGCGGATCCCTGATCCCGCCTCGTGCTTTCAGCGACTCATCGGCGAGGTTCATGAGGTCATCGATGTTTTCCTCGAGACCGCTGTGGCTCAACCCGAGCAACGAGCACAGCAGCTCGCGCGTGAACTCGAGCGCGGCTCGGCGCAGAGAGAGGTCAGCGAAACGGCTGCTGGCATCGGCGGGCGGCGCCTCACCGAATAGCCGGGCGGCCTTCTGAAGCGACTGCTGGGCCTCTTGTAACGGGGTCAACTTCGTCGTTGTCACGATCGATTGTTTATCGCAGCGAGTGGCCATCAGTCACAGCGGTTTTGCTGGGCGGCCGAGCGCGACCTCGACCAAGCGCTCGGCGACGGCCGCTGCCCCGGGCGCGCGGACCCATCATCGCCGATCTCTTCGGCACAGGTTTCGAGGACGCTCGCCTTGCCGCTGACCGCTCGGTAGGTCTCGTTACCGACGAGCGCCGGGCGCCGACGAGGAGGAGCGCTGATGCGGCGGTGCAACCCTGCGCCCCACAGTCCGGCAGAAATCCGTAAGATCGATCGCGAGGTTCTTGCGGACCGTAACGGGTGCGCACGGAGTTCGTGGTTCGCGTTCTGGTAATCGAGGGCGTTGTTTTGCACCATGGGTGGTCGATGCGCGACTGTCTTTCTCAGGACGAGGTGACGGATCTGCTGAGCGACGCCGCCGTGGCCGATCGGGTCGTCACCGCGCATCTCGGGCAGTGCTCGGACTGCCAGGCGGTCGTCGACGCCGCGCGGCGCGCGCATGTCCCGACGTTGCCGATGCGGTTCACCGTGCTGCGCCAGCTCGGCGCCGGCGGGATGGGCACGGTCTACGAGGCGCTGGATCGGGCGCACGGAACCCACGTGGCGCTCAAGGTGCTGCAGCGGGTGAGCCCCGATGCGATCTTGCGGTTCAAGCGCGAGTTTCGCGCGCTGCAGAGCCTGGAGCATCCCAACCTGGTGCGGCTGGGAGAGCTCGTGGTCGACGGCGAGCAATGGGCGTTCACGATGGAGCTGCTCGACGGCGTGGCGTTCGTCGAGCACGTCCGGGGGCACTTCGACACCACGGCGGACACTGCCCCTGCGCTGGCCGGGTACGACGATGCCCGGCTGTGCGATGGCCTCGCGCAGCTGGTGCGCGGCGTGCTGGCGCTGCACGCGGCCGGCAAGGTGCCGTCGACATGACGCTGCGCAAGCGGCGCGGGCCGCCGGCGCCGCCCCGGGACCGCTGGCCGTCGATCAACCCGGCGCTGAGCGATCTGTGCGTGTCGCTGCTCGCCCCCGACCCGGCGGCCCGAGCGACCGGCGAGGACATCCTGCGCGTGCTCGGCCACACCGTGCGCGCGGCGCCCGCATCGCCAGCCATGTGGACGACGGACTTCATGGCGCGGCGGCGCGGGTCCGGCGCATGCTGGAGCGAGCCCACGAGCTGGCGCGCCGGGTCGACCAGCCCTACACCGATGGCGTGCTCGCGATGTGCGACGGCGTCTCGGCGTTCCTGCTCGGTGAGTTCGCCAAGGCGCAGCGCACTCTCGACGACGCGCAGCAGATCCTCCGCGACGCCACCGGGGTCGCTTGGGAGATCGACATCGCGCAGCACTACGAGCTCGGCGCGCTCGCCTGGCTGGGTCGGTTCGAGGAGCTGCGGCGCCGGGCGCCGCGGGTCATGCGCGAGGCCGACGCGCGCGGCAATCTCTACGTCTCCGCAATGCTGCGCACGGGACTGGCCAATGGCCTGATCCAGCTCCAGCGCGACCAGGTCGCGCAGGCCCGAGGCGACGCGGCCGAGGGCCTAGCGCGCTGGCCGCAGCGCGGTTTCCGGCTCTCCCACTACTGGAACCTGTACACCAACGCGCAGATCGATCTGTACGCGGGGGATGCCGGATCGGCGCATGCGCGGATGACCCGCGGCTGGCCGAGCGTCAAGGCGGCCCCCCAGCGGCGCGTCCAGCTCTCGCGCGTCATGATCACCGAGCTGCGGATTCGCTGCCTCTTGGCCGCGGCGCGGCAGCGCGCACGGCGTGCGCCGAGCGAGGCTCACGCGCTGCTCGATCAGGCCAGGCGCGGGATCCGGCGGCTTACCCGGGAGCGCGTCGGCTGGGCGAGCGCGCTGGCCGGGCTGCTCGAGGCCGGCATGACCCACCTGCGCGGCGATGCCACCACGGCGTGCGACCAGCTGGCGCAGGCGATCGCGGCCCTCGACGCGGCCGATCTGGCGCTGTTCGCCACTGCGGCGCGCCGCCGGCTGGCGCAGCTGTGCGGCGGCGATCGGGGCGCGGAGCTGTCGCGGCAAGCAGCCGCGTGGTTCACGCACAGCGGCGTCGTCCGCCCTGACGCGATGACGGCGATGCTGACGCCCGCGTTCGAGCCCGGTGGATGATCGTCGTCGAGCTCGGCACGCCGGGCGCAGCTCCGACGGCGGCAACGTCGACCGGAAAATCAGCGCGCAATCCCTCGGCACCGTCGGAGATCCCCGACGCACTGGCGAAGGATTGGCGAAACGGCCCCGAGGCTCCGCTAAGCAACTGATATCTCTCGCGTGCAGTCCGTCCAGACGCCGGACAAGGTCGCG
>VBLP01000049.1:0-3299 GCA_005887925.1 Deltaproteobacteria bacterium | reverse complement strand
TGGCGACGAAGGGCTGCCGGGCGTGACTCGAGGATCGCCAGCTAGCCGCGCGGCCGGCGGTACGACCCCTCGAATACCGGCTTCCACGCGCCTCCGCGGACGGAGCGCTCGGTGACTACGCTCAGCCGGTTCAGAGCCACCGAATAGGTCGTGCGCGTCGACCCGCTCGCGGTCGCCTCCACGAACACCAGCTTGTCACCCTCGGCGATCCCCTCATTTTGCTGGGTGCTCGACGCGCGTGGGCTGCGAAACCATGACACCGTGAGCGCAGCGGTAATGTCATCCTTGCGAAACACGCCGTGGCCGACAGATGTCGGGCGCTCCGGCGCGGTTTGCACGTAGTCGCACAGCAGGAACCGGCCATCGAACACGGTGTGGAAGTCCCATCGGCCCTGGGCCTCGTGGAGACCTTCTTCACCGTCGATTCGCTCGGTACCCGTCCAGACTCCTTCGAGTTTCTGCAGCTCGCCTCGATACATTCCACCTCAGCTCGCCAGGATAACCGCATCCTCGGACGACTCCCGAGTCCGCGTCCTCCTGGCCGTGCCGACCACGATAGCACGCTCGCGATTCGACGGCACGCGGGCTCATGGCACGGCGGCTTGCATCGGCGATTCATGCACACTCGTCGCATTCGTCGATGGGCGCGTGGTACGGTGACCCTCCGGATCGTCGGAGTCCGTCGTAACGACGACCACAGCAACGACCAAGCGCATCGATCCACTGCTCGTCGGTGCGCAAGAGCACGCGTCGCGACATCGGGTAGAGCTCGAGGCGAGTATTCGGTGCGGCTGCTTCTTCTGTTTTCGAACGTTCCCGCCCATGTCGATCAAGGCGTGGATCGACGCGAAGCAGACCGCGCTGTGCCCCGGGTCGAGGCATTTCTGCGCCGGATGCACGGCCAGTTCTTCGCGTATCGCTCCAAGTAAACAGACGAGTCCGTGCGCGTCCAGCTCGCGGTAGGGCGCGGGCGCACGCAGGGGTCGGCCTCGGCCGGCTTGCCCATGTAGACCTCGAGCTCTCTACCCATGTCGATGATCTGGTTTAACGCCGAGCGTGCGTTCCGCCACCGAGTCCGGTGATGATCGCCTGGGCGTAGTCGCGCGGCGTGTAGCTCGAGCCGAAGATCGCCGACGAGTTCCACACAAAGCCGCCGGTGATCCCGGGATCTCGCTCAGCGTCGCGATCGTGGGTGCGTCGTACAGATCCTCGTCGTCAAGATCGTAGCCGTTGATCGGCAACGCCGAGGACAGCGCGCTGAAGTTGCGCACCAGGGTCAGCTTGCCCTGCGGGGTCGCGAGCAGCGCCTTGATGTTGGTGAAGTCGTTCACGCCGCCGCTGCCGATGCAGCACAGGACGTTCTGCACCGATGAGCCGCTCGCGGTGAGCCGGTTGACCAGGTCAGCGGGTAGAGGTACGTGGCGGCGAACACGCCATCGCGGACGATGACGGTGTTGTTGTAGACGAGCGTGCCGTCGGGATCGACGTGAATGGTCCACAGGATCACCGTGGTGAAGCCCGACTCTCGCAGCGCGGTGAGCTCCGCGGCATTCTTGCCTGGAGTATTTCTCCCGAACAGCCCCGAGCCATAGAGCAGCTTCCGTCCTGCTCTGGGATCGATGATGCGCGGCAGGTCGTGGAAGTCGAGTACCACCGGCACGAGGATGAACCCGGGATGACCGGTCGCGATCGGCCGCCGAGCCCAGCGCGCGACCCGCCCCGTGCTGGTGAGGACCAGCAGCACGGTCGCGCAGTCGAGGCGGGCCCGTACGGTGGTGACGTAGACCGGCCAGCTGCGCAGCTTGGTCGGATCGGTGGCGAGCTGGACCTCGACGATGACGGCCGACCGGATGGCGTCGTCCTCGCCATGCAGGACGACCACCGAGTCCGCACGGTAGTCGGGGGACTCGACGTGCGACAGATCGGCGGAGCCGATCTCGGTGCGGCGGTGGTCGAGATCGATGCCGGCGCAGCGCCGCAGCAGCTCGGGCGCGAGCTCACCGCAGTTGCGGAACAGCTCGACCAGGATCTGATGGCGGAACGACACCACGCGCGGGCCGACAGCAAGCAGCGCGCCATGCGCAAGCGGTCGGATTCGGTCGTGACCTGGCCCTCCCTGGGCTGGCAGCAAATCCTCATCGAGCCAACGACTTCTGAGCGCATCGCCGTGCTGCGGGCGGTGTGTTTGTCGGCCTGGCCATACTCGTCGCCGTCCGGGTTATGTCCGACAACCGGACAATTGTCCCAGATCCGGCCAAGAGCCGGACACCGTTGCATGGCACCGCCGCGCCTCCCATGACCATGACGGGCGATTACGGCGGGTCGCGACGCGACCTAACGCGTCGGGTTCCAGTCCGGCCCGAAGCCGTCGGCGACGAAGATCCGGAACGACCCGGCGGCATCGCTCAGGTAAACGCCGGCCGGCCCAGCACCGCGCCCGAAGCACATGCGGAACACGAGGACGCGCGTGCCGTCGGGCGAGCCCTTCGGTACTCCCTCGATGCAGTCGGGCTCCGAAGGCAGGCTGAGGTCGGTCTCGAGCTTGCCGGCAGTCCACGGGTCGCTCGACAGCGCGAGCAGCTTGCGCTCCGTGAGGATCAGCGGTGATCCGGGCGGCTGCGTGGCACCTGGGGGGCTCTGCGGCAAGCCGCGCGACGTGTAGATCGTGCGGCCGTCGGCGGAGAACCCCGGGTCGGCATCGCCGCTCTGCTCCATGCCCGGCGGCGTGCAGTTCGGTCCGCCGTCGCTGACCTTGGTCCGCTCACTGGCATCGGGGCGCATCTTGTCGAGCCTGACCTTGAAGCACGGGCCGGCGGGCTGCTCGGCGACCACGAACAAGATCCAATCATCGCTCGACCACGCGATGTCGCCCCAGACCGCGTCGTCGTCCCGCCCGCTCGATGCTGCGACCCGGCGCTGGTGGGCGCCGTCGGCATCCATCAGCCACAGCTCGGACGCGCCGGTCGACGGCCCGTGCACGAGGAACGCGATCGTCGAGCCGTCGGGCGACCAGGCCGCCTGGGCGGCGTCACCGCGATGAGTGAGCAGCGTCTCGGCGGCGGCCGTGAAGTCGTAGACCGCGATGTCGGTGACCGCGCCGGGTGTGCCGTACGTTCCGCGCTCGAACTTGGTGTAGACAACCCGCGTCGCGTCCGGCGCGAAGTGCGGCAGGAACTCGAGCCGATCGTCGTGGGTGATCTGGACGCGCTCGGTGCCGTCGAGGTTCATGACGACGAGGTCGCTCGGCGCGCCGCCTCCCGGCGGTCCGGCATTGGCGCGGGTCGGTGCCATGACGACGA
>VBLP01000648.1:1251-5197 GCA_005887925.1 Deltaproteobacteria bacterium | reverse complement strand
CCCTGCTGCGCTTCGGCTTCCGCCTCATTGAGCAGCACTTCGGCAAAGCGAATCACGTGGTAGTCCTCACCGCCGATGCCGGTTTCCCACTTCCCCCCGAACACCGTGGTGCCCTGAAACCTGATGTCGTGCTGCCCACGCAGATCCGTCGTGACGAACGTTGCCGGGTTGCCGCTCACAAAGCCTGGGGAGTATTGCTGAATGAACGTGGTGGTCGGCCCGATTTCGCGACGACCGCCCGCTGCCCCCTTCGCGCGGTAGTAGTAGCCGAGCAGTTGAAAATCGACCGCTGTGAAATCGAGGACGAAAACGGCTTCGCTACTATAGCCATCGTTCAGCATGGCGCCGTAGTCCGCGTCGAGCGCATACCCCATGGCGGCGACCGCTTGGGCTTCGGCTTCCGCCCCCGCCCAATTCTGTTGAAACAGGTACACCCGCGAGCGGATAGCATGCACCGCGCCGATATTGCCATGAGTTGCACCGGGCGACGCGCCGGACACGGTCATCAACGATTCAGCTTTGCGCCGGTCGTGGCACGCGTGATCTGCGACGACGAGGGAATGTCGGAGACCGGCACCAGCGGAATGGGCACACCCATGCCACTCGGCGCCTGCTCCCCCCACAGCGTCTGCACATCGTGGAAGGTCAGCGCCCGGACGAAGTACGCCTCTCCCATGATCTCATCCCGCTCGGCGGGCCAGGTGGGATCGGTCGTCGACAGGGTGGGGACACGCGCGATGAGCACGTTGGCCCGACCTACGACACGATACATCGCGTCCCACAAACCCTGGATTGTTGTGTTGTCGGCGGTGAGCTGATTGTTATCCGCAAGGCGATACGTCGTGAACGTGCCGGTGTGCCGTACGTCGTCACCGGACAAGTCGCCGAAGAAGACGAACGTGCCGCCGTAGTATCCCGTGCTCTGCAAACCGTCATACATCCCGGCCAGGGCCGCCCGGGCTCCCGCCGGACTCGTGATCGCGGCTTGCTCCGAGATTTCATTGATCGGTTTGACATCCAAAATCGAATTGCAGCCGGCGGCGACGAGTACCAGCACCGCCGGGAGAAGACTCTTGCAGTTCATAAGGGCTCCCATAGTGATGGTTAGAAGGCGCCGGAGATGCCGACCATGATTGTGCGCGCGAGCGGATAGGCGTAGAACTCCGTCGCGAGCGAGGTGTTGGAACTCGAACCGTTGCTATTCACGTCCGGCGAGTACCCGGTGTATTTGGTCCAGGTGTGCAGGTTCCGGCCCGAGACGTAGATCCGGGAGTCCTCCATGCGGAGCAGCTTGGCCCAGCGCGTGGGAATCCGGTAGCCGAGCGTCACCTCCTGCAGCCGCACGTAGGACCCGTTCTCGAAATAGCGGCTCGAGATCTTGCCGACGACATTCGAGTTTCCGTCGAAGCTCGGGCGCGGCTGGTTGGTGATGTCGCCCGGTTGCCGCCAATGGTTCAACAGGCTGCGGAACTTGTTGTCGTAGTAATAGCCCGCATCGTTGGCGAACACGTTGATGGCGTTGAAAATCGTGTGCCCCTGCGTAAACTGGAGGAACCCCTTGAGGTCGAAGCCCTTCCAGCTCAGCGTGTTGGTCCAGCCACCCCAATACTTGGGATGCGGGCTGCCGACGAACACCCGGTCGGCATCGTTGATCGTGCCGTCATTATTGATATCGGCGTACTGCGCATCGCCGGTTGCGGGATCCACGCCCGTGAAGCGAAGCGCGTAAAACTCCGAGAGTGGGTGGCCGACTTCGATGCGATTGACATTGTACAGTCCGACCGTGAACGGTTGGTTCTCGAACAGTTTGGTGACTTTATTGTGATTCCACGAAATGTTGAAATCGGATGCCCAGTGTAGTCCCGCAGGATCCGCTGGTTGGAGCGCGAGCGCGTTGATCGTGAGTTCGTAGCCGCCGTTCTCCATGCTGCCGATGTTCTGTGTCACCGTCGTCAGGCCGCTCGTACCCGTGATGGGACGGTTGAGCAGGAGATTGTCCGTCCGCTTGTTGTACCAATCGGCGATGATGTTGACCCGATTACCGAAGATGCCGAGATCGAAACCGGCGTTGTACTCCCGCGTCCGCTCCCACTTCAGGGCGGGATTGCCGAAGCTGTTGCGAGCAAACCCCGCGACGTCGCCGTAGTTGGCGCGGCCGAAACGGGACAGCGGCGCGAAGTTGTCGGCGATATCCTGGTTCCCCGTGACTCCGTAGGACAAACGCAGCTTGAGGTTGCCACGGCGCGCGAGCCCCTGGGCGAACGGCTCCTCGGTGACCTTCCAGCCGAGCGCGATCGCCGGGAACGTGCCCCAGCGATTCTGGCTCCCGAACCGCGATGACCCATCCGTGCGGACACTCGCGGTGAGCAGGTAACGATCCTTGAGGCTCGCGTTCGCGCGCGTGAAGAACGAAACCAGGTTGTAACCGGTCCAATCCCCGTCATAGGCCACCACCGTGGCGGCGTTGCCGGGATACTGGAACTGATCGCCTGCGAACGTGATCCCGTCGAGGTAATCGAGCTCCGACGAGTTCCACTCGGCACTCGACCCCGCGGTCAGCGCCAGCGTTGCCGACCCCGCGAGGCGCGGGTGGACGTCGGCGAACCCTTCGACGACGTAGCGCGTGGGCGTGTTGTTGCCGATGACCGATTCACCGCCCACGCTTTCACCGTACGAGCCGGCCACGTTCGGCGAATACCAGCGCAAGTCACGCAGGTTCAGCACATCGGCGCCGAGACGCCCGTTCAGGGTGACTTTGTCGGTGACGGCGTAGTTGGTTTCGACGCTGCCGATCACCCGCAAGCCACGCGACTGCGTCTTGTCAAACGTCGCAATGGCGACGGGATTCTCGTACGCCAGGCCGTCGTCGGTCGTCGTGAAGATGTTCGTTCCCGGACGCATGACCGGCAGCCAGGGTTGGCTCGCGATCGCATTCGTGCCGACGCCGGCGATGCTGTTGTCATTCTCGATGCGCTTGTGTTCTTCGCGGCTCACTGAGAGTGCGCTCCGGAAGTGCAGCTTTGGTGAGGCGGTGACGTCCAGGTTGAGCCGACCTGATTCACGCGTGTAGCCCGACGCGATGACGACGCCTTCCTGCTTGAACTGCGACGCGGACAGGAAGTATTGGACCCGATCCGAGCCCCCGTTCAGCCCGACCGTGTAGTTCGTGACCGGCGCCGTGCGGAAGACGGCAGCTTGCCAATCAGTCCCCTTGCCGTTGTGCGCGACGTCGATGGTGTCTGGATCGCCGAACAAGAATGGGCCGTAGCCGTCGTTTGCGGCCGCTTCATTCATGTACGTCACATACTCTTTGGCGTTCATCAGGTCCCACCGGTTCTCCGTCGGCACCACCTGCGAGCCGGCGTACGTGGTATACGTCATCCGCGTCGCTCCGGCGGTTCCGTGCTTGGTCGTAATCATCACGACGCCGTTCGAGCCGCGTGAACCGTAGATCGCCGCCGCGGCGGCGTCCTTCAGGATGTCGATCTTCTCGATTTCATCGGGGTTGAGTCCCGTGGTGGCCGTGAGATCCTGTCCACCCACCCCGAGCTGCGAGAAGTCGTCGCGCAACATCGGCACGCCGTCGATGACGTAGAGCGGTTGGTTGCTCGCGGAGATCGACGCGGCGCCACGGATTCGGACCGTCATCCCGACGCCCGGATTGCCGGCGTTCTGGGTCACCTGGATGCCGGCAGCCTTTCCCTGCATCGGGGCATCCACACCGGCCACGGGCGTGTTCGCCAGCTCCTCAGAGCTGACCGACGCGACCGAGCTGCTCAGATTCGTGCGACTGTCGGTGCCGTAGCCGGTCACGACCACGTCGCTCAATGTCGTCGCCGCGGCCGTGAGCTCGAAGTCGACCGTGGCGCTGCTGCCGTCGGTCAGCGCGACCTGGCGCGTCTGCGGCGCGAAGCCGATGCGTTGCGCGCGCAACGCGCAGTTGCCG
>VBLP01000648.1:0-1218 GCA_005887925.1 Deltaproteobacteria bacterium | reverse complement strand
AGTCTACGACGCGACCCGAAACGCTGGCGGTGCCTTGCGCAGCCGCTGGCGGCGCGATGGCCGCGAGGATGACGGGGAGAAGCACAGTCCAACGTTGCAACTGCCTCATGGGTAACCTCCTTACAAAGGGAAACAGCAGATTCCCCATGTTGCTGCGAGACACCTTCGTGAGCAAGGGCTCTAGGGCGGCAGGGAAATCCTGCCGCGGCGGGGATCGAACCTGGATCCTGCGGGCAACACGTGAACGCGAACATCGATGGCGCCCAGAGCACGTCCGGCGAGTGTGAGCTGCGCCGCACGGGCGTCGTAGAGGACGACGACCCCCAGACCTCGGACTGTCCACGTCCCGTCAGGACCGATTTCGAGTGCGGTCGATTCGTCGATGCCGACACCCAGCAGAGCCGGGCGTTCCAGGACGGCCGCGAAGAGTCGGTTGTGACGTTCCCGCCGCACAAAATGCTGATCGAGAATCACGCCGGAGACAAACCCCAACCCCGGGACGACCTCGATGACGCCGCGCGCAATCGTGGGGAATTCGTCGCCGTAGTAGCCGAGCGTGTCGCCCGGCGGGTGCTGATTCCCGGTCAGCATGGAGTCGGACATCACGGCGGCCCCGGCCGACGTGCCGCCGACGACCGCGCCCGCGCGATAGCGTGCCTTCATCGCGGCGAGGGTCGGCGTGTCACGCAGGATGGGGGCCAGCAAGGTCTGATCGCCGCCGGTGAACCACACGCCCGTGGCGTCGTCCAGACGTCGAGCGGTCGTCGCGTTCTCCGCTAGCGCACGGGTGAGGAGGAGCACGAACGCGTCGGCGCCGAAGTCGCGCAGCTGCGCCGCTTTTTCGTCACCGCTCGCCTGCCCGTCGCCGGACGCCATCGGCACGACGGCGATGCGCGCGTGGCCGCGTGACTGCTGCGCGGCAGCCGGAGAGGCCGCGAGCAGCGCGATGAATGCCAGTGCTCGGGGCAGGAGTCGAACCTGCAAGGGGTCGCCCCCGAGGGATTTTAAGTCCCTTGCGTTTACCAATTTCGCCACCCGAGCCGCCGCCGGAATGATCCATGATGAATGAACAATGATCAACTATACGCCCTCAGTGTGGCTCCGGCTGAGCCTTTCACCTCACTGCCCCGAACGCGGGGTTAGTGCCATCGAGACAGTCCGATGGGGCGGCGGCGCATCTGTCGATGCACTGGCACCGCATAGGTACCTGCGAACTGT
>VBLP01000647.1 GCA_005887925.1 Deltaproteobacteria bacterium | reverse complement strand
ACGCCATCGAAGTAGAAGTCCGTCTTGAACGTGCCGCCGCTGACCTGTGGATAGACCTTGGATACATGAGCCCGGTAGTCGCGGTCGTCGATGCTGAAGCGCGTTTCCTGACCGACGATCACTCGGCCGAGATAGTACTCATCAATCTGCGCGGAGAGCTTGAAGCGGTCGGCCGAGTTCACCTGCCCCAGCACGGCACCCTGTGCCTTGGATTGGCCGACTTCCGCATCTCGCGCGGTCAGCTGCCCGTCCATCGGCGCGCGGATGGTCAAGGCTTCGACTCCGGCGTTCGCGATATCAGCCTTGCCCGTTGCATCACCCGTCAGTTGCGTGGCGCGCACCCGCTGCTCTGTGGCGCGCGACGCGATGGTCGCTGCTCGAAGCTTCGTGTAGTAGTCGTACTCTTCTTGCTCCTGCAGATAGGTGCTGGGGGCAATCGCATTGCCGTCCAGCAGAATCTTGTCGCGCGCCAGGTTGGCGCGCAGCGTGCTGATCTGGTGCTCGATGTTGAGCAGGTCCTGCTGGTACTTGAATCGGGTCTGCTCAAAGGTGAGCTGCTGCGCCGCGACCTGGAGCTGCAAGGCAGGGTTGGACAGCACGACCAATGGCTCGCCGGCCTTCACGCGGGCGCCATCTTCCACGAGGACCTGTTTGACCGCGCCACCCTGGTCCGTGGTGAGGTAGGCGGTGATCAGGGGCGCCACGGTGCCGCGTACCGCCGCGTAGTCCTCGAAAGGTCCTTCCTTGACGGTACCGAAGGTGATCTGGCTGAGCGGCGCGCGATAGACATTGCCGCCCCTGGCGGACAGGAGCCATGCCCCGACGATACCGGCGGACAGCAACACGACCACCCAGGGCAAGTGAACTCGGCGCAGGTGCACCGCGCTTCATCCGCCTCCGCAGGCTGATTATCAAATGGTCGCTGGACATCCTATCCACACCCCCTGCAAAGCAAGTTCAGTGCCAGGAATGCCTTCTTTCAATTCAATGGGATATATCTTGGCCTGGCGCAGAGATGTCCGTTTTCGTACATTTAGCTCGTACACTTGTCCGTTATCGTACATGGCCTCCGAAGCCAAAGCTGCCCGCATTCTCGTGGTCGATGACGACGAGGACGTCCTCCACGCTGCCCGGCTTTTGCTGAGGCGCTATTTCACCGCGGTTGAAACTCTGAGCGACCCCTCCGCGGTAGCGGACTGGGCACGCCGGGGTGCCTTCGACGTGCTGCTGCTGGACATGAACTTCCGTGCCGGCGCCGATGATGGAGCCGAAGGCTTGGCGCGCCTCGCCGAGGTGCTCGGCATCGATCCGCAGGCGGTGGTGGTGATGGTGACGGCGCACAGCGATGTGGGATTAGCGGTGGAGGCGATGAAGGGTGGCGCGGCCGATTTCGTTACCAAGCCGTGGGAAAACGAGCGCCTCGTGGCCACGCTCACCGCGGCGCTGAACCTCCGGCGCTCACGGTTGGAGGCCGCCGAGCTTCGCGAGCGCAACCGAGGGCTCGCTGCTGCCACCACGCATGCCGAGTCCAGCATGATCGGCACAGCCCCCGCGATGTTGAAGGTGTTCGGCGCCATACGCCGCACCGCCCCCACCGACGCCAACGTGCTGATCCTCGGCGAGAACGGCACCGGGAAGGAGCTGGTGGCGCGCGAGCTCCACCGGCTCTCGCGCCGCGCCGGCGAGGTGTTCCTGCGAGTCGATATGGCTGCCCTATCGCCGCAGCTCTTTGAAAGTGAGCTGTTCGGCCATCGTCGCGGCGCCTTCACCGACGCCAAGCAGGACCGCACCGGCTTCTTCCGCGCCGCGACCGGCGGCACGCTGTTCCTGGATGAGATCGGCAATGTACCGCTCCATATGCAGAGCAAGCTCCTCACCGCACTGGAGCGGCGCGAAGTCGTGCCCGTGGGCGCGGAGAAGCCCGAGCCCATCGATGTACGCCTCATTTGCGCGACTAATATCCCTCGCGAGCGTCTCGCCGACCCGAATGTCTTCCGTGAGGATCTGCTTTACCGCATCAACACTGTGGAGATCGCCCTGCCGTCCCTGCGCGAGCGCAGGGAGGACATTCCGTTGCTGCTGGAGCACTACGTCGGCTTCTACTCCCAGAAGTACAATCTTCCGGCGAAACGGCTGTCGGCCGCCGTCATCGAGCGGCTCAACGAGTGGGACTGGCCGGGAAACGTGCGGGCGCTACGCCATGCGGTAGAGCGGGCAGTGATCCTAAGCGACTCGGATCTGATGGGCCTTGCCGATTTTCCGCTCGCGGACGGGAAGGTTTCGCAGGAGTCCACGGACGAGGCGTCGCGGCTCCATATGATCGAGAAGGCGGCGATCGCGCGCGCACTGGAGCGGCACCATCACAACATCTCTCGTGCTGCCGAGGCGCTCGGACTGACGCGCACTTCCCTGTACCGCCGCATGGAGAAGTATGGACTTTAGCCGCTTCCATGCGCGCATCGTGCTGCAGGTCATCGGACTGGTGGTGACGCTGGCGGCATTGACCTGGATGGTCGGCTACACCCATTGGTATGTGACCATTGCCCTGGCTGTGGGCATCGCGCTGCTCCAGGTACTACAGCTGATTCGCTTCGTCTCACGTTCCGGCCAGGAGGTCACGCGCTTTCTGAACGCGGTCGCCTTCGACGATCCGGCTACCAGCTTCGCCGGATTGTCCAACGACACCGCCTTTGCGGGGCTTGGCGCCGCCATGACGCGCGTCCTCGAGCAACTGCACGCCGGCCGGGCGGAGCAGCAGGAGCATGCTCAGTACCTGCAGACCCTGATGGCCCACGTACCGGTGGCGCTCATCTCGGTGGACGAGCGCAATCGCGTGCAGCTTTTGAACCTGGCCGCACGCAGGCTTTCCGAGCATGGCTGCTCCGATGCGGCAGACTTTGCGCGCCATGGTGCGGCCTTCTCCGCCGGACTCGACAGTCTGAAGCCCGGCGAAGGCGCCATCGTGCGGATGGAGCGCAGCGGCGGGCCACTACAGCTCAAAGCAGCGGCCACCGGCGTCACGCTGTCCGGCGTGCGCCGCCGGCTCATCTCGCTTCAGAACATCGAAACCGAACTCACCGCGCACGAGCTGGCAGCCTGGCAGACCGTGATCCGGGTCATGGCGCACGAGGTGATGAATTCACTCACTCCCATCTCCTCCCTGGCCGCGACCGCGCGCGGTCTTGTGTCTGAACTACTCAGCAACTTACCGGCCGACGACGCGCGCAAGACCCCCCTGACCGAAGTCGGCGAAGCCCTCGAGACCATGGCCCGACGCAGCGAGGGATTGCTGCACTTCGTGCAGAACCACCGGCGCCTGACGCGGCGGTTGGAAGCCAAGACTGAGGTCGTCTCGCTGGGGCGCGTCTTCGCGCGTTTGCAGCGGCTCTTAGCCACAGAATTAGCGACCCGCCATATCGAGCTCACTCTGTCGGTGGAGCCGGAGACACTCGAAGTTGCGGCGGACACTGAACTTCTCGATCAAGCGCTGATCAATCTGATGCGCAACGCCATGGACGCCGTACGCGACGAAGCCGCGGCGCGGATTTCTCTCTCCGCGCATCAGGAGCCGGGGGCTCATGTGGTAATAACGGTGGCTGACAACGGCCCCGGCATCCCTCCGGAGCAGCGCGACAAGGTGTTCGTGCCCTTCTTCACTACCAAGCGTCAGGGCAGTGGTGTAGGACTCACGCTGGTACGACAGATCGCCACCGTGCACGGCGCCACCGTCAACATCTCCGATTCGCCGGGCGGGGGCGCCCGGGTGCGGATCCGATTCTAGTTCTGTCCGAAGATGGCTGGCTCGCCTCGTTTAAATGAGTTGCTACTGATCGCCGCGCTGGGCACCGGCAAGATCGACCGTCTGTATAGTGAGGACCGGCGGGTCGCTTCGGGGCGGAAAGCCGCCGCTTGTAACGACAGCGGCCGCTGGGACAATTTTGGGACAGTGCGGTCGTGACATTGCGTGATATCAAGTGATATCAAATGACAACAAGCCCTTGTTGCAATTGAGGGCACCGCTCGCATTTCGTTGATTCCTAGGCACCCTACTTCCGTTTCACACGGCGGGGGCCACTGGTTCGATCCCAGTACAGCCCACAAATAATCAATGACTTATAGAAAAAGCCGAGAAGAAGTACGGCATAGACTCTCAGCTGAACTCCTGGTTGGGCATAGACGCGATTGGAAGCGCGTGGAGCCTACGGAGACTTGGCGCGCGGTGTCATTACCACCGCGGATGTTGAATGCCGCCGGTGCGCTCCACTGAAA
>VBLP01000158.1 GCA_005887925.1 Deltaproteobacteria bacterium | reverse complement strand
ACCCCCGGAGGTCAGCGCAGTCGCGGCCGCGGCGGTGCCGGGTGATCCGCGGCAAACAGCGGCTCGGGGTCGATCGGCAAGCCGCCCGGACCGAGCTTGACCCGGACCTCGAGATAGACCCGGTGGCGCGCGGCGCGGCCGATGCGGTCGCCGGCTGCGATCGGCGCACCGACCGGCAGCGCGACCTCGGCGAGCTTGCCGACCACCGTGACGTAGGCGCCGTGATCGAGGATCACACCCTGAGCGAGCCCGCGGATCGCGCCGGCGTAGCGCACCGTGCCGGCGGCGGGCGCGACGACCGGGCTGTGATCGCCGACCTCGATGTCGAGGCCGCGGCGCGACAGCGCGGCCCGGGAGCGCTCGTGCTCGAGCGTCCCGAAGTGCCGGGCGATCTTGCCGGGCGCGGGGCGCAGGAGCTCGGTCGGCAGCGCGATCCCGGGCAGCTCGGCCCGCTCGCCGGCGAGCCGCGTGCGCGCCGCGCGCAGCCGGGCGATCTCGTCGGCGAAAAGCGCGCGCTCGCCGCGATCGCGCTCGAGCAGCAGGCGGGCCGCCGCGCGGCGCCGGGCCACGAGCGCCGCGCGGTCGCCGGGTGCGGCGTGGCCGGCGCGCATCGCGGCGCCCAGGCGGCGAATGCGCGCGACCTCCGCGGCGGACAGCTTGTCGCCGACGGCCGCGAGCGCACGCTCGACCGACGCGACCTGGTCGTCGAGCTGACCGGCCAGCGCATCGCGCGGCGCGACCGCGGCGCTGGGGGTGACGGCTCGCGCAGCAGCGGGTGCGGCACCGGTGTCCTCGGGATCGCCGCCGCCGGACGGCGCACTCGCTGCGAGCCGCGGTGTGATCGCCGCGAGGGCCGCGAGCGCGAGGACGGCAGCGCGCCAGCCGGTCGGCGCGCGCGGTAGGAACCCGGCAACCGGAGCGGCGCCACGGGGACGATCAACGGGCATGCGCGACTCCGGCCAGCCCACCGCCGACCAGGCCGATCGCGCCGCCGAGCGCGACCAGGCCGAGCAGGCCGGCGGCGATGCTCGCGTCCGGCGCGGCCAGCTCGATCGCGGCGAGCGGCAGCCGGCTGGCGTGCACGGCGAGACCGAGCGTCAGCGCGGCGAGCAGGGCGGCGCAGGCACCGTAGAGCGCACCGGCGAGCGCGCTCGGGATCGCGGTGAACCCCGGCGATGCGCCGAGCAGCGCCAGCACGGCGGCCTCGCGGTCGGGGCGATCGAGGCCGATGCGCACGGCGGCGAGCGCGATCAGGAGTGCGATCGCGGCGAACACCGCCGCGCCGGCCCACGCGATCGCGCGCGCCGTGGCGAGCTCGCCGGCGACCGGATCGCCGCCGCCGTCCTCGACCACGACGTCGGCCACGCCGGGAGCGCCGCGCAGCGCGCGCAGGGTCGGGCTCATCGCCACGACGTCGCGCACGCCGGGCGCGAGCCGGACCTCGACCGAGGCCGGCAGGCTCGCGAGGTCGATGCCCTCGAGCAGCGCCGGGTCGGCGCCGAGCGCGCGGGTCAGCCGGTTCGCCGACTCGGCCGCCGGCACGAGCTCGGCGCGCTCGACCCCGCGGAGCCGGCCGAGCTCGCCGACCAGCGCGGCCGCACCGGCCTCGTCGACACCATCTCCCAGGTAGATCACCATGCTGGCGCCGGCGCCCGGATGCGCCGCGGCCCAGCGATCGATCGCGACCGCGGCGATCGCCGCGCCACCGGCGAGGAACAGCGCGCACGCCAGCGCGAACGTCGTCCACAGCGCCGCGCGCGGCCGGCGCAGCGCGATCGCGAGCGACCGCCGCGCCGCCGCCGCGATCCGACTCCCCGCGCGACCGAGTCCGGTGCCGCGCTCGGCGCCGGACCGCCTCGTGGATCGATCGTCCCGGGTCACCCGGGCCGGATCCGCAGGCGGCTCCGGGCCCACGGTCGATCGATGTTCCTCGATCATCTCGGAGCTCCTTCGGCCTCGCGCATCGCGCGTCGCCTGCCCGGCAAACGATCGGTCGCGCTCGGGCATCCCTGGATTCCGGGGATTCCGGGGATTCCGGGGACTCCGGGGACTCCGGGGATTCCGGGGATTCCGGGGATTCCGGGGATCTGGGTCATCGCGCGATCGGCGGCTCGACCCGCGTGCGATCCGTCGCCGCCGCTCACATGTCCTCGTCGCAGATCCGGTGCCCCGGCCATGCCTGGGCGATGCGCCGGGGGTGCGGTCCGGTGACGCGCTCGAACACGGCCTCCGGCGCCGGGCCGGGATCGGGCTCGCGGGTGGCATCGGCGGTGGGGCGTGCGCGGCGGGGCGCGTGGAGGCGCCGCGTGCGCCGCGCGGTCGCGGTCATCGCGCCCCCGCCGAGCGGGCGACGATCGGGAACGCCAGCACGTTGGACGGCGGTGGAACCGGCGCATCGGCAGGCGCGACCGGCAGCGACGACTCATCGCAGAGCAGGCTATCGATCGGGTCGCCGTCGAGCGCGAGCTGCGACAGCGGGCGCAGCAGCCCCGAGGCGATCGCGAGCTGTCGCCAGCCGTCGCGCTCGGCGATCGCGCGCAGCGCGGGGTCGCGGCCGAGCACCAGGCACGCCGTGCCGCGGTTCGCGGCGTCGGCGATCGCGTGGCACACCAGCTCGGCGCCCTCGGCGTCCTGCGCGCTCGTCGGGTGATCGGCGATCAGGAGCTCCGGCTCGCGGACCAGCGCGCGCGCGACCGCGACCCGCTGCCGCGCGGCCATCGACAGGCTGCCGACCGCGACGGCCGCCTCGGCCTCGAGGCCGAGCAGCGCGATCACGCGCGCCGCGTTGACGATCGAGATCGAGCGCGGGATGCCGTCGATCTCGAGCGGCAGCACGATGTTGAGCTGCGCGCTGCGATCCTCGAGCAGGCACAGGTCCTGGGGCACGATGCCGACGCGGCGCCGCAACAGGCGCAGCGACGAGCGCCGCAGCTTGCCGACGTCGCGGCCGAGCACCTCGATGCGGCCGGCGCCCGGGGTGACCTCGCCGAGCACGGCCGCCACCAGGCGAGACGTGCCGACGCCGGCGGCGCCGACGATCAGCGCGCGCTCGCCGCCGGTGACCCGCAGGTTCGCGTCGCGCACCAGCGGCGGGCCGCCGCGCGGATGGTCGAGGCGGACATCGATCAGCTCGATCCCGGGCTGGTTGGTGATCATCGACCAAGACCTACGCCCGTCGATCCGCAGGGGCAAAAAAACGGCGCGATGCGCGCCCAAGCGCCGCGCATCTCATAACATCGCCCGCGATGCCGAGGTGGCCGCTTCTCGCGCGTGCGATCACCACGCGCGCCGCGTTGACGATCGAGATCGAGCGCGGGATGCCGTCGATCTCGAGCGGCAGCACGATGTTGAGCTGCGCGCTGCGATCCTCGAGCAGGCACAGGTCCTGGGGCACGATGCCGACGCGGCGCCGCAACAGGCGCAGCGACGAGCGCCGCAGCTTGCCGACGTCGCGGCCGAGCACCTCGATGCGGCCGGCGCCCGGGGTGACCTCGCCGAGCACGGCCGCCACCAGGCGAGACGTGCCGACGCCGGCGGCGCCGACGATCAGCGCGCGCTCGCCGCCGGTGACCCGCAGGTTCGCGTCGCGCACCAGCGGCGGGCCGCCGCGCGGATGGTCGAGGCGGACATCGATCAGCTCGATCCCGGGCTGGTTGGTGATCATCGACCAAGACCTACGCCCGTCGATCCGCAGGGGCAAAAAAACGGCGCGATGCGCGCCCAAGCGCCGCGCATCTCATAACATCGCCCGCGATGCCGAGGTGGCCGCTTCTCGCGCGTGCGATCACCGCGCGCGCCGCGTTGTCGGTCGCGGCCGCGCTCGCCGTCGCGCTCGGCCCCGCCTGCCGCGCGAGCGACACCGACGAGCGCGTCGACCGCGCGGCCACCCGGCTCGACGACCACGACCTGCGGATCGCGGCGATCGAACGGCGCGGCGCCGCCGACACCCGCGCGGTCGCCGCCGAGCTCCTCGCCCGGGGCAGCGCCGCCGGGCTGACCGGGCCTGCCGGGCCGCCCGGCCCCACCGGCCCCGAAGGGCCACCCGGCCCCGCCGGCCCCGGCGGCGTCGGCCCCACCGGCCCCGAAGGTCCGCGCGGCGCCAAGGGCGATCCCGGCCCGCCCGGCCCCGAGGGTCCCCAGGGCGTCCAGGGCCTCCAGGGCGCGCAGGGCCTGCAAGGTCCGCAGGGCACGCAGGGCCCCAAGGGGCCACCCGGCCCCGCCGCCGCCTACGGCAACAAGACCGACATCCAGCGCAAGGAGTCGCGGATCTCCGTCGGCGCCGGCCAGGTCGCGACCGCGGTGTCGAGCGCAGCCGCTCGCGATGACCGACGCCACCGGCCCCGCGGCCTGGCGCTGCGACTACCGCAACACGTCACCGTCGTCGACGATCGAGGTCGTCGCCGAGGTCTACTGCGTCCGGCCTCGCGAATAGCCGGCGGCGATTGACGCCCCGCTCGTGGTTGCGTACTGTGCGCCGTCCTTCGTGACAACTGAATAGCGATCGCAGAACGCGCGGACGTGGTCCGTGCGTTACCAGGGAAGCCGGTCCCAAGCCGGCGCGGTCCCGCCACTGTAGGTGGTGAGCTGCTCCCGATAGGCCACTGGTCCTCGCGGACTGGGAAGGCAGGAGACAGCGCCGGAGTCGTCATCCCGACTCCGACAGCCACAAGCCAGGAAACCTGACTGCGATCGATGAACCTTCTCGCGGAAGACGAGAACGTCACACCAGCCGTTCGCCACGGCGCCGTGCACGCCTCGTCCTCCACGTCCTCCACTGGCCGAGGCTGCATGATGTCATCGCTGGCCATCCCGAGCGCGGACGACGCTCGCTGGCCGAACCAGACCGGACTTCGCGTCGTGATCGCGCTCGCAACGGGCGCCATGGCGCTCGCGCCGCGTCTGGCCAGCGCCGATGACCCCGCCGAAACGATCATCGTCGTCGACCCGCTCGGGGTGCGTCCGCGTGAGGACGAAGCCGCGTCGGCCTCGGTGATCACGGCCGATCGATCGCCGCGGAGCGCCGAGACCATGGCCGATCTGCTCGACGCGGTGCCGGGCGTGGCCGTATCGCGCCTCGGCGGTGTGGCGGCGCCGGCGCTGCTGTCGCTGCGCGGCTCGACCTGGGAGCAGGTGAGCGTGTACCTCGACGGCGTCAACCTGAACCTCGCCTCCGGTGGTGGGGTCGATCTGTCGACGCTGCCGATCGGCGACGTCGCGCGGGTCGAGGTGTATCGCGGCGTGACGCCGATCGCGTACGGCGGCTCGGCGATCGGCGGCGTGGTCGCGGTCGAGACCCGGCGCCCCGAAGCGACCGGTGCCACGCTCGAAGCCGGCGGCGGTTCGTTCGGCACCTGGTTCGGCGGCGCGACCGCGGCGCTTGTCGGCGCTGGCTACGGGCTCTACGCAGGGCTGCACGCGCTCCGCAGCGCCGGCGACTTCACGTTCGTCGATGACAAGGGTATCGCCTTCGATCCCAGCGACGACGAGACCGTCGCGCGGCGCAACAACGGAAGCCGCGAGCTCGACAGCGCGATCCGCGGTCACGTGGCGCTACCCGGCGACCGCGAGCTCTCGGTGCTCGCGCTCGGCTTTGCGCGCGATCAGGGCCTGCCCGGCTATCCGCGGTTCGCGACCATGCAGTCCCGGCTCACCACCCGGCGCGGCGTCGCGACCCTCGCCTACCGCTCGCACGACGACGCCGGCCCGACGAGCGTGCTGCGCGCGCAGCTCTACGGCTACGGGCTCGAGCAGCGGCTCCGCGACCCGCTCGGCGAGCTGGTGAGCGCGCGGACCGACGCGCGCGATCGCACGTTCGCGCTCGGGGCCGTCGCCCGCATGCGCTGGGCCCCGGTGGACTGGCTGGCCCCGGCGGTCGTGCTCGATGTGCGGCGCGAGTCGTTCACGCCGGTCGAGCTGACCACCGGCGAGCACGGCGGCATGTCGACGCGGCTGACCGGCGTGACCGGCGCCGAGGTGGCGCTGCGGATCGGCGCGCTCGACCTCGCGATCCTGCCATCGCTGCGGCTCGAGACCTCGCGCGACGTCGCGGCCGGGCGCAACAACTTCGGCCGCTTCGTCGCGCCTGGTCCGCCGATCACGCGTGCGCTGGCGATCGCGCGGCTGGGGATCACCCAGTCGCCGGGCGACGGAATCGCGCTGCGCGCCAACGTCGGACGCTACGCCCGCGTCCCGACGTTCCTCGAGCTGTACGGCAACACCGGGTTCTTGCGCGGCAACCGCGACCTCGAGCCGGAGCACGGCATCACCGCCGATCTGGGCGGTGCGCTGGCATGGGCCGGCGGCCGTGCCCGGCTGCTCGCCGACGCGACCGGCTTCGTGGTGCTCAGCGACGATCTGATCGAGCTCCAGCAGAATGCCTCGGGCGTGGCGCGCCCGCGCAACATCGGCAGCGCGCGCGTGCTCGGGATCGAGTCGAGCGCCGAGCTGCGCTACGGCTGCGCCCGGCTCCATGCCCAGGCGACGTTGACCGATGCGCGCGATGAGAGCGACAGCGCCGCCGCCCACGACAAGCAGCTGCCCAGCCGGCCGCGGGTCCATGTCGCGGTGCGCCCCGAGCTGCGCGGCATCGCGATCGGCAGCGCCGAGCTCGGCGGCTACGTCGATCTCGATGTCACGAGCGGCAACTACGTCGATCCGGCCAACCTCGTGAGCGTCCCGAGCCGGACGCGCGTGGGCGCCGGTGCATCGCTTGGCCTCGGCCGCGGCCGGGTCCACCTCATCGTCAGCGCGGACAACCTCACGGGTGCTCGGGAGAGCGACCTCCTGGCCTACCCGCTGCCCGGCCGCGCCCTGTACTTCACCGTCGCACTCGCCACGCAGCCGCAATCCAAGGAACCGTAACATGCCGCGTACCTCGCTCTCCTTCGCCTTGCTACTCACCGCGCTCACCGCGCTCACCTTGGGCGCCTGTGGTGACAACCTCGCCGCATCGCGCCCCGATGCCGGCGCGCCGCCCGACGGCGGGTCGGACTCGGGTTCCGGCACCGTTCAGACGCCGGGGGTGGGCCTGGTCGTGGTCAACAGCGACTTCGCGTCGACCAGCATCTCGCTGCTCGATCGATCGACCGGCCAGGTCACCAGGGGCGACTGCATCGACTCGGGCGCGCGCCCGCCCGGGGTCACGCAGCCGCTGACCGGCGACGTGGTGGTGCCATCGTGGCCGCAGCCCGGCCACCCGGTGCTGCTGATCGACCGCAAGAGCGCTGCGTTGACCTGGCTCGACCCCGCGACCTGTGCGCCGATGCACCAGCTCGACGTCTCCACCGGATTCGCGGCGAACCCGCACGACGTCGCCGGCGTGTCTTCCACCAAGGCGTACGTGACTCGCTACGACGCCAACCCCGCGCCGACGCCGGACCCGAGCGACCGCGACGACGGTGACGACATCGTGATCATCGACCCGTCGGTGCCGGCGATCACCGGGCGGATCGACCTGTCGAGCTACGCCATCCCGGTGATCGGCGCCGTGATGAGGGCCCGTCCCGACCGGGCACGGCTGATCGACGGCACGCTGTTCGTCGCGCTGAACGAGATCAGCAGCGACTTCTCCGCGCTCGCCCACGGACGGGTGATCGCGATCGACACCGCCACCGACCGGGTCACCGCCACCATCGACATCGCCGATCTCGCGAACTGCGTCGACATGTCGTACGTCGAGGCCACCAGGACGCTCGTCGTGCTCTGCACCGGCGACTACACGGCCGCCGATCAGGCACAGACCTCGGGCATCGCGTACATCGATGTGACTGCATCGCCGCTGGTCGAGGTCCGGCACCAGCTGGCCGCTGCGTTCGGTGGCCGCCCGCTCGGAGCCTACTCGGGCATCGCCAGCGACGGCGCGCTCGGCTTCGGGGTCACGCCGGGGGTGTTCGGCGGCGAGCCTCACGATCAGCTGTGGAGCTTCAACGTCGCGAGCGGCCGGGCGACCCGGATCACCGACGCCAGCGATAGCTTCGTCTACGGAACCGTCCTGGTCGACACCGGACACCAGCGCGTGTACGTGACGGATGCGTTTGCCACGACACCGCGCGTCCAGCTGTACGACTATTCCAGCGGCACCGCGGTGCACCAGACCCCGGTCGCGACCGACGCCGCGCACGGCCTGCCACCGCGCGAGATCGCGTGGTACTAACCGCGTCGATCGCGAGTCACTTCGCAGTCACGATGTCGTCGTGCATCGGCGCGAGCTTGCCGATCAGCTCCTGCTGCTCCCTGGCGGGCACCTTGAAGTGATCGAGCGACATCTTGAGATCCTCGACCAGCGCCTTGAAGTCGGCGTCCTTGACGCCCATGCCGGCGTGCGCCGTCTTCATGTCCCTGCCGGTGTACTTGCACGGCCCGCCGGTGGCCTCGCAGATCTGATCGGCGAGGCCGGCCTCGAGCCTGGCGATGTCGGTGGTCGCGAAGAACGCGTTGATCCGGGCGTCCTTGGCGACCCGCTGCTCGACGAAGTCCACGACCACCGCGGTGATCGCGTCCTTGCCGCCGAGCCGGTCGTAGAGCGAGGCGCCGGCACCGCCTGCGGGTGGTTCGGAGCCTTTGGCCTTGGCGCCGCACGCCCAGGCGCTGGCCGCCAGCAGGACCGAGATCGAGATCATCCGAAGCTGCATCGTGTTGTCCCTCTGCGCGCGAGCGCATGAAGCTGTCCGCCCTCCGTACGAGGCGCGCTGACGATCGGATCGAAAGTAGTGTCGATCGGGCGGTCGTGGTACCTCCGCACCATGCCCAAGGCCGATCTCGCAGACAAGACCTTCATCGTGACCGGCGCGAACACCGGCATCGGCAAGGTCACCGCGAAGGAGCTCGCGCGCACCGGCGCGCAGGTCATCCTCGCGTGCCGCTCGCCGGACAGGACCGCCGCCGTGATCGAGGAGATCAAACGCGAGACCGGCAACGCTCATCTCGAGTACGTCCACCTCGACCTCGGCGACCTCGCGTCGGTGCGCGCGTGCGCCGAGGCGATCGCGGCGCGCAACCTCCCGATCCACGTCCTGATCAACAACGCCGGGCTGGCCGGCTCGCGCGGGCTGACCAAGGATGGCTTCGAGCTGACCTGGGGCGCCAACCACCTCGGCCCCTACCTGTTCACGCGCCTCCTGCTCGACCGGATCAAGCAGGCCGGCCAGGGCCGGATCGTCAACGTCGCCAGCGAGTCGCACTACCGCGCCAAGGGCATCGACTGGGACGCCGTGCGCAAGCCGACCCGCACGACCACCGGGATGCACGAGTACGCGATGTCCAAGCTGTCGAACGTGCTGTTCGCCAAGGAGCTCGCCCGCCGGCTCGACGGCACCGGCGTCACGACCTACGCGCTGCACCCCGGCGTGGTCGCGACCGACGTCTGGCGCCGCGTCCCCGCGCCGCTGCGCTGGTTCATCAAGAAGTTCATGCTGACGCCCGAGCAGGGCGCCGAGGCGAGCCTGCGCTGCGCGACCGATCCCGCGCTCTCCGGCCACACCGGCCGCTACTACGACGTCGGCGGGATCGAGAAGGAGCCCAACCCGATCGCCAACGACGCCGAGCTCGCGAGGACCTTGTGGACCCGGAGCGCCGAGTGGGTCGGCCTGCCCGCGTGAGCGCGATCGCCGCCGGGCCGCGGCGCGCGGGGCAGAACGTCCCGCACCGCCGGTGTCAGCAGCGGGAACACGGCCCCGCTTGTGCATGCCTGGGACCGGGCGGCACGATGCCGGCATGTGGCTCCCCGTCGCGGCGGCCTGTTCCTCCGTAGCGCTGCACCTCGAGGCCGACGTCCCCGCCGCGGGCGGTGATTACGTCGACGTCGCGTTCGACGTGCCCCCCGGCACCCGCGAGATCCGGGTCGCCCACAGCGACGGCTCGGACGCCGATATCCTCGACGGGGGCGTGTGGTCGCCCGACGGGTTTCGCGGCTGGGGCGGCGGCCTGACCTAGGTCTTGAACGCGGTGGCGTCGATGCCGTGGCGCTGCAGGAGGCGCCGGAAGTTGGTGCGGTCCAGGCCGGCGAGCCGCGCGGCCTCCGAGATCGAGCCCTTCGCGCGCTCCATCGCCAGCGTGAGGTAGTTCTTCTCGAACACCGCGCTCGCCCGCCGCTTGGCCTCGGTGAGCGGCGGCAGCTGGTCGTCGCCGCCCTCGGTCTCGGCGACCGGGATCGTCGCGGTGAGCCGGCCGTTGTTGCGCGCGGTGATCGCGTGCGGCAGCGACTCCGGCATGAGGGCATCGCCCTGGTGCAGCGCGACCGCGTGCAGGATCGCGTTCTCGAGCTCGCGCACGTTGCCCGGCCACGGATAGTCCCTCATCGCGTCGAGCGCGTCGGGCGACAGGCTCAGCGGGGTCTGGCCGCCGTGCTTGCGCAGGAAGTGGGCCGCGAGGATCGGTAGGTCCTCGAGCCGGTCGCGCAGCGGCGGCACGCCGAGCACGACGACGTTGAGCCGGTAGAACAGATCCTGGCGGAACCGGCCGTGCTCGACCGCGGCCATGAGATCGACGTGGGTCGCGGCGATCACGCGGACGTCGATCTTGCGCACGCCGCTGCCGCCGACCGGGCGGACCTCGCTCTCCTGCAGCACGCGGAGCAGGCGGGCCTGGACCGCGGTCGGCATGTCGCCGATCTCGTCGAGGAACAGCGTGCCGCCGTCGGCCTCGACGAACACGCCCGGGCGATCGGCGGTCGCGCCGGTGAACGCGCCCTTGGCGTGGCCGAACAGCTCGCTGTCGATCAGCGACTCGGGGATCGCGCCGCAGTTGAGCGCGACGAACCGGCGCTTGCGGCGCGCACCGCGCTCGTGCAATGCGCGCGCGACCAGCTCCTTGCCGGTGCCGCTCTCGCCGCGGATCAGGATCGAGACGTCCTGGCCCGCCAGGCGGTCGAGCGCCGCGCGCAGCTTGCGCATCGCGGGCGACGTCCCGACCAGGAGCTGGTCCGACGCGTCGTCGATGCCCTGGCGGACGCCGGCGAGCTCGCGGCGCAGGGTCGAGTAGCGCGCCGCCGACTCGACCATCGACGACAGCTCGTACGGCCGGAACGGCTTGGTCAGGTAGTAGAACGCGCCGGCGCGCATGCAGGTCGTCGCGGTGTTGGCGCTGTTATCGCCGGTCAGCATCACGATCGACGCCAGCGAGTTGGCCTCGCGGAACCGGCGCAGCACGTCGATCCCGCTCATCCCGGGCAGCCCGACGTCGAGCAGCACGACGTCCCAGTCGTCGGCCTCGCCGGCGTCGAGCCGCGCCAGCACCGGACGCGGATCATCGGCGAGCTCGACCTCGAGGCCATCGCCGCCCAGCTTGCGCGCGATCGCCTTGGCGACCTCCGGATCATCCTCGACGACCATCACCTTCACCCGTGTCGAGCCCTCGTCCATTCGGCAACGAACAGGCTCGCAGAGCGGGCCGCGAATTTCAATCGCTTACGCGCTTCGTTCGCTCGCGCCCCGGGCCCTCAGCGAAAGGGCCACCTCGGTCAGCCAGCGGCGCAGTACGGACGCGGGCACCGGCTTGCAGAACACCTCGTCCGCCCCCGCCGCCATGCAGATCGTGCGCGTCTCGTCGTCGTCCTCGCCGCTCAGTACGGCGCAATACACTCCGGCTCCGTAACGCTGCTTGTAGTGGCGTATCACCGCGACGCCGCTCGTCTTCATGTGCAGGTCGACGAGCACGATCTCGAAGCGCAGCGGCTCGGCGAGCGCGATCGCCGGCGCGCCGTCGTCGACGGCGGTGATCTCGAACCCGGCGCGCCGCAGCGAGGCGACCATCGCGGCCCGCACGCCGGCGTCGTCGTCGGCGAGCAGCACGCGGCCGATCACCTGCGCGACGCGCGGGCTCATGCAGCTTCCTGCATGGTCTGCTCGCCGAGCCGGGTGCGCAGCCGCTCGACGGCCCGCCACAGGAGCTGGCACACGCGCGACGGGGTGATCCGCAGCGTCTCGGCGATCTGCTGGTAGGTCAGGTCCTCGAGGTAGTGCAGGCCGAGGATCGTGACGTCGCGCGGCTCGAGCTGCCCGAGCGCGGTGCGCACCGTGGCGACGAGCTGGCGATGCGCGGCGAGCTCGTCGGGCGCCTGCCGCTGATCGCTGACCAGGATCTGGTCGTCGTTGCCGATCGGATCGACGCCGACGTTGACCAGGTGCGACAGCCCGCTGCGGTAGTGCTCGACCGGCACGCCGAGGTCCTCGGCGATCCGCTCCTCGCTGGGCGCCACGCCGCGGTTCTCGAGCGAGCGGATCGTGTTGGAGATCCTGCGCGCGAGCTGGCGCACCCGGCGCGGCAGCATGTCACCGCGCCGGAGCTCGTCGAGCACCGCGCCGCGGATCCGGTGCTCGGCGAACGACAGGAACGGCTCGGTCCGCGACTCGTCGTAGCGCTCGGCCGCCTCGGTGAGGCCGAGCATACCGGCGGCGATCAGATCCTCGCGCGCGACCCAGTCCGGGCAGCGCCGCGCCATCTTCAGCGCGATCCGCCGCGCCACCTCGGCGTGCTCGGAGATCAGTCGATGTCGCCACTGGCTTCGCGTGTTCATGGCGATCGCCCAGTGCGACCGCCAGGCCAGGGATCGTCGGGGACAACTCCCTTGGTCATGTCGCCACGTTATCGGCGAGATTCAGAGGGCCTCGTGGGTCGCTCGATACTCCTTCCGGGTAGCTGCCTACCCCGGACGAAACGCGGAGCGTTACCGGACGGCTACCCGAGCTGCACCGACAACGGTTCTCGACGATGTCGGACAGCGGCACCGTCGAGACGACAGGTCCGTGAGGTGCAGCCGGCGGCGAGCGCGCCGCTCAGTGAGGCGCGACCACGAAGCGCTCGAGCTGCCGCGCATCGACCGCGCCGGCGCGCTGGCGGACCAGCCGGCCCCCCTGGAACACCGCGAAGCTCGGGATGCTCGTCACCTGGTAGCGCCGCGCCAGCTCACCCTGCGCGTCGGTGTCGACCTTGAGCACCACGGCGCGGCCCGCGAGGCTGTGGGCCGCCTTCTTGACCTCCGGCGCGACCGCGCGACACGGGCCGCACCAGGTCGCCCAGAAGTCGACCAGCACCGGGACGCGCGCGCTGCCGATGATGTCGTCGAACTGCTCGGCCGACGCCACGTCGATCGGCGCGCCGTGCGGTGGCAGCGCCGCGTGGCACTTGCCGCACGTGCCGGCGTCGGCGAGGCGGCGCACCGGGATCCGGTTGACCGCATGACACTCGCTGCAGACGCGCTGCATACGGCAATGATAGCGTGCGAGGCGTGGCAAAGACCAAGGGCGCCGTCCGCCGCGTGACGCGGCCGAGCGCGCGACCTGCCCGAACGGCCGGTTCCGCGAAGGCGAAGCCGGCGTCGGCGCGATCGCCCGCGAAGCGGCCGGCCAGAGCGCCCGCGCCGCGCCGCGCCTCGACCGCTCTGGCCCGCAGTACGCCCGGATCGGGCCGGATCGGCGCGCAGACTCGCAGTGAGCCGGCGCCGCGACCTGCCACGGAGGACGAGGCGCGACCGAGCTCGTCGGGGCCGGGCACGCCCGACGCTCCGCCCGCGACCCGCGACGTCGCCCGCCTGCTGCGCTACGGCGAGCGCTTCGGCGATGAGCGGATCGACGTCCGCATGCTGCCGCTCCAGCTCCACGCCGGCTCGGGCGCGCTCGCCGTGTGCGATCCCGCCGACCC
>VBLP01000646.1:15118-28165 GCA_005887925.1 Deltaproteobacteria bacterium | reverse complement strand
CCCGAACAGCTGTTCGCCGCCGGCTACGCGGCGTGCTTCGGAAGCGCGATCGGCGCCGTCGCACGGGCGAAGAAGATCACCACCGGCGCGGTGTCGGTGACCACGAAAGTCACGCTCGGCTCGATCGGCCAGGGCTATGGCCTCGCGGTCGAGCTCGAGGCCAGCCTGCCCGACCTGCCGCGCGATCAGGCGGAGGCGCTGGTCGCCGCCGCGCACCAGGTCTGCCCGTACTCCAACGCGACGCGCGGCAACATCGTCGTCGACGTCAAGCTCGCCTGACGATGGCCGTGCGCGATCCGCTGCAGCTCGACGATCAGCTGTGCTTCGCGCTGTACAGCGCGTCGCGCGCGGTGATCCGCAGCTACGCGCCGCTGCTCGAGCCGCTCGGGTTGACCTACCCGCAGTACCTCGTGCTCCTGGTGCTGTGGCAGCGCGACGGTGTGGCGGTGCACCAGCTCGGCGAGCGGCTCGCGCTCGACTCCGGCACGCTGACCCCGCTGCTCAAGCGCCTGCCGGCCGGGCGCGCACTGCGCGGCAAGGCGCGCAGGATCCCGATGGAGCTCGCGTGCCGCGCCGGCTATGACCTCGCGAGCGAGCGATCGATCCCACGAGGGAGGCCCCCCGCCCCGCCGGCAGAGCCGTCGGGGTCCCCACCCCCCTCGCTCGGCTGTCGCCGATCGCTGCGCGACCTCGTGCGGCTGCGCGACGAGCTCACCGCGCTGGCGCGCCGGCTGTCCGCCCGCCCGGAGCGCTGACCGGGTTCTACACAGGGACGCACTGACCTTCGGTCAGCGTCCCTGTTCCGCCTCGATCGAGAGGTGCTTTCCCGTCTTTCCCGCCCCCTCTGGCCCGGCAAAGCCGGTCCATTCACCCCTCCGCGCGTCGCGTCGCGTCGCGTCGCGTCGCGTCGCGCGGTTCTTCTTGGCCATCAACCTACGCGACCATGTTTAGGCGCCCCTGGTCTCGTGGGCCAGCTTCGTCCGGACCGTGACCGTCTTCCCCTGCTGTATGATCGTGCCGTTTTGCCACTTGAACAGCGCTCCGCACAGCAGCTCCTCGGCATGCTCGGCGTACTCGAGCCAGGTCCGCCCGAAATAGGCATCCTTGCCACACCAGGAACCGAGGTTGATGTACCCGAGCGTCTCTTTCACCATCGCAGCATGCGAATGGCCGGCGATGTTCAGGTGCAGTCCCGTGGGGACATCGTGGTACGGATCGGCGCCGCGCGCTTCCTCGGCTAGCTGGCCGTCCGGTCCACGTAGAGATCGTCGAGGACCTTGCCGTGCCGGGCGACCACCTCGGTGCGCTTGAGCTTGAGCGTCGGGGTGAGCAGGCCGTTGGCGGTCGTGAAGTCCTCGGCGACGAGCGCGACGGCGCGCGGCTTCTCGAAGCCCTTGAAGTCACCGGACAGCCGGTCGATCTCGGACACGATCAGCTCGTGCACGCGCTCGTCCGTGGTCGGCGTCTCGGGCAAGGTCAACCCCTGCTTGCGGGCCCAGCCCTGCAGCGCTTGCGCGTCCGGGACGACGAGCGCCACGTTGTGGGGGCGGTTGTCGCCGTAGATCATCACGTTGGAGATGAACGGCGACAGCTTGAGCGACTCCTCGAGCGTCGACGGCATCACGTACTTGCCGTTCTCCAGCTTGTACTGCTCCTTGATCCGGCCGCTGATGTAGAGGTAGCCGTCCTCGTCGAAGTACCCGAGATCGCCGGTCCGCAGGCCGCCGTCGGGCATCAGCGCCGCCGCGTTCTCCTCGGGGCGATTGTGATACCCGAGCATCACGTTCGGGCCGTAGACCACGATCTCGCCCTGCTTCGGGTCGCCGGTGACGCTGGTGTCGATCACCACGCGCACGCCGGGCAGGACCTTGCCGACGCTGCCGAACTTGCGGGCGGCCGGCGCGTTGGACGACACGACCGGGCTGGTCTCGGTCAATCCGTAGCCTTCGTAGATGGCGATCCCGAGTGCGTCGATGAACTCGATGACCTTGCGCGAGATCGCAGCGCTGCCGGTGAACGCGTAGCGCAGCCGGCCGCCGAACTTGTCGCGGATCTTCTGGAAGATCATGCGGTCGTCGAGCGCGAGCTCGACCTTGTCGAACGCGCCGAGCGGCTCGCCCCGCGTGCGCTTGAGCGCCTGCTCGAGGCCATGGCGGACGACGCGCTGGACCAGCTCGGGCCGCCCGGCGATCTCGCGCGTCACGGCGTCGTAGATCCGGTTGAAGATCCGCGGCACCGCGACCAGCACCGTCGGTTTGACCTCGACCAGGTTGTCCAGGAGCCTGGGCAGCTCGTCGTTGATCGCCATTGCCGCGCCCCAGCTGAGCAGCATGTGCAGCTCGACGGTCTGGCCGTACGAATGCGCCCACGGCAGGAACGACAGGTAGCGATCCTCGGGCGATAGCTCGATGATCTGGTGCACCGCCTCGATGTTCGACGTGATGTTGCGGTGGCTGAGCAGTGCCCCCTTGGGCTTGCCGGTGGTTCCCGAGGTGTAGATGAAGCCGGCGACATCGCCGGGATCCGGCGACAGCGCCTCGACGGGCAGGGCGGCGCCGGCCGCGAGCAGATCGCGCCACGATCCCGGCTTGCCCTCCGGCCGTGCCAGCCCGATCACGTGCCGCAGATCGGGGAGGTTGGCGCGCATTCCGTCGATGACGTCATAGGTTGCGTCGTTGGCGACGATCGCGGCGCGCGCGCTGCAGTCGGCCAGGATGAATTGCCATTCGCCGGGCCGCTGGGCCTGATACATCGGCACGAACGCCGCTCCGACGCCGTAGGTCGCGTACGCGGCGGCCGCCCACGCGACGCTGTTGTTGCCGATGAACGCGACGCGGTCACCGCGCTGGATGCCGAGGCCGGCCAGACCCGCGCGTGCGTCATCGACGAGGGCGCGGAACTGTCGATAGGTCAACCACTTCCACACGCCATCCTGCTTCGTTCCCAGCATCTCGCGGTCTGCAAACTGCGCGCAGCTCCACTGATAGAGCTCTACGAGGTTATCGAAGTGCTTCATGAGGACCTGCCTTTCTGCGCTGCCTTGCACGCATTTCTCGTGCCGAGGCGCCGCGGGATGCGACAGCTACCGTCGAGCGTCGCCGTAGGCCAGCGCCCTCCAGCCCTCGCGCCGGAACGACTGCCACTGCCCCTCCGGCTGGGCGAGGCGGTCGGCGACTGCGTACAGCGCCAGCGGGTGCGCCCCGATGCCGAGGTGGCTGGCGTTGATCTCGATGTTCTCCACGAGCGGCCGCTCGCGCTCGACGCTGCATCGCCACGACACCACGCCGTCGGTGCGGCTCCAGATCGACGTCGTCGGCACGGGTGGGGGCTCGCGCAGCGGCTCGTGGATCTCGGTGGCGCCGATGCGGCGGCCGGTCATCCACTCGTAGAGCCGGAACGCGTTGGTCGCCCGCGGATGGCCGGTGAACGGCGACGCCATCGTGATCACCAGGCGCACCTGGTCCGGCACCTGCTTGGCGAGCTCGCGCGCGAAGATCCCGCCGAGGCTCCAGCCGATCAAACTGAGCTTTCGCCCGTGCTCGGCCACCAGCTGCGCGATCTGGTCGCGCAGCGCGGGGAGCAGACCGGCGCGGAAGCCGAGGTTGCGGCCGCGTCCCCAGCGGCTCACCGCGTAGCCGCGGCTGCGGAGGAACTGGCGCATGATCGCGGTGCTCTCGTCGCCGGCGGCGAGACCGGGCAAGATGAGGACCGGATGGCCGTCCCCGCGCGGCGCGAGGCGCCACACCGGCAGCAGCGCCAGCGACGCTCCGGCCTCGAGCCATGCCCGGGTCTCGAGCAGCTGGAGGACGGGCCCCGGAGCCCGCGGATGTCGCCGTCGGGTCATGCGGTCCATGCCGCCGGTTGGGACTTGCCATTCGTCGTGCCGGGACGCGGCGCGGCGGGCTTGACGATGCGCGGGGTCGGGGCTCGCTCGGCGCCGCGGCGCGCGATCGCCTGCTGCAGCTCGGCGAGCGCAGGCGCCAGCCGGTCCGCGAGCTGGGCGACGTCCGGGACCACGCTGCGGCCGGCGACGAGGCCGACGTCGAGCCGATCGCTGTAGCTCTGCACGGTGATGTTCACCGCCTGGCCGTGGAACGGGACCGAGCATGGATACATCGACTCGATCCGTGCGCCGGCGATGTAGAGCGGCACCGGCGGGCCGGGGATGTTCGAGATCACGAGATTGCCTAGCACGGGCGGCCGGCCAACCCACCAGCTGTGTCCATACCACCGGAGGAACCGGCGCAGCACCGCGCCCATGCCCGGGAAGCTGATCTCCGGCACCGGGACGTCCTTCCACAGCTCGTAGTTCTGCTTCTGCTCGACGCACGATCGGTGGATCGCGTGCAGGCGCTCGAGCGGATCGACGATGTCGCTGGCCAGGCTGCACAGCATGAGGCTGTTGTGGTTGGCCGAGTCCAGATCGGCGGGGTCGCGCGAGGCGATCGGCACCATCGCGGTGAGCGATCGCCGGGGCAGGGCGCGCTTGTCATCGAGGTAGCCGCGCAGCGCGCTGCTGCAGATCGCCAGGACCACGTCGTTGACCTTGGTGCCGGTCTGCTTGCTGATCTGCTTGATCGCCGGCAGCGGCAGCGTTCGTGCGGCGAAGCTGCGCTGATCGGTGATCCCGACGTTGAACAGCGTCCGCGGCGCCAGCGGCACGCGATGCACCGGGCGATAGCGCAGCGTCTTGGGATCGGGGAGGAGCAGGTGGCTGCAGGCGGTGACGAGCTCGGGCACGAGCTGCACGGCGCGAATCGCCTGCCGGGCGCGATGGGCGAGGATGCCTCGCACGATGTTCCGCGCGGTGCCGCGATGTTCGCTCGTGGCCTCGGGGAGCGGGAATACCCGGGGCACCGGCGTCGGATCGTACATCGTGGCGACCAGCGCCTGGCTCGCCACGCCGTCCATCGCGGTGTGATGGACCTTGATGTAGATGGCGCGCTGGCCGGAGGCGAACCCGTCGATCACGGTGAACTGCCACAGCGGCCGGCGGCGATCGAGGGGCTGGGCGTGGAGCTCGGCCACCAGCGCCTCGAGATCGCTGAACTGCCCGGGCGCCGGCACGGTGGCGCGGCGAATGTGGTAGTCGAGATCGATGTGCTCATCCTCGACCCAGAACGGGGGCTCGAGATCGAGCGGCAGGCGCGCGAGCCGCGTGTGCAGGAACGCAACCTGCGGCATCCGGTTCTTGATGACTGCCTTGTAGTCCTCGAAGAAGTCGCCGCGGTAACCGTCGGGCAGCGTGACCAGGCTCAGGCCGCCGACGTGCGCGAACGTGTCCGCGGTTTCGAGGTGCAGGAAGATCGCGTCCTGATCGCTCAATTGCTTCAACACCGCAGGGCCTCCTGTTCCGAACTGTCACCAAGCCGTCGCGCTGTCGAGCACAGCATGGTGCGTGCCAGTCGAGCGCGCCGCGGCGGCCTGGCTTCTCGCAGAGGCTGCGCCGCGGCGCCGGCGGCGCGCAAGGCGTGCGCTGTTGGTCCTGTTCCGCCGATCGCTGCGGCTACGGCGTGGCCGGGTTGGCGCCGCCCCGGCCGCCGCGGCGGCGGTCGCCGCGCGCCTTCATCGCGGCGGCGAGCTCGTCGGCCGAGATCTCGCCGTCGTGGTTGGTGTCGATCGCGTCGGGATCGTCGAAGTGCATGCGGCCGCGCGCGGCGGCGAGCTCGGCCGGGGTCAGCTTGCCGTCGCCGTTGGCGTCGAGCCGCTTGCGCATGGCCTCGGCGCGGTCGTGCAGCGCGGCGGCGCGCTCCTCGTCGCTGATCACGCCGTCGCCGTCCTTGTCGGCGGCGCCGCGGCGGTTGCGCCAGTCGCGGCGACCGCCGGTGGCATCGCCGCCCGGCTCGGCCGGGGCGGGCGCGGCGGACGGCGCCTTGCCGGTGTCGGCCGGGGCGGCCGCGGTCTCGGTGCTGGGCGCCGGCGCGGCGGGTGCGACGGCCGCGGGCGCCGGCGCGGGGGCCGAGGGCGCGGGGCCCGAGGGCGAGGGCGCAGGCGCGTCGGTCTTGCAGCCGACCGCGAGGGCGAGGGTGAGGGCCGGAGCAAGCAAGCGTTGGATCGTCATGCCTGCAAGCTCGCAACTGTCGCCGCGTGTGGCAACGCGGGCGTTCGGGCGCGCCGCGTCAGGTCATCTCGCGCCCCGCACGCCAAGTCGCGAGAATTCCGCGATGTGAGCGGGATTTGCCGTCGATCGTTTCAGTGCATTACGGCGGCGTGCGCACGGCCGGATACACAGTTCTTCAACCATTCGATAGCCGGCTGCAACACGCCGCCGGCGGCAGCGCTACACGTCTGGCATGAAGCTCGCCGTCGCGGTCGCTGCGGTCGCCGTCGCTGTCGCTGTCGCGGGCGGGCTCGGGCGTGCTCGCCCGGCGCGTGGTCGTCGATCACGGCGTCGACCTCGATGCGGGCCGGCCGCCGAGCAAGCCGGCGCAGACCGAGGAGCCGGCCGAGCCGGCCGAGCCCGACGAGCCCGGCGGAGATGCCGGCAGCGGCAGCGGGTGTGCGCGACCGCGCGGCATCTGCGTGCGCGATCGCGGCGATGGTCACCGTCCGCGGTCCCCCGGCTCGACGAAGCGAACGTCGGCGATCCAGTTGCGCTTGCGCCGCGCGAGGCGGGTCGATTCATCCTCGGCGTCGAGGTCGACCGGCGAGCGGCGAACCAGCGCCGGATCGATACCCTCGAACGCATGGACGCTGACCACCGCGTGGAGCCGGTCGTCGATCCGGCTGGTGACCACGGGCACGACACCGCATCTGGTGCAGATATGGAATGTTGCGGTCCGCGTACCGAATACGTAGCTGGATACCAGCGCAGGATCGCGGAGCGTGATCGCGAGCTGGCCCTGCGGATACGAGGTCCACACGCCGCCGTGCTTGGTGCAGAACGTGCAGCTGCAGGCGCGCGCCGGGATCTCGACGGGATCGGGCTCCCAGATCAGGGAGAATGCGATGGTTCCGCAGTGGCATTTGCCTGGTATCACCATACGAGCTCCGGAGTAAGAGTGCCCGGTGGGCAGTGTCATGGCGCGATCGGTAGATCGAGCGTGGTCGCGGCGCCGGGCTGGTGATAGATGCGCTGGGTCGCCTTGCGGTAGTCGGCCGGCTTGGCGAAGAAGATGTTGTCGACGAAGGTCTGCGGGTTGCGGTCGTAGAGCGGGAACCAGCTCGACTGGATCTGGACCATGATGCGGTGTCCGGGCAAGACGACGTGGTTGATCGCGGGCAGCGCGAAGCGGTAGCGCTGGACGGTGCTGGCCGGGATCGGGGCCGGGTGCTCGAGGCTGTCGCGGTAGCGGCCGCGGAAGATGTCCATCGCGACGCCGAGCTGGTAGCCGCCGAGCTCGGGCTGGCCGGGCACCTCGTCGGGATAGACGTCGATCAGCTTGACGACCCAGTCCGCATCGCTGCCGCTGGTCGACGCGTAGAGGCTGACCTGCGGCGCGCCGGACAGCTTGAGCGGCGCGGTCAGCGGCTCGGTGACGAAGGTCATCACGTCGGGGCGATCGGCGACGCCGCGCTGATCGGAGACCAGCCAGGTGCGCCAGGCGTCGTGGTCCGCAAACCGGACAGGTCGCGGGATGTACGGCACCGGCTTGGCCGGATCGGAGACGTACTCGTCGAAGCCCTCGGCGGTGGGCGCGGTGAAGCCGGCGCGCCCGCCGGGCAGCAGGTACAGCGAGCGCAGCGGCGACGGGCAGCCGGAGGCGCAGGCGAGCGGCCAGCGCGGCAGCCGCCGCCAGGCGTTGCTGCCGGTCTCGTAGACGGTGGCGGGCGCGGTGTTCGGCTTGCCGGGCCGATCGCGGAGGTAGGCATCGAAGAACGGGCGCGCGGTGTCGCGGCGGAACGCGAGCGCGGTGTCGCTGTCGAACCTGAGCGGGCCCTGCGTGGCGCCCTCGGCGTTGGCCCCCGAGTGCCGCCACGGCCCCATCACGAAGAACAGCTTGTCGTTGCCGCGGTCCTTGGGCTCGAGCGCCTGGTAGGTCGCGACGCCGCCGTAGATGTCCTCCTGATCCCACATGCTGGTGACGATCATCGTCGGCACGGTGAGCGGCTCGGCGGCGAGCAGCCGGTCGAGCGCCTGGCCCTGCCAGTACGCGTCGTAGGCGGGGTGCTCGGACAGCTTGTGCCAGAACCCGAGCTGGTCGATGCCGCTGGCGTGCGCGAAGTCGCCGGCCGAGCCGGCGCGGCGGAAGTTGTCGTAGTCGTCGTAGCCGGGGCGCGGGACCGGCTTGCCCTCGCCGCGCTGGGTCTCCTGGCCGAGCAGGTAGTCGAAGTTGGTCTGGCGGAACGCACCGTTGTGGAACCAGTCGTCGCCGCGCCAGCCGTCGACCATCGGACAGATCGGGATCGCGGCCCTGAGCGCGGGGTGGGGATGGACCAGCGCCATCAGCACGGTGAAGCCCTCGTACGACGCGCCGATCATGCCGACCTTGCCGTTGGTCTCGGCGACGTTCTTGACCAGCCAGTCGATCGTGTCGAAGGTGTCGGTCGCGTGGTCGACCTTGCTGTTGTTGAGCGGACCGCGCAGCGGCCGGGTCATGACGTAGTCCCCCTCGGAGCCGTACTTGCCGCGCACGTCCTGGTAGATCCGGATGTAGCTGCCGTCGGAGAACACGTCGTCGCTGAGCGGCAGCACGGCCGCGAGCCGGTTGGACACCGCGCGCTCGGTGCGCTTGGTCGCGTTGTACGGCGTGCGGGTCAGGATGATCGGCAGCCGGCGCGCGCCCCGGGGCACGAGGATCATGGTGTGGAGCTTCACGCCGTCGCGCATCGGGATCATGACCTCGCGGCGCTCGTGGTCGGCGGCGTCGGTCGGCGGCGTGAACTTCGCCGGGATCTCGGGCGCGAGCGGCGGCGTCGGCTCGGCGACCAGCGCGCGCGGGCGCGAGGCAAGCGACAGGCAGAGCGTCACGGAGACGGCGGTGAACAGGCTGGGCTTGCGCATGCCGTCGAACTATCGACCAAGATGCGGCGCTTTGCTACGCTACCGGCATGCGCGGTCTGGTCGGATTCGCCGTCGTGTTCGTCGTCGGATGCGTCCCCCGGCCCAGCGAGCCGCCCGACGATCCCTGGGCCGGCCCGCCGGTGGTCAGCAACCCGCCGCATCCGGGCTGCCAGAGCGACGCGTCGTGTGCGTCGGGGCAGGTCTGCGCGCGCACCGGCGCGTGCCTGGCGCCGGACCAGGTCCGCGCGATCCACGTGTCGTGGACGGTGAGCGGCATGCCGGCGAGCTCGACGAGCTGCGCGAGCGCGCCCGATCTGCAGATCGAGCTCGACAGCACGTCCGGCAGCGGGCACCTGGCCTACCTTCCGTTGCCGTGCGTGGAGGGCCGGTTCTCGGTCGACAAGGCACCGATCTCGATCGACAAGGTGGCGCTCGGCCGGGCGTACGGCGGTAGCGGCTGGCAGAGCGCGAAGATCGACCCGGTGACTGGCGAGGCGTCGCTGGATCTGCCGTACTGAGCGCGTGCCCACCCTCCTCGCGATCTGCGGAAGCGTACGTGTCCGGTCGTTCAACCACATGCTGATGCGTGCCGCCGCGGCGCTCGCGCCGGCGGGAACCACGGTCGAGACCGCGTCGATCCAGGGCATCCCGCTGTACGACGGCGACAGCGAGGCCGCCTCGGGGCTGCCGCCGGCCGTGATCGCGCTCAAGGATCAGATCGCAAAGGCCGACGGGGTGCTGCTGGTCACCCCCGAGTACAACAACTCGCTGCCGGGGCCGTTCAAGAACGCGATCGACTGGACCAGCCGGCCGGCCGCCGATATCGCCCGGATCTATGGTGGCAAGCCGATCGGCGTGATCGGCGCAACACCGGGGGCGGGTGGCACGGCGCTGGCGCAGGCGGCCTGGCTGCCGGTGCTGCGCACGCTGGGCACGCTGCCGTTCTTCGGAGCGCGCGTGATGGTGTCGGGCGCCGCCAAGGTGTTCGACGAGCCCGGCGCGCTGATCGATGCCGCGGTGCGGGCCCAGGTCGAGAAGTACATGGCCGGGTTCGCGGCGTTCGTGGCCCGCCAGACTGACCGCCATTCCGGTCGGTAGCTGAGCCCCAGCGCACGATCGGTGCGGCCGGGCACGCAATCGGGGTGCGACGCTGGCTAGGATGGGCGTATGAGCAACGACACCAAGCCACCTGTACCCCCTGCGAAGCCGGCCAAGGCCGAGGCCGACAAGCCGGCCAAGGCGGCGGCCAAGCCGGCCGCGCAGCTGCCACCGCTGGACGAGCGGCCGCTGCGGTTCGTCGACCTGGCGCCGTTCGCGGCGCAGCTCGATCCGGATCAGCTGATCGCCAGCCTGCGCGACGGCCGGGGTATGGTGCGCGCCAACGCCGCGCTCGGCATGGCCGCGGTGAGCCAGCCGGCGCTCGACCTGGTGATGCTCCTGCGCGACAGCGAGATCAAGGTCGCGCTTGCCGCCGCCGAGGCGATCAGCCTGCTCGGCGCCGCGATGCGCCCGCTGGTGCCGCAGCTGGTGCAGTCGCTCGACGGCGCCCAGCCCGAGGTCCTCGAGATCGCGGTCGGCACGCTCGGCAAGCTGATCGGCAGGGCCGACGAGGAGCTCGGTGTCGCGCTCGACGTCCCGCACGCGCTCGCGATGAAGACCGTGGTCGAGGCCGCGGGCCGGCTCGGCAAGCCGGGCGTCGACTTCCTGATCGCCGCGACCCGCCACGAGCGCAGCCGCGCGCGGATCAACGCGATCGGCGGTCTCGGCCGGTGGGGCAAGGCCGATATCGAGGCCAGCATGGCCTGCCTGACCCACATCGAGGCCAACGATCCTGTGCCCGACGCCCGCACCGCCGCCAAGCAGGCCAGCCTGGCCGTGATCGCGCGCGAGAAGGTCGCGGCGGTCGACCAGCTGCCCAAGAACATCCCCGACTTCGAGAGCCGCAAGCTCGGCGTCTCCGAGCTGGCCGACTATACCGACCAGATCAACGTCGACGAGATGATCCACGCGCTGCGCGACGGGCGGCCCCACGTCCGGATCAACGGCGCGCGTGCGCTGGGCGTCAAGGGCGCGGCGGCCGCCCGCGCGGTGCCGAGCCTGGGCCTGGCGTGCCGCGACAGCGCGGCGCAGGTCCGCCGCGAGGCCGCCAAGGCGCTGGGCAAGCTCGGCGACGAGGCGCTGCCCGCCGCGTCTGACCTCGTCGGGGCGCTGTCCGACGTCGAGGACGAGGTCGCCGAGGCGGCGGCCGAGACGCTCGAGCCGCTCGGCGCGAAGCCGGGCGACGCGCTGATCCGCGGCCTCGAGACCGGCAGCGAGTCCGGCGGCCGGCGCGTCGGCGAGCTGATCGGCAAGCTGCCGGATGCCGCCGAGATCCTGACCGAGGCGTTCCGCAGCCCGGCGGTCAACGTGCAGGTCAACGCCGCGCTCGGGCTCGGCATGCTCGGCCGCGCCCGGGTCGGCGTCGGGCTCGCCGCGCTGCACGGCGCGCGCACCGGCGGTGATGCGCGGACCCGCGAGGCGGTGCGCCGCGCGCTCGAGATGATCAACCCGCCGGGGCAGACCGGGCCGGCGCAGGTCAAGGTCGACGGCTTCGAGGACCGCTTCCTGTCGGCGTCCGAGATCGACGCCAGCAAGGCCGCGCTGCAGGGCATCGCGGTCGACGACTACGTCGCCTACCTGCAGGACGGCCGCGACGTGGTCCGCGCCAACGCCGCCGCGGGGCTCGCCAGCCACGGCGCGGCGGCCGGCCCGGCGGCGACCACGCTCGGCGTGCGGCTGCGCGATGATTCTCCGCGGGTCCGGCTCGCCGCGGCCCAGGCGCTCGACAAGATCGGCGACGCCGCGGTGATCGAGACCGCCAGCGACCTCGTGCGCGCGCTCGGCGACGCCGAGGACCGGGTCGCCGAGGCGTGCGCCACCGTGATCCGCGCCCGCAAGGGCCGCATGATCAGCGCGCTGGTGCGCGGGCTCGAGACCGACAGCCCGAGCCACGGCCGGCGGATCGCCGAGCTGATCAACGTGTTCGACGACGCCGCCGAGATCCTGTGCGACGCGTTCGAGAGCCCGGCGGTCAACGTCCAGGTCAACGCGGCGATCGGCCTCGGCATGCTCGGCCCCAAGAAGGTCGGCAAGGGCCGCAAGGCGCTCGAGGGCGCGCGCACCGGCGGCTGGGAGCGCACGCGCGAGGCGGTCCGCAAGGCGCTCGACATGCTCGACGGACCGCGCAGCAAGGGCCCGGCCGAGATCCCGATCGAGGGCTTCGAGGCCCGCGTGCTCGGACCCGAGGCGTTCGCCAACGCCGCCGGCAAGCTGCCCGCCGGCGACCTGGTGAGCTACCTCCACGACGGCCGACCCCAGGTGCGCGCCAACGCGGCGACCGCGCTCGGCGCGCTCGGCCCCGCCGCGGCGGGCACCGCGCTCGCCCTCGGCGTGCTGCTGCGCGACGACGACATGAAGGTGCGGATCCAGGCGGCCTGGGCGCTCGACAAGATCGGCGACGACGCGGTGCGCGAGGCCGCGGACTACCTGGTCGGCGCGCTGCGCGGCGACGCCGAGGTCGCCAGGTCGGTCGCGCCGGTGCTCGGCGCGCGCAAGGCCCGCGTGCTCGGCGCGCTGCTCAAGGGGCTCGAGACCGACGACGACACCCTCGCGCGCCGCATCCTCGAGGTGATCAACGCGCTGCCCGACGCCGCCGACATCCTGGTCGACGCGATCGAGAGCCCGGCGGAGAACGTGCAGGTCAATGCCGCGATCGGCATCGGCATGCTCGGCGAAAAGCGCGCCGGCAGCGCGGGGCGCAAGGCGCTCGAGACCCGCCGCACCGGAGGGTTCGCGCGGACCCGCGAGGCGGTGTTCAAGGCGCTCGCGATGTGGAAGGCCTGAGCGGCTGAGCTAGACCCAATGCCGATCGGTTAAGGACCTGAGCGGGGTCGACAACAGAGGCGGCGGGCGGTCGCGGCGCTTCGCGGCGCTTCGCGGCGGCCGGCGGTCGCGGCGCTCGGTAGCGGCGGACGGCCGGCGGTCGCGGCGCTCGGTGGCGGATGGACGGCAGGCGGTTGCGGCGCTCGGTGGCGGGTGGACGGCAGGCGGTCGCGGCGCTCGGT
>VBLP01000646.1:0-14844 GCA_005887925.1 Deltaproteobacteria bacterium | reverse complement strand
GTTCGTCACGGGGCCTGCGCGTCTCGGTCGCGACGGGCGTCGCCCCGCCGCGGAGGTCGTCGGCAGAAGGCGTCCCCCCCCCCCCAGAAGATGAAGTCCTCAGGAGAATCCCATGCTGGTTGCCTATGATGTCGCTCTCGAGCTCGTTCGTGCGCTGCGCCCGGTGGTTGCCCAGCTCCGGAGCTACAGCCCCGACGCGGCCGATCAGGTCGAGCGGGCGGCGAGCAGCATCGTGCTGAACCTCGCCGAAGGGGATCGCCGCCATGGCCGCGATCCACAGCGGTTCTGGGCCATCGCACATGGCAGCGCCGGCGAGATCCGCGGCGCGCTTGATCTCGCGGACGCGTGGGGCTGGCAGATCGACAGCGGGCGCGCACGCGTGCTGCTCGATCGCGAGCTCGGCCTGTTGTGGGGACTGACACGGCGCAGCCGCTCCAGGGACCCAGCCTCGGTGTCGCGGCCCAGGCAGCCACGGTGAGGCGGATGCGGACCGGTAGCTCGCGGTAGGTCCCCACCAAAGGCCGTCGAGCCACTTGACCTGGCCAGAGAGAGGGTCATCGTCAGGCGATCTGCGAAGAGCTCTCGCCGTGCGCCTTCGTGAATCGCTCGAGGCCGTTGCTGGCATCAGTCCGGACGCGTTCGAAGACCTTCGTCGCGGCATCGACCCCGAGTGGATCCTGCGACGCTGTATCACGAGCGCTCGGAGCTACGCTGGCGCCGACGGTCCACCATCGCTCGCTAACCGATCGGCATACTCATGACCCGACCGTAACCGGAGTTCGGGTTTCGTCAAGAGTTCAGCCTGAAACCCAAAAAGCGAGCATCGTGCTCCACCTCGCCGAGGGCCGTCGCCGCGATGGTCGCGGTCCCCGGCGGTTCTGGGCCGTCACCCACGCAGTGGCGGGCTATGTGACCGCGTGCGCGGTGACCCCGGACGGCCAGCACGTGGTCTCGGCGTCGTATGACTACACGCTCAAGGTCTGGGACCTTGCGACGTATACCTGCCGCATCACCCATCGCGGAGACGTCGCCTATGCTGCAGTTGCTGTCATCGCGACCACCGTCGTTGCCGGCGATGCGGCCGGTGTCGTCTGGTTCCTGGACGAGCCCCCGTACTTCGTGGGCTCGTCGGGCATCCAGGAGAGGCGCATGACACCCGAGGAGCTCTTGTCCCGGCTATCGAGGCTCCTGCCATCGCAGTTCGAGGAAGTGCTGTATCGAGCGCAGATTCCGCTGCAGTATCTCCCCGGCGCTCCCCGGCGCCACGGCTGCTCAGACCGAGCGCGCGGTGGCCGTGATGCGCTACGTCGAGCAGCGGCGCCAGCTCGACCAGCTGGCTGGGATCGTTCAGCAGGTCACCGATGGCGGGGCTGGGCCGGACCCCCGGTGAGCCGTCCACGTTTCTGCTCAGGTGGCTGTGCATGGTTTCGTCACCGCGCGGCGCGACCGCGAGTGGGTCCTCCTCGGAGAGCGCAGCCGACGGCGCTGGGGCCCCCCAGCGGGCAGGCGCGAAGCGCCGTAGCCCGCGGGGCTCACCGGTGGTTCATGCATACCGACCGCCGTGGCCGCGGCTCGGGAGGGTGCTGCGGAGCAGAGAACGCCCGGGGGAGCGCCGAGGCGAAGCGGGTCCGAGGAGGAACCCCGAGCGTGGCAGCCGCGCGGCGTCCGCGAGGGCATCATTCTGCGCGCCGGGTCTGGCTGGCACGCAAAGTTTTCCGTCGGTGCCCGCCTCTGAGATCTCACCTATGAGAGCGGCTACACCGGCTCGACGCCGATCCACAGCGGGAACGCCTGGGCGTGGGCGAGCGCGCGCGCCGCGGCGATCTTCTCGCACGCCGCGGCGGCGGTGAACCGGCCGACCACGCCGCGGCCGGCGGTGTGGGTCGCGAGCATGACCGCGTGGGCCGCGTCGTCGGTCAGCGCGAAGACGTCGCGCAGCACGCTGCACACGAACTGCTGCGTCGTGTAGTGGTCGTTGCGCAGCACGACGAGCACGTCGCGCGCGTCGGGCAGGGCGATGTCGGGCGCGCGGCCGCCATGGAACAGCGCGAACAGCGTCGCGCCGCGATCGAGCCTGGCGTCGTCGATCAGCCGCGCGGCGGTCGAGCCCGCCAGGGCCGCCCACAGATCGGTGCAGCTCGCCCGCCGGCCGCCGTGGCGCGCGATCATCGCGGCGTGACCGGCGAGCCGGCCGCCGTGATCGTCATCGCCGACCGGATCCGCCGGCGCCGCGAGCGCGGCGAGCACGCGATCCTCGAGGGCGTCGGCATCGCCGCCGGCGGTCGCGATCGCCGCGGTCACCGCCTCGTCCTGCAGCAGGCCGTACAGCACGTGCAGCGATGACAGCTCCTGGCGCCGCGACGTCGCCTCGTGGACCGCGACATGCAACGCGACCTCGGCGTCGGGCTCGAACAGCTCGCGCGTGTCGTCCCGTGCGCGGGGGCGCAGGTGGCGCCACCAGAACGCGCCGAAGCCGGCGACGACGATGGCGATGTATCCGAGATCGGCCACCGCGGACACCTTGCCGCCGATCCGCCGAGCTGTCCACCGCGGAGCGCCCCGGCTGTTCGACCGGGATGTCCGCCCCCCGGCAGCGCGCGACCGTGCTCGGTCGGATCACGAGATCACGGGCAGGGCCGGACCTCCCAGCCGCAGCGACCGTCCGGTCGGCGGAGACAGCGGTCGGTCGGTCCGCCCATCGAGCCGTCGGGACAGCGGCGGTTGGGCATGCGCATCGCGGGGCCGCACTCGGATGGATCGCAGAGCTCGGGAGTCGCCGCGGGCGTCTTGCGAGGAGGATCCGGCGCCGCCGCGGAACCCGAGGCAGGTCCTGATCCGGTAGGCGAAACGGCGGATCCACTCGGCGGCGACGGCTGACGGCCGCACGCCGCGGCGATGCAGGTGATCCCGGCGATCCGGGCGAGCTGGCGCATGCCCCAGGGTACCGCACCTGGCGCGGGTCGGCGCGCGCGGCTTACTGCCCGTCGTACTCGTCGATCAGGAGCGCGCCGCCCGCGAAGCTGCCGCAGGTCGCGCTGTATTTCTCGGCGTAGCACGACGGCTGGCTGCCACCGCGATGGTGGTAGAGGCACAGCGCGCCGTCCGGAGTCCACTCGGCATCGACCGGCCACGACTCGCTGTCGAGCTGGACACCCACGGCGTCGTACAGGTTGATCGGAGTACCGTTGACGGTATGGGACACCCCGTCACCGCAGTAGTCGGCGCGCAGCATGCGGACGCACGCGTGCTGGTGATCGCCAAAGCCGATCGACGACTTGTAGCCGAGCTCGACACACTTGGCGATCGATGCGTGGCGGCACGCGAACGTGAACTCGTCGGTGCTCTCGCTCCACGCGCCGGTCTGGTAGTTCCAGCTTCCGGCGACCGCGAGGGCCTGGCGGACCGAGCCGTCGGACTCGTAGCCGCACAGCGGCTGCCACCCGGCGTCGGTCGAGATCGACACCGCGTAGGCCAGGACGTCGTTGTTGCCATCGGCCAGCGCTGCCACGTCGTCGACGCGAAGCTGCGCGGTGTCGCCGTTGCCGAGCAGCGCAGACAGCGTGGCGCCGTTGAGCTGCGTGCCGTTCATCGAGATGCCATTCATCGAGATGCCGTTCATCGAGATGCCGTTCATCGAGATGCCATTCATCGAGATGCCGTTCATCGAGATGCCGTTCATCGAGATGCCGTTCATCGAGATGCCATTCATCGAGATGCCATTCATCGAGATGCCGTTCATCGAGATGCCGTTCATCGAGATGCCGTTCATCGAGATGCCGTTGTCGGCGGTCACCGCCTCTTCGACGGCGCTCGTCGGCGACTGTGGCTCCGACGCGCAACCTGCAAACAACATCGTCGGCCCAATCAATATCTTCAGAAGATCTCTCATGTTATCCCTCCATCCTCGGGTACTCGAAAGGTCGGCCCGGTGTTCGTTTTATGTAGTGGCCCTCTCACGCAATATCTGCAGTTCACGACAATCATGTTTCTGCGACATCGCATGATCAGAGGATCGATGGCCGCGGCGAGGAGACACATCGCATGACATCGGCGGCGGCTGCAGTGGCGACGGCGTTGCGGGCGCGGATTGCGATCGACGACGCGGCGTTCGACCGGCTGTATCCCGATCACGTGGCGCGGCTATCCGGACTCCACTGGACCCCGGTGTCGGTGGCGTTGCGTGCGACAGCGCTGCTCGCCCCCGAGCCGGGCATGCGCGTGCTCGATGTCGGCGCAGGTCCCGGCAAGCTGTGCTGTGTGGGCGCCGCCGCGCGCGCCGGCACCTGGCGCGGAATCGAACGCGACCCCGCGCTCGTCGCGATCGCGGTCGAGACCGCGCGGCTGCTCGAGGTCGACCACAAGATCCGGTTCGACGCCGGCGATGCGCTCGCGGTGGACTGGCGCGGATTCGACAGCGTGTATCTCTACAATCCGTTCGAGTCGCAGCTGTTCGGCGGCAGCTTCGCGCGCACGGCGGCGGGCGCGGCGCTCGCCGATCAGGTCGAGCGCACCCGGGCGCGCCTCGACGAGCTCGCACCGGGCACCCGCGTCGTGACGTTTCACGGCTTCGGCGGCGACATGCCGCCGGGCTTCACGCGGGTCGCGATCGAGGCTACGGAGTCCCCCACCACCATCCCCGGCGGCGAGCTCGCGCTGTGGATCAAGCGCGCGTGAGCCAGCCGACGAACGTGCGCCACAGCGCCCGAGGCCGGTGGCCCTCGTCGAGGTCGCTGAAGTCGTGACCGCCGTGGCTGTCGGCGAGCTGCTCGCCGGCGCGGAAGAAGTCCTCCTCGGCCGGCGACAGCACCAGCACCGCAATCGCCTGCGACAGCTCTCTCCGGGACAGCCGGGCGATACGACCTGTCGTGCGATGTGCGGGAGCGGCGGCTTCCGGGCTCGTCATGACGGAGGTATCGACCCGGGGGCCGTGCAGTTGAACGCGGCACGGATAGGGTCGGGTTACTCGACGCGAGCATGGCGCGCGGGGTGCGGGAATGTGACAAGACGTGATCCGGAGGCGATACTGCGCCGGTGCTGCGACGCTCGCTGCGCTACGTGAACGACTTGCCCGAGGCGATCCAGCGCCAGCTCGCGCTGGCGTATCGCGCCAAGGACCTGCTCGGCTACGGTCTGCGCGGTCGGCTGCGCGAGGGCTACTCGGTCAAGGACTTTCGCGCCGACCTGCTCGCGGCGCTCGTGGTGGGCGTCGTCGCGCTGCCGCTGTCGATGGCGCTGGCGATCGCGTCGGGCGTGCCGCCGCAGCACGGGCTGTACACGGCGATCATCGCCGGGTTTGCGTGCTCGCTGCTCGGCGGCACCCGGTTCCAGGTCACCGGGCCTACCGCCGCGTTCGTGGTCATCCTCGTGCCGATCGTCCACCGCTTCGGCGTCGGCGGCCTGCTCATTGCCGGCGCGATGGCGGGGGTGATCCTGATCGCGATGGGGCTCGCCCGGCTCGGCAAGCTCATGGAGTTCGTCCCGCATCCGGTGACCACCGGATTCACGATGGGCATCGCGATCGTGATCGGCCTGCTCCAGCTCAAGGACATCTTCGGCGTCACGCTGCCGGGCACCGACGGCATGTTCCTGTACCTCGCGGCGCTGTGGGACGCGCGCGGGCGGATCAACCCGTACGATACCGGGATCGCGGTGCTGACGGTCGCGCTGCTCGTCGGGCTGCCTCGCGTGCTCAAGCGGATCCCCGCGCCGCTGGTCGCGCTGGCGATCGTCGCGCTGCTCGTCGTGCTGGGTCAGCACTTCTGGCCCGGGTTCCACGCCTCGACGATCGGCAACCTCGACAAGTTCAGCTTCAAGATCGGCAACGAGGTGCGCCACGGCATCCCGCCGCTGCCGCCGATCCCGATCGTGCCCTGGCACTTGCCGGGCGCGATGCTCGACTACCACACGATCCGCGAGCTGCTGCCGTCGGCGTTCGCGATCGCGATGCTCGGCGCGATCGAGTCGCTGATGGCGGCGGTGATCGCCGACGGCATGTCCGGCTCGCGCCACGATCCCAACGCCGAGCTGATCGCGCTGGGCATCGGCAACATCCTGTGTCCGTTCTTCGGTGGCATCGCGGCGACCGGCGCGCTCGCGCGCACCGCGACCAACATCCGCGCCGGCGCGCGCTCGCCATTCGCCGCGGCGATGCACGCGATCTTCATCCTGGCCTGCACGATCGTGCTCGCGCCGCTGGTCGCGTACCTGCCGATGGCCGGGCTCGCCGGCCTGTTGATCGTCGTCGCGCGCAACATGTCCGAGGCCCGGCACTTCGTGCGCCTCTTGCGGATCGCGCCGCGCAGCGACGTGCTGGTCATGATGACGTGCTTCACGCTGACCGTGGTGTTCGACATGGTGATCGCCGTGACGGTGGGCGTCCTGCTCGCCGCGGTGCTGTTCATGCGCCGGATGGCGGCGGTCACCACCGTCGAGCTCGAATCGCCGCACGAGCACGGACTCGCCGTCGATCTGCCGCCCGGCATCCGGCTCTACGAGGTCGCCGGCCCGATGTTCTTCGGTGCCGCGAAGTCGGCGATGGAGGTGATCGCCGCGGTCGGCGCCGGCAAGGACCACACCTTCGTGCTCAACATGCAGTACGTGCCGACGATCGACGTCACCGGGCTGGTCGCGCTCGAGTCGGTGCTCGATCGACTGTACCGCTCGCATATCAAGGTGATCTTCGCCGGGCTGACTCCGGAGGTCGCCGAGCTGCTCGATCGCGCCGGGATCAAGCGCGAGCCGGGGCGGCTGGCCTACGCGCCCGACGTCGAGACCGCGATCAGCATGGCGATCGTCCACGGTGCGCGCGTGCCGCGCCCGGCCGAGCCGCCGCCCGCCGCGGCGTAGCCGACGCCGGCGGCCTCCAGACCGTTGGTACACGAACGGAACAGCGCTCGCCCCGGGAGGCGGCGTTTCCAACCGGTCGGATGGCTCGGCGGGCGGCATGAACTTCTCGTGAGAGAACGCGATCTCGTGCCGATCGCACCGGGGGGTGGAATGCCCCGGTTCGCCGGCGTGAAGTGGAATCAGATGGGGTGATCGCGGGTGATGGCGCGCGCCTTCGATCTGCGGCAGATGCGACAGCGAAGTGACGCGGAGTGCGCATGTTGTCCCGGCGATGCGCGCCCCATCACTGCCTGCGATCTCGGCGCCGCAGTCAGCGCTCGAATGCCAGCGGCGTTCTTCGTAGCCGCACACACAGCGATGCTACGAAGGTCGCGGAGGTATCATGGGAAACAAGAGTATTGTTGCATTGCTGTTCGCAGTCGTCGGCGGATGCGCTGACTCGTCGAGTGCGATCACCACGGCTGCCAAGCAGCAGGCCGTGTCGTCCGACCCAGCGCAAGTTTCGCCCAAGTTCCTGCAGAGCGCTCGCGTGAAGCAGGCTCGGCAACCGGCCCACACGGCTCCCCTCGCGGGCGCGCCCAAGGCGGCCGCGGCGGCCGCGAGCACGATCGATACCCTGGTCAACTTCTCGGGGCAGTTCACGACGCCGGGCTTCGACAGCGATGGCAACCCGCAGTCGGTGTGGCCGTACACGATGGTCGGCCGCGACCCGCGCCTGAACCGCACGACGCGGTTCCAGAACCCGATCATCCCGGTCACCGTCGAGATGCTCGACCGCAGTGGCAACGTTGCCACGACCGCGACCGGCGCGCCGCTGCGGATGGTCGCCGGCCAGGACACGATCGACCTGACCCTGAACTCGCCGATCTACCAGAAGTTTCCCTTCACCAACGGCAACACGCAGATCACCGACGGCATGATGCGCGCGATGTTCTTCCGCACCGTCGGCGACGGCGACGGCGATCGCGACGATCAGGGCTACCACACCGTCCTCGAGCCCCACGTCAAGACGGCGCGCACCCTCCAGCTGCCGTTCGGCACCTACCGCTTCGCCCCCAAGGCCGACGGCAGCTGCTGCCTGTTCGTGCTCGCCGACATCAACGAGTTCGCCAACCGCCTGTTCCCGCCGACCGGGGACGACACCACGACGGTGATGGGCGCGGCCGAGCACGCCGGCGACATGCGCCCGGCCGACATCACCACGCTCTTGTTCCGCGACGTCTACCTGTTCTTCGGCGATCCGTCGAACTGCTGCGTGCTCGGCTTCCACAGCGTCGACGTCGAGCCCGGGACCCGGCAGAACGGCAACCGCGAGCGCGACTTCGTGATGAACTACGCCAGCTACATGACCGACGGCCTGTTCGGCGGCGGCTTCACCGACATCACCGCGGCCAGCCACGAGATGGCCGAGCTGTTCGCCGATCCGTTCATCAACAACGCGACGCCGTGGTGGCTGTCGATCGATCCGTTCAGCGGCAACGCGCTGTGCCAGAACAACCTCGAGACCGGTGACGTGATCGAGGTGCTCTCGGCCAACGCGACCCACGCGGTGCCGCTCCGCAACCGCACCTACCACCCGCAGAACGAGGCGCTGCTGCAGTGGTTCGCGTTCGAGTCGCCGTCGTCGGCCCGCCTGGGCGCGTACAGCTTCCCGGACGAGACGACGATCATGTCGCTGTCGCCCGGACCGCTGCTGCCGGGCTGCGTGCCGGCGCAGTAGCCGGTGGACGCTGCGGCGGAGCGCGACACCCTGCGACGCCGCCCCGGGTAGCTCCGTCGATCGCGGCCGGTGTCGAAATCCGCGATCGAGTCGTGATATGCGAGGGTATGCCGCGTATCGCGTTGCTCGTCCTCGCGCTCGGCGCCTGCGGTTCCACCGCGGCCCCGTCGCAACCCAGCAACCTCCAGGCGCAGGCCGGCCCGCGGCCGCCGATCGCCGATCGCCGGCCGTACCTGGTCAAGTCGCCCAGCGGCGATCGCGACGATCCGTACTACTGGCTGCGCGACGACACCCGCAAGCGCGCCGACGTGATCGGCTACCTCGAGGCCGAGAACACCTACGCCAGGGCGATCCTCGATCCGGTCAAGCCGCTCGAGGACAAGCTGCTCGCCGAGCTCAAGAGCCACATCCAGGAGGACGATAGCAGCGCGCCGGTCTACTACGAGGGCTACTGGTATGCCACGCGGTTCTCGGCGGGCCAGGAGCAGCCGGTGGTGGTCCGCCGCAAGGGGACGAAGACCGCACCCGAGGAGGTGATCCTCGACGGCAACGAGCTGGCGCGCGGCCATCAGTTCTTCCAGCTCGGCGGCCGCGAGGTCAGCCGCGATGGCCAGCTCCTGGCGTGGACCGACGACACCGTCGGCCGCCGTCAGTTCGCGCTGCACATCAAGGACCTGCGCACCGGCGCGCTGTTGCCCGACACGGCCCAGAACATCGCCGGCGAGGTCGTGTGGGCCAACGACAACAAGACGCTGTTCTACGTCGGCAAGGACCCGACCACGCTGCGCACCGATCGGGTGTTCCGCCACGCGCTCGGCGAGCCCGGCGACACGATGGTGTTCCGCGAGCCGGATGGCCAGTACTACGTGTCGGTCTATCCCACCAAGTCGCGGCGCTACGTCGCGATCTCCCTCGGCGCCACGACCAACACCGAGGCCCGCCTGATCGACGCCGACCATCCGGCGACTCCCGATCGCGTCGTGTTGCCGCGCGAGCGCGACCACCTCTACCAGCTCGATCACCTCGACGGCCGCTTCGTGATCCGCAGCAACGCGGGCGCCAAGAACTTCCGGCTGGTCGAGGTGCCGGAGGCCAAGGTCACCGACCGCAGCGCCTGGCGCGACGTGATCCCGGCGAGCGCCGACACCCTGGTCGAGGACTTCGCGGTGTCGCGCCACTTCATCGCGGCCACCGTGCGCAGCGGCGGCCTGCGCAAGGTCGAGGTCCTGCCGGCCAGGGGCGCGCCGTTCTTCGTCGACACCAGCGAGCCGGCCTACGTGATGGCGGTCGACGACGTCCCCGATCCCGACGCCAGGGCGGTGCGCTACGACTACGTCTCCCAGGTCACCCCGCGCACGACCTTCGAGGTCGACGCGGAGTCGCGCGTGAAGACCGAGCTCAAGGTCCAGCCGGTCCCCGGCTACGACCACACCCGCTACGCCGCCGAGTACCTGCACGCGCGCGCCGGCGACGGCACCCAGATCCCGATCTCGGTGGTGTACCGCAAGGACACCCGGCGCGACGGCACCGCGCCGCTGCTGGTCTACGGCTACGGCTCCTACGGATTCTCGTCCGAACCAGCGTTCGATTCCAGCCGCCAGGCGCTGCTCGATCGCGGCTGGGTGTTCGCCGTCGCCCACATCCGCGGCGGCCAGGAGATGGGCCGGGCGTGGTACGAGGACGGCAAGCTGATGCATAAACGGAACACGTTCACCGACTTCATCGCGGCGACCGAGCACCTCGTCGCCAACCGCTACGGCGCGCGCGATCAGGTCTACGCGCTCGGCGGCAGCGCCGGCGGCCTGCTGATGGGCGCGATCGTCAACCTGCGCCCCGATCTGTATCGCGGCGTCGTCGCGCTGGTGCCGTTCGTCGACGTGGTCACCACCATGCTCGACGAGTCGATCCCGCTGACCACCAACGAGTTCGACGAGTGGGGCAACCCCAAGGACAAGGCGGCCTACGACTACATGCTCGGCTACTCGCCGTACGACAACATCAAGCCGCAGGGCTATCCGTCGATCTACGTCCGCACCGGCCTGTGGGACAGCCAGGTCCAGTACTTCGAGCCCGCCAAGTGGGTCGCCAAGCTGCGCGCGGCCAAGACCGATGACAACCTGATCGTGCTCGACACCGACATGGCCGCGGGTCACGGCGGCAAGTCCGGCCGCTTCGACCGCCTGCACGATGCCGCCCGCTACATGGCGTTCCTGCTCCTGGTGCACGATCGGCCGGATCACCGGCCCCGCGCCGGGCACTAGCCAGGCGAGCCGGTTCGCGCCGCGGACCCGGCGCACGCCGCGGCGCGGGCGAGCAGGAGATCGCGCTCGCGGCTGTTGCCGGCCAGCCCGGCGGCGCGTTCGAGCTCGATCCGCGCCTCGTCGAACCGGCCGAGCTTGGCGAGCAGGTCGCCGCGCACGCCGGGCAGGAGGTGGTAGCCGGCGAGCGCCGGGTCGCCGACCAGGGCGTCGACCAGCGGCAGGCCGGCGGCCGGGCCGAACGCCATCGCGACCGCGACGGCGCGGTTGAGCTCGACGATCGGCGACGGCGCCACGGCGGCGAGCGCGGCGTAGAGCGCGGCGATGCGCGGCCAGTCGGTGGCCTCCGGCGCGGCGGCGCGCGCGTGGCACGCGGCGATCGCGGCCTGGAGCGTGTAAGGCCCGGCGGCCCCCGGCGCGAGCGCGCGATCGAGCGCGGTGAGCCCGCGGCGGATCAGGACGTGGTCCCAGCGCGCGCGATTCTGATCGAGCAGCAGCACCGGCTCGCCCGACGGGCCGGTGCGCGCACCGATCCGCGACGCCTGGAGCTCCATCAGCGCGACCAGGCCCTGGACCTCGGGCTCGTCGGGCATGAGCTGGGCGAGGATCCGGCCGAGCCGCAGCGCGTCCTCGCACAGCGCCGGTCGCATCCAGTCATCGCCCGAGCTCGCCGCATAGCCCTCGTTGAACACGAGGTAGATCACCTCGAGGACCGAGCCCAGCCGCGCCGCGAGCTCGGCGCCGTGCGGCACCTCGAACGGCACGCGGGCCTCGGCGAGGCTGCGCTTGGCCCGGACGATGCGCTGCGCCATCGTCGGCTCGGCGACCAGGAACGCGCGGGCGATCTCGGGCGTCGTCAGCCCGCCGAGCAGGCGCAGGGTCAGCGCGACCCGGGCGTCGGGGGGCAGCACCGGATGGCACGCCGTGAACACCAGGCGCAGGAGATCGTCGCCGGGATCGCCGTCGAGCGCGGCCTCGAGCGCGGCCAGCGGATCGTCGTCGGCCGGCGGCTGGTGGCCGATCTGCTCGTGGCTGCGCTCGGCGACCCGGGCCCGGCGCAGCCGATCGATCGCGCGGTTCTTGGCGGTCGCCATCAGCCAGGCGCCGGGGTTGTCCGGCACGCCGGTTGTCGGCCAGCGCTCGAGCGCCGCGACCAGCGCGTCCTGGGCGAGCTCCTCGGCGAGCCCGACGTCGCGGACCATCCGCGCGAGGCCGGCGATCAGCCGCGCGGACTCGATCCGCCAGACCGCGTCGATCGCGCGATGTGCTTCGGCCGCTGTCACGGCCGGAGTAGAGCACTTTCGCCGCGAGACGTGGTACGGCTATTGCTTGAACGCGAGGCGGTGTGAAGAAGACAGCTGAAGCCAGCAAGACGAACCTGGTGCCGCGGATCCTGCCGCGTGGCCGGCACAAGCTGGATCCGCAGCTGGTGGCGGCGTCGCAGCGCCAGCGGCTGATCGAGGCGATCGTCGAGCTGGTCGCCGAGCGCAGCTACCCGGACGTGACGATCGGCGACATCGTCGCGCGCGCCGGCACCGCCAAGCGCACGTTCTACGATCACTTCGCGGACAAGCTGCAGTGCTTCCTCGCGGCGCTCGACGGCATCACCGACACGCTGGTCGCGGCGAGCGCGCGGTTCTTCGCGGTGTCGGGCACCGTGCGCGAGCGCTGCGAGTACTCGATGCGCGGCTACCTCGAGCTGCTCGCGTCGATGCCGAACACCGCCAAGGTGTTCTACCTCGAGGCGGTGGCCGCGGGGCCCGAGGCCGTCACCCGGCGCCACGGCGTGCAGCTCAAGTTCGCCCACAACATCGTCGCGCTGAGCCGCAGCGCCGCGCAGGGTGGCGAGGGCGAGGAGCTGAGCGAGCTGCATGCGCTCGCCGTGGTCGGCGCGCTGCATCAGGTGATCTACGGCCAGCTCCTCGAGCAGGGGCCCGACAGCCTGCTCGGGGTCATCGACGACCTGGTGCGGATCGCGGTCGCGTTCCTCACCGTGCACCTGCCGTCGGCGCGATCGAACAGCGCGAGCTCCCGGCGCAAGCGCACCGCGCGCTGATCGGCGCCCGGTCCGGCCGCATCTTGCGGGGCGCGCCCGCCGCGCTACCCTCAGGCAGGGGTGGCCATGCGCACGATTGCAAATCTGATCTGGTTTGTGTTCGGTGGTCTTGCGATGGGGCTGGGCTGGTGTGTCGCCGGTCTGGTGATGCTGGTCTCGATCGTGGGCATCCCGTGGGTGCGGTCGTGCTTCGTGTTCGCCGGGTTCTGCTTCTTCCCGTTCGGCCGCGAGGCGATCGATCGCAGGGAGCTGACCGGGCGGGGCGACCTCGGCACCGGGCTGCTCGGCCTGATCGCCAACATCATCTGGTTCGTGTTCGCCGGGCTGTGGCTCGCGATCGGTCACATCGGCTCGGCGCTGGTCAACTTCGCGACGATCATCGGCATCCCGTTCGGGATCCAGCACCTCAAGCTCGCCGGATGCGCGCTCGCGCCGGTCGGCAAGACCGTCGTGGACAAGGAGGTCGCGGCGGAGGCCAGGCGGCGCAACGCGATGCAGTGGGTCGGTCGGCGATGATCGCCGCCGGTCATCCCTCGCGCGGCCGCGTGCGGACCGTGATGAGGCTCCAGGCCAGCCACACCGTCCCGTAGCCGCCTCCGATCGCAGCCAGCCACCAGGTCGCGGCGACCTCGCCCCAGCCGTCGGCGAGCACGCCCGCGGCGATCGACGACGTGCCGATCCACAGCGTCGCGACGCCGTAGTCGAGCGACAGGACGCGGCCGCGGAAGTGATCCGGGGTCTCGCACTGCAGGCCGTAGGTCGACAGCGACCACTGCGCGCCGCCGCCGAGGTGCGCGAGGATCACGAGGACCATCGCGACGCCGAAGCTGTAGGTGAGCGGAAACGCGGCGTAGACCACGCTGTAGGTCAGCGTCGATACGCCGCACACGATGATCACCGCGCGCCGCCCCGGTGTGGCACCGACGGCGCCGCGCGCCAGCATCGGCCCGATCATCGCGCCCAGGCCGCGCGCCGCGAACAGCAAGCCCGTCGCCGTGCTGGTGCCGCTGAACCGCCGCGCCGCGAACGCCGGCAGCAGGCCCACGATGCCGTTACCGGCGCTCACACCGGTCTTGGCGAGCACGAGCCGCAGCACGATCGGCGTCGTGAGGATGTAGCGGACCGCGTCGCGCACCGAGCCGGCCGACGGGCGCTCGGGGGCCCGCTGCATCGGCGCGCGGATCCCGCCGATCAGCCACGCCGACGCCAGGAACGAGGCGGCATCGACCGCGAACGCGGCCTGGCGCCCGAACAGCTCGGCGACCAGACCGCCGATCCCGGCGCCGACCATGAGCATCGAGCCCCACACGGCGCCCATCAGCGACTGCGCCGACGCGAGGTCCTCGGCATCGACCAGGTTGGGCGTCGCGGCGCTCGCGATCGGATCGGAGAAGCTCGCCCCGACGGCGAGCGCGGTGACCGCGCCGATCGCCAGGGGCGTGCTGCGCCATGCCGCCGCCAGACACAGCGCGAGCGCGATCGGCACGCGGACGAGGTCGGCGATCACCAGGATCCGCTTGCGATCGAAGCGATCCGCGAGCGCGCCGGCGAGCGGCGATGCGGCAAAGACCGGCAACACCGTCGCCGCATACACGAACGCCGGCGCGCCGGGCCGTCCGGTCAGCTCGGTCACCAGGCCGGCGACCGCCACGTACGAGAACCAGTCGCCCGCCATCGACACGACGCTGGCGAGGAACAGCCGGCGGAAGTCGCGGTTGCGGACCAGGAGCTCGCGCAGAGGCCGCACCGCGGAAAGCTAGACGATCGCGGCACGGGCGCCAACTCATCGCGGGCGGTATGCGCCGACGCCGAAAAGGCCGAGAGCCGGCGCGAACGCCGGCTCTCGGTGGGCTGGGGGGGCCAGGCCCAAACTTACAAGGAGCGAAGGAAGGCGATGAGGTCGGCCTTGTCCTGCTTGGACAGCGCCATCTTGAACCGGCTGTCGTAAAAGTCGATGACGGCGT
>VBLP01000645.1:16284-18451 GCA_005887925.1 Deltaproteobacteria bacterium | reverse complement strand
CCCGTCGGATCGCTGGTCAGGTCGATGCAGTGATACGTGAGGTAATCGTCGGACTCGGCCAGGATGCGGTGATCGTCCAGCCAGACCGGCGCGTGCCTGGACGACAGGCGGCCGGTCTTCAGGCGCTGCAGCTCCACGCCGCTGGGATCGAGCACGACGAGCCCCAGGCCGCGATCATCGTCGACCAGGACAGCTAGCCGATCACCGCGGGGAGACCACGCCGCCATCACTGCGTTGTCGCGGAGCCGCTGCTTTTCGCGCAAGCCAGCCCGCAGGCTCGCCCGCCACAGCGGCCCGCGTTCTCCCTCGCTGCCGGTGAGCTCGGTCCAGACCAGCGTGTCGCCGTCCGGTGCGAGGCTGAACGACGCGCCCCTGTTGATCGACATCAGCCGGCCAGGCTGCGCCCCGGTGCGAACGCGGACGAGATGCGTCTCGAGGACACGCGTCGCCAGGTAGTCGATGCCGTGGCGGCGCGCGAGGACCGTGTCGACATCGCCGCTCACGCTGCGGCGCGACAGGATCTTGCCGTCGAGCGAGATCTCCACGACCTCGCGGAAGCCGTCGCCGCCGACCAGTGCGACGATCGTGTTGGTGTCGCTGGCCGCGAAGCTCGTGAATCGCGCGCGCTCCTCGGAGAACGTTGCCCGGACCCCGCAGTCCCGCCCGAGGATCACCAGCGTGGACGTCTCGCCCTTCACGGTAGCGACGACCATCGTGCCGTCGGGCATCCCCACGAGGTGCGCGATGCGGCTGTAGTCACCGCCCACGGCGCAGGTCGCGATCGGGCGGTCCTTCCCGATGGAGAAGATATCGATGCGGTGGTGGCGGTACGAGGCCACCGCGGCGATCTCGGTGTTCGACAGAAATGCACCCGTCCCGGCCATGACAGACCGGTGTCGGCCGTCGCCGTCGACATCCACCAGCAGGGTCCGGAGCTCCGCGGCGACCTCGGGAACGAGCGTGACCAGCAAGTGCCTGGCATCGGGAGACCACACCGGTGGCGGCGTGGCCGCGACGCCGTGCTCGACGACGATCCGGTCCTCGCCGTCGGGCTCGATGCCGCGGACAACGAGCGCGTCGCCCCGGACGATCGCGAGCTGGTGGCCATCGGGCGAGACCGCGGCGCTCTTCAGGTTCTCGCCGGGGATCGGGGCGAGGTGAAACCGCGGCACCGGCGCCCAGGCGTGCGGTGCAGCTTCGATCGCGAACACCGCGAGCGCGGCTCCGGCGAGGGCGATCGCGGTCAGGCCGGCCGCGGATCGCCAGGGTCGCGGTCGCGGCAGACGATGCGCGGCGATCGCATCGAGCAGCGCCTGCATGATCGGCCATCGCCGCTCCGGCTCGGCGGCGAGCCCGCGCACCAGGAGCCTGGCGATCCACGCTGGTCGATCGCGGCGCAGCGGCTCGACCGGACCGGCCGCGATCAGGTCGGCCCGCGCGCGCAGCGCGTCCGCGGTGTGGGCGGTCGGCGGCGGGAACGGCAGCCTGCCGTAGAGCGCTTGCCACAGTGCGACGCAGAAGCTGAACTGATCGGCGCGCGCGTCCGCCGGCCGGCCGCACAGCTGCTCCGGCGGCATGTAGGCCGGCGTGCCGACCAGCTCGCCACTCTCGAGCGAAGCCGGCCACCGCGGTTCGCGATCCGACCCGGAGCCCGCGCCGTGGTTGGCGACCCGTGCAAGGCCGAAGTCCGCGACCAGGACCTCTCCGTCGCCATCGAGCACCGCGTTGTCCGGCTTGAAGTCACGGTGCACGATGCCCGCCGCGTGCGCCGCTGCCAGGCCGTGGCCCGCGGCGACGAAGCGATCGAGGATCGCCTCGAGCGACCGCGGCTCGCGCGCGAGCCAGTTGCGCAGCGTGCCGCCGTCGAGCAGCGGCATCGCGATGAACACCGCGCCGCGGGCCAATCCGACGTCGAAGATCGGCACCACGTTGCGATGGCGGAGCTGCGCCATCGCCTGCGCCTCGCGCAGCAGGCGCGCCTGGTCGGCATCGCTGGCGCCGGTGCGGAGCAGCTTGATCGCGACCGAGCGATCGAGCTCCGGATCGTACGCGCGATAGACCACGCCCATCGCCCCGGCCCCGTGTAGCGCGCGGATCACGTAGCGCCCTACCTGCAGCGGCGCCGGGTGCGGCGGCCTGTCGTGCAACCGGTCCGGGGTGATTCGCC
>VBLP01000645.1:2985-16267 GCA_005887925.1 Deltaproteobacteria bacterium | reverse complement strand
ATCCACATGCATCAAACTGCAGCAGTGTCGATCACGCGAGGATTCGAACAGCCGCTCTGAAATCCTGTGCTGTCGGATTACAGCTGGCCGGGATCGGGCTCGCGGCGTGGGCGCGGGCGCACATCGTTGTCGGGGCGGACGGTCACGGCAGGAACATCGCGGCGATCACGATCTCCGCCGCTCCCAGCACGGTGCCGAACGGCAGATACCAGAGCGACGCCGCGCCGACGCCGATCACGGCGATCCTGGCCCACGGTGCGTGCAGGAGCAGACCGATCGCCGTGGCCAACCAGCAGACGCCGAGGAGCACGTGGGCGAGCTTCACGGCGGCGTGCCGCGGCTCGATACCGATGGCGCGCAGCAGATCGGCCCACGGGCCGAGGCGTCCCGCGTACGGTCCGCTTCGCGCCGTCGTGAAGTCTCCGGCGGTCAGCGCTCGGATGCCGTCGAAGACCAGCCAGGCGCCCAGGAGCGCAGCGAGAACGATGATCGTCCAGTGGGGCCAGCGCATCTGTCTCGTCCTCGATCCTCAGCTTACCAAGTCTGATCCGTCGGGACGAGGACCGAGGATCTATCTCGGCGGTGTCCTGGCGGCGCTCGGTCGCGTCTCGCCGGGGATGGTGCCGCGCGATCCGGGATCCGGCTCGGGCAGCGGCGCGAGGTCGGGTAGCTCGAACCGCGCGATGCGGCCGGCACGGATCAGCCAGCCGCGGCCGGCGCTGTCCATCGCGAGCGCGGTGGGCGGACCAGCGGTGGTGTCGAGCTCGAACTCGTCGATCTGTCCATCCTCGCTCAGCCGGGCGAGCCGATCCTCGCGCTGACCGGCGATGAGCAAGACGGCGTGCTCGGGGCCCACCGCAAGCCGCGTCGGAGCGACGAGCGCCGGGGGCAACGAACGCTCGATCACCCGGTCGCCATCGATGCGAAACAGCTTTCCGCGACCTCGATCGACACACCAGAGCCGATCGCCGTCCGCGGCGATCAGGGTGATCGCGGCGCCGGCCGGCAGCGGCCACGCCGTCTCGGGGCCGCCATCGATCCCGGTGCTCCATAATCGACCATCTCCGGTCATCCGGAACACCCGGCGGTCCGTCGCCGCCAGCGCGAGCACCGGCGACGCGGGCGCGGTCGACTCCGACCAGTGGAGCTCGGTCGTCCCCGGATCGTGCCAGCCGATGCGACCATCGGCGCGGACGAGCCACGCGCGGCCGCCGGGTGCGACCGCGACCGCGGCGATCGAGCCGGCGTCGACCCGCAGCGCGCGCGGGAGGGCATCGCCCGGCGTGACGCGACCCTCCGGCAGGACCACGAGCCGCGGCTCCGGCCCGACGAGGGCGGCGACGCGCTCGCCGACCCGCAACAGCCCGACGCTGGTGGATCCGGCGCCGGCGTCGACCGGCTGTTCCGTCACCCGGTACGGCAGAACGGTGACGTGCCCGCGCATCCACGGATGAAATCGACAGCCGTACTCGAACTCGCCGGGCCGCGAGAACCGGTGGGTGAAGACCTCCCCCGGATGGATCGTGGCGACGAACGAGGCGTCCTTCAGCTCGTGGACGCTGTGGACCTCGGCGACCGGTTCGCTCTGCCATCGCACCATATCGCCGGCGCGCACGACCAGCGTACGCGGTGAGAAGTAGGGCGCGTCGCCGGTGACGCGCACCACGTGCTCGCGGCGCAGGCTGGCCCGGGTCTCGGCAACGACGGTGCGCGGCGGGCTCGCGGGTGGCTCGCCCTCGGTGGGAGTGACCAGGCCGCACAGACATGCGGCGACGACCGCGATCACCCCCGCCCGCCGGCCGGCCGGTGCCTGCGCTCTCGTCATCGCATTGCCTGGGACGCGATCGTCTTCGCCGGAGGCGCCGGAGATTCCTCCACCGGCACCGCGCCGAGCAGCGCCGCAGCCCCGGGGATCACGGCGATCGCGTTCCCGACCTGCTCGGTGAACCACACGTTGTCTTGCGCGTCGATCTCGATGCCTCCCGGCATGCTGTCCTGGCGCGGCAGCGCGAACTCGAAGAACGTTTCGCCATGGAGGACACCGATCTTGTTTCCGAATGCCTCCGTGAACCACAGCCGACCATGACGGTCCAGCCATGCCTTGAACGGTGTTGCCATGGGCGTGGGAATCGCGATCTCGCGCACCTGCCCGGTCCCGACGTCCAGCCGACCGATCTTGTGCCCCGCCAGCTCGAGGAACCAGATGTAGCCGCGCGGATCGGCGACCAGGCCGATCACGCGGCTGCCGCGGGTGGGCACCGGGAACTGCCGCATCGCCTCGGTTGCGGGGTCGAAGCGCACGAGGTTGTCGGCGCCTCGCTCGTCGAACCAGATCTGCCGCTCGTGGTCGACGATGACGGTGCTCGGCTCCGCGCTGGGGTGGGGCGTGGCGAACTCGTGGAACGTGGCCGAGCGCGGGTCGAATCTACCGATCTTGCTCGCCTTCTTCTCCGTGAACCAGATGTTGTCGTCGCCGTCGATCGCGATGCCGGTGAGCCCGGCCTGCGGCGTCGGGACGGCGTACTCGGTGATGGTCCCGGTCGCCGGATCGAGGTGGCCGATGTTGTTGCCGACCCGCTCGGTGAACCACAGCGTTCCGTCGCTGGCGCGCTTGATCGAGGTAGGGGCGCTCTCGGCGGTGGGCGTCTGGTACTCCTGCAGCGTCCGGTCGGGGGCGAGCCGGACGATGCGATTGTTGAGCGGCACCTTCGCGAGGTTCGCGTAACCGCCGCCGCCGGCCGTGCTCCACACCGTCCCGTCTCGCGAGATCGCCAGGACCGTCGGCACTCGCTCGGGGCCGGTCAACGCGAACTCCTGGACCGTCGCCGCACGAGGCCGCACGGTGATGAGACCGCGACCGCCCTCGGCGCACGTGTACTCGTACTTGCCCTCCCGGACAAACCGATGTGACCAGCGCTGGCCCGACGGCAGCGCCGGAGAGCCGAAGGCGCCATCGAGCGCGGTCACGGTGAGCGTGCCCGCCGGGGCCTCGTTGTGGAACGCGACGACATCGCGGACCTCCACGACGCGCTCGCCGGCACCGGCGCAATCGGGGCGGAGCGCGAGCACATACCCGCGCTCCGCGAACAGCTCGAAGTGGCGCAGGTGCGCCACGAACAGCGCCCGCGCCCGGCGGTCCGTGCTGGACCCGGGGCTCGCCGAGAGCTGCGTGAGCAACGGACTGAGCGCCGTCCGCACGTCATCGGCGCGAACCTGCTCGACGGCGCGGCGCGCAGCGGACAGCTGCTGCTTCCACGCGCCTGCTGTGTTCGCGGTGACCGCCCCGTGCTCGGCCGCGCGCGTCGCGAGGCGTTCGATCCCGTCGAGCGTGGCGTTGACGTGGAACTGCGCCCGCGCCTCGAACAGGCCGCGTCCGTCGACCTCGGCGATCAGCCGAAGCCGATGCGGGCCCGGCGTGAGCGTGATCGGGTCGAGCCCGGTGCCCGAGACGGCAACGCCGTCCACCTCGTTGTGGAGGCGCACGTTCGCCGGGAGCGCACGCGTGCGACCGCGCACCTCGGTCGGCTCGCCGATCGCCCCGGTGGGAGAGACGATCTCCAGCACGGGCGGCTGCAACCATCCCAGGCGATGCCCGTACTGCTCGGAGAACCACACGCGGCCCGCGCCGTCGACCGCGATGCCGAAGGGGCGGGTGCTGTGAGCCTGCTGTCCCGCCTTGGGCATCTCGCCGCGGGCGGTCGCCTCCGGCGGCGACATCGGGCGAGGATCGGGCGACCCCGACGGCAGCGCATACTCGCTGAAGCGACCCGACGATGGGTCGAAGCGACCGATGCAATTGCCGTCGAGCCCGGTGTACCAGACGAAGCCCCAGCGGTCCACGGCGACCCCGCCGGGACGGACCCTCGGATCGGGCAGCGCGAACTCCTCGATCCGGGTGCGGTTGGCCTTCCGGATCAGCCCGATCCGGCCGTCCAGCTCGGCGAACCACACGTTGCCGTCGGTGTCGGACGTGATGCCGGCCGGACCATAGAACGGACCGGGAGTCGCAGGGCTCGGCACCACGAGCTCCTCGATGGAGCCGCGGGTCGGATCGACGTGGCCGATGCGATTCCCGGAGTTCTCGGTGAAGAAGATCTGCCCGTCGGGCGTCACCGTCAGGCCGGCCGGCTGCGCGCCCTGCGTCGGCACCGCGATCTCCGTGACTGCCCCCGTCGCCGGCTCGAGCCGGCCAATGCGGTTACCGACCCGCTCGGTGAAGTACAGGATGCCATCGGGGGTGCGCACCAGCTGGAACGGCCAGCTGTCGCGCGTCGGCACCTCGAACTCGCGTTGTTGCCCGGTCGCCGCGTCGAGCTGCACGATGCGATTCCGGCGTATGTCCGTGAACCAGACCGCGCCGTCGGGCGCGACCAGCAACCCGACGGGAAACGAACCCTGCGGCAACGCATACTCGCGCTGGGTCCCGTCGGGCTGGAGGCGGACGATGCGGCCCGCGCGCGCGAGGGCCACCCAGACCGATTGATCCGCGCCGATCACCACGATCGACGGCCCCGAGCGGGGGGTCGGCAGCTCGACCTCCGTGATCCGGTGCTCGGTTCCATCGGGCAGCGCGGCGGCGAAACCGGCGGGGGCCGTCCGGACGCCGCCGCCGGCCGGCGCGGGGCGCGAGCCGCAGGCAGCGCACAGCAGCAGCGCCGATACCAGCGCCGCCGCGGCGGGGCAGGGCACGGACGACGGTTTCCCGGTCACAGCTTTGCTCCCGGTGCCCGCGGCAGGACCCGGCAGATGTGCCCGCCGGTCACGAGCGAGAACCACAGCGAGTTGTCGCGAGCGCGGACGATACCGAGCGGTTGCGCGTTCTCGAACGGAAGCGGGAACTCTTCGACCTTGCCGGTGCGTGGATCGAGCCAGCCTAGCTTGTTGCCGCCTGCGCTGCCGCGCCAGCCGCCCTCGGTGAACCAGACGTTGCCGAGCTCGTCGCTGACGTTGGTGGAGACGACGCTGCCGCGGGTGGGGACCTGGAACTCCTGGAACTTCCCGTTGCGGAAGATCGCGAGCTTGTCGGCCATCGGCTCGCTGATCCAGATCGCGTTCTGGGCATCGACGCGCACCCCTGCGGGCAGTGCGTTCTTGGTGGGCATGTCCCACTCCGTGATCTTGCCGGTGGCGACCTCGAGCTTCGCGAGCTTGTCGGTGTAGAGCTCGGGGAACCAGACATCGCCGTGTGCGTCGAAATCGAGCCTGCCGGGCCCGGACTGCTTCGTCGGTGTCGGGTATTCCTTGAACCCGCGGTCATGCCGGTAGCTGACGATCTGGTTGTTGCCCGGCTGCGTGAACCAGACGGTGTCGTCATCGGCAATGTTGATGTGGATGAGGAACCCGTGGCTGGGCGGCTGGTGAGCGATCACCTTGGCCTCGGACGGGTGGAGCTCTATCAGCATCTCGATGCCATGCGCCGTCATCCAGACCACGCCCTTGCTGTCCACGGCGACGGAATACGGCGCCGCGCCCTTCGGAACGAAGTACTGGGTCATCTCGAGGGTCGTCGGATTGATCCGGACCGCCTTGTCTTCGCGGCTCTCGACATACCAGACGTCCCCGCTGGGATCGAGCGACATGTACTTCCCCATCCCGGACACGTGGGCAGGGCTTTCGATGGCGATGATCTCTCGCCCCTTGAGCGTGCCGATGACGCGCGATCTCGTCTTCACCGGGGGCGCCACGTAGACCGGGTACACCCCCTCGAGTCCCGGACGGATGGTGGGTAGATCGCGGGGCGATGTAGCGCCGGCCACAGCCTCCTCGGCCCTCCCTTGCGGCTCGGGAGCAGGAGCGGCCAGCGCCCTGTCGGCGTTCCAGGCCAGGGTCGTGAGTATCGCAATGATGGTTAGCTTGTTCATCTCCATCCTCTCCCGTTCCTTGAGCTACTGCTTGTGGTGGTGTTCGTTCGTCGCAGGGCCGGCGGCGCTGCCCTGCGCTGCGCGGCGCACCGCGTCCGCGAGCGCCGCCGTGGCGTTCATCAGAACGCCAACCTTGTTGCCGAGCTGCTCGGTGAACCATAGATTCCCCTGGCTGTCGAACGCGAGTCCGCCGGGCCAGGCATCGTGCGTGGGAATGCCGAACTCGATGATCGCGCCGGTCGCGGGGATCAGCACGCCGATGCGGTTGCCGTAGACCTCGCTGAACCAGATGTTGTCGTCGGTGTCGGCCACGACGAAGAACGGAGCGCTGTTGGACGACGGCAGCGGGTATTCCCTGACCTCGCCGCGCTCGATGACCCCGATCTTGTTGCCCGCCCGCTCCGCAAACCACACTCGATTCCTGGAGTCCACCGCCATGCCGGCGGGTTTTGCATCGCGCGTCGGCAGGCCGAATTCCACGAACCCGCCGCCGGGGCGGAGCCGGGCCAGCTTGCCGGCGTCTCGCTCGGCGATCCACACGGCCCCGCCGTTGTCGATCACCATGCCGGTCGGGTGCGCCCCGTCGGTGGGCACCGGCAGCTCTTCGATCGTGCCGTCGCGCCGGAGCACGGCGACCTTGTTGCCCTTGGTCTCGTTGAACCACAGCCCGCCACTCCGATCGAGCGCGAGGCCGGTCGGCCAGGACGGTGTCGTGGGCGTCTTGAACTCCTCGATCGTCTTGGTCTGCGGCGTGAACCGCGCGATCCGTCCGCCGCGTGTTGTAGAGGGTGATATCGCCGTCGATGGTCATCCGGGCGAATCGGCCCAGCGGCGGGAAGTTGATGTTTGCCCATCCGCCGCCGCCGAGCGTGACCCAGATATTGTCCTGCCGATCGACGGCCAGGATGCCGGGGACCGCGTTGGGCACCGGCATCGGGAACTCCGTGATGGTCGCGGTCTCCACGCCCGGGGTCGAGATCTCGGCGGCGGACGTCACCGATTTGATCAACTCGCCGGGCGGGTCCCCGACGATCACGATGCCGTACATGTACGGGTGGACTTCGCACGATGTCTTCACCACCGCGCTGCCGGTGAACGTGTGAGTCCACTTCTCGTGCGGCGCTATCGGCCCGGAGCGAACCGGCCCCTCGCTCGCCACGATCAGGATCGTGTGCGTGAGCCCCGGGCCGTGGTTCTCCCAGACCACCGTGCCGCCGCTCGGTACGCGCAGACGCTTCGGCTCGAAGTACGGTGCCTCGTCGTGCAGATCGACCTTGAACTCGCGGGGCGCGGTCGAGGCCTCCGATCTGCCGGTGCCCGGCACCTTGCGGGCGGCGCCCGCGACGGGCTTGCCGCGCTCCGGCGGACCGGCGAGAGCCGGAGCCGCCAACCACCCCGCGGCGATCATCACAAGCACTCTGTTCATGGTCCGGTCTCCTGTTAGATCCCCTGAATCACTTCCGGCTTCGTGTTCGGCCCGACCCGGGCCCGAGCGCCCGCGCCAGCTCCTGTGCGGTTCCCAGGCACTCGACCTGCGGCGCCAGCGCAGCGAGCTTGGTCCGATCGGCCTCGCTGCCGCCGATCGCCAGGATGCGGATCCCGCGCGTGGCCTTTGGCTGGACGATGCTGCGGATCGTCTCGCGCCCGTGCGACGGCTTGGCGCCCAGGCTCACGACCACGGCCTCCGGCGTCTGTGTGCGCACGCGGCGGTAGGCGCGCCCACCGTCCTCGCTCTCCAGCTCCACGGTCCAGCCCGCCGCCCGCAGCACGGCCGCCGTCGCCTGCGCCGAGTCCGCGATCCAGTCGATCACGAGCACGTACGGCGGCGGCGAGCTCGACGCCGGCGGCGGTGCGGCCCCTCCGCCGCCGCGGCGCGCGCGCGCCATCACGGCACCACCTCGAAGTGCGCCATCCAGCCGCGCTCGGCGAACTTGTTCTGGTGGGCGTGGAACATGTACGTCCCGGGGTACTCGTAGGCGAACTCGACGATGCGGCGATCGGCCTGGCACAGCGTGATGATGTCGGTGTACTCGCCGACCTCGTCGGCCGCGTCGGTCCGGTAGGACCGGAAGAACGTGGCGTGCAGATGCAGCGAGTTGATCGGGTCGTGCTCGAGCATGTTGACGAAGTACAGGCGCACCCGCTCACCGACGCGAATGCGAATCGGGTGGTCGCGGTAGTAATTGGCCGCCCCGTTCACGACGTAGAGCTCGTTGCGCTCGTCGAAGTCGAGATCCCAGCCGGATGCGACCATCACCAGCTCGGTCGGCCTGTCTCGTCGCGGGTTCCGCGAGCCGATGATGAATGCGCCGTAGAGCCCGCGGCTGAGGTGCAGCGCGACGGGAGGGACGTGACAGTGATACAGGTGCAGCCCGGCCGGTTCGGCGTCGAACTCGTAGACGTAGCTCCCGCCCTGCTTGACGACCTCCACCGCCCCGTCCATGTGGATCGGGTGAATCCCGTGGAAGTGGATCGTGTGCTCCGAGACCGAGTTGTTGCGGAATCGGATGCGCAGACGGTCGCCCTGGGTGCACCGCAGCGTCGGGCCGGGCACGCTGCCGTTGTACGTCCACGCCGGAAACAGCACGCCGGGCGCGACCTCGAGCTCGCGATCCTCGGCGACGATCTCGTATTCGCGAAGCGTGCGGCCGTCCGGCAGCGTGCTCGCCTTGCCCCAGTCGAAACGGCGCACGAACTCTTCGGGTCGCAGGCCGCGCAGCGTGCCCACGGTCTGCTGCAGCGCTCGCTCGATCGCCGATGGGCTCGGCGCGGTGCCCGGCGGCGGCGCGTGCACATGTGTCTGTACCGGCTGCACGCGATGGCTCTCCTCGGTCACCGGCAGCTTGTCGGCGCGCGCCTGCCGTGCCGCCAGCGCAGCGAGCGGCGCCGAGGCCGCGGCGACGAAGGCGCGGCGCGTGAACCGTCGATCGTTCATGATCGCGCACCTTGTGATGCGGAGTCGACGATCGCCACGACCCGCGTCCAGCCGGCGCCCGCGTGCGCCACCTTCACGGGAAAGCACACGACCGTGAATCCCGTCGCCGGCAACCGGTCGAGCCCGGTGAGCTTCTCGAGCTGACAGTACGCGCGCTCGCGTGGCCTCGTACTCGGCGCGCATCACCGCGAACGAGCGATCCATCCCCCACGCGTCGATCCCGATCACGCGAACGCCCCGCTCGACGAGCCACAGCGTTCCGTCGCGACCCAGACCGCTGCCGCGATCGGGATAGTCCGGCGCTCCCCAGTACCGATCGGCGCCCGTCATGAGCAGGACGATCTCGCCCGCGCGCAGCGCGTGGCCGATCTGCTCGAGGGCGGCCTCGAGATCGCGTGGCCGGATCTCCGCGCCGTCGGGCTTGTCACGGAAATCGAGCACCACGCCCGGCGCGAAGCACCACTCCAGCGGGACCTCGGCGATCCGCGCCGCCGGCCCGTTCTCCGACATCGGGCCGTAGTGCCATGGCGCGTCCATGTGCGTGCCGGCGTGCGTGATCAGCGTCAGCTCCTCACCGGCCCAGCCGAGCCCGCCCGGGAAGGCCGACGCCGGCACCCCGAACAGGCGCGCCATCTCCTCGGCGCCGGCGCGGTGATCGACATACCGGATCCGCACGCCGACGCGCTCGCTCGGCACGTCGTCGAGCGTGACGCTGAGATCGACGAAGCGCGGCATCAGGCCACCGAGGCAGCGGCGGGGCCGCCCGCCCGCAATGACCCGACGGCGAAGTCCCACAGATCGGGCAAGCATCGGGCGAACAGGTTGGTGCAGACGTGCTCGCCGCCGGGCCAGACCCGGAGCGTCGCCTGCGGCGCCCACCGGCAGAGGCGCTCGACCTGAGCCGCGTCGGCGAGGTGGTCATCGCTGCCGTGCACGATCAGGATCCGCGGCGCGGCCGGCGTGGGCAGCCGCGCGAGATCGATCGTCGGGCGCAGCTCCTCGAGCGGCGCGTCGACCGGAAGACCGTACGCGCGGCGCAGGTTGTCCCTCGCCGGCCCGGGCAGACGCTCGAGCGCCGCGGTGTCGAAGAACCCGCCCAGGCACACGGCGGCGGTCACGTGCGGCGACAGGCTCGCGGCGCGGCACGCGAGGTGACCGCCGAAGCTCACGCCGAACACGCCGATCCGGGCGTCGCCGTTGCATCGAGCAGCGAGCCAGGAAGCGACCGCAGAGAACGCCGCGTCGAACCGCCGCAGCGACGACCGTCCCGCGAGCTCGCCCAGCCCGGGCAGATCGCAGTACAGCACGTTCGCCCCGCGACGAACGAACCCGTCCGCGAAGCGGTCGAGCTCCACCTCCTTGGCCGAGTCGAGGCCGTTGAGCAGGATGATCCACGGCGCAGGCGAATCGCCCGCGATCCGCCGGACATACCCGGGGAGCCGCAGCTCGTCGAAGGCGATCGCCACCGGCTCCGCGGGCGGACACGACAGCGGCGCGGCGAGCGCAAAGGCCCGCCGGCTGCGTTCCCGGAGCGCCGCGCGCATGTCGCCGGACTGCCACTTGAACTGCGCGTAGTGGAAGCACACCGCCGCGGTGCGAAGCAACGCCTCCGCCGATGCGACGCGGCCCTCGCGCAGCGCGGACTCTCCGTCCTCGGCATATCGCGCGGCGCGGTCGGCGAGCGCCTTGCCCCACGCCTCCCAGTCGGGCTGGTCCTGCAGCGCGAGCACGTCGCCCGGAGGCACGCCGAAGTGAAGCAGCCGGCACAGACTACGGAGGTATTCGGTCGCGTTCATCGGGTCAGTCTCCATGGCGGCGCAGCAGGATCGCGGCGTTCAGCCCTTGCCAGCCGCTGCCGAAGCACAGGATCGCGTTGCCCTCCAGACGCGCGCCGCCACGAGCGAACCGCAGCCTGGGATCTGCGATCGGAGCCAGCGGCGCGCAGCCATCGACGTGCGTGCCGGCGTGCAGCATCATCGCCGCCCATGCTGCGTCGAGTGGGCCGGCGGCCGCGAGCGCGTGGCCGATCACCGCCTTCGGCGTGCCGACCGGGGGCAGATCGCCGCAGTTGCGGAACACGTGCGCCATGGCCCGGACGTCGCGTGCGTCGAGCTCGCGGATGCCGGTCGCGTCGGGGAGGACGTGCGCGACATCATCGCTCCGGGCCTCCGCGTCCTCGAGCGCCTCCTCGATACACGTCGCCAGGCCGGCGCCGGTGTCGTCGTGTGCGCCCGGTCCCGCGTCGATGTTCATCGCTCCGCCCGCGAGCTCCGCGTAGATGCGCACGCCCCGGCGCAGCGCCGATTCGAGCGTCTCGAGCAGCAGCACGCAGGCTGCCTCCGCCAGGATCGTGCCCGCCGCCCGGCGATCGAACGGCGCATAGGCCGCGTCGCCCACGGCGAGCCGCCCGGACGACTCGTGGATCGCGAACACGTACGGTGCGAGCGGCGCCTCGAACCCTCCCGCCAGCATCCACGTTGCGTGGCCCTGGCGGATCGCCTTCATGCCGAGCAGCAACGCCTGCAATCCTCCGGCGCTGTCGCCGACGAGCGTCTTGCCGATGCCGCGCACGTCGTGAGCGATGCTCCACTGGCCCTGCGTGGCGGCGTAGAACCAGGCGATCGACTGATACGCGCTGACCCTCGATGGGCCGAGAAAGCTCTGCGCGAACAGCTCGGGTTCGGCGAACTCCATGCCACCGAACACGTTGCCGAAGTACATACCGAGCTCGCGGCGATCGATCGCAGCGAGCTCGATCGCCGCGTCCTTCACCGCGATCGAACATGCCGCCATCCCCAGGTGAGTCCCACGATCGGTCTGCTTGATGACGCGCCGATCGACGAACTCCTCGGCGGCGAAGTCCGCGAACTCACCGGCCCGCCGGCAGCCGAACGTCGTTGCATCGAACCGCGTGATCGGCCGGATGCAGCTGCGGCGCTCCGCTGCGGCGCTCCACAGCGCACCATGACGGAGGCCCGCCGGCGAGACGACGCCGAGGCCGGTCACGACGACCCGTGCCCGATCGTCGGTCATGCCGCCTCGGAGCGCGATCGCGGTGCATGATCGCGGTGCGCGAACAGCGTGGCCGAGTGGATGCCCGAAAAGCCGCTGGCGTTCTTGAGGATCACGCGCACACGCGCGTCCCGCGCGGCGTTCGGCACATAGTCGAGATCGCAGTCAGGACTCGCTGTCTCGTAGTTGAGGGTTGGCGGGACGACGCCCCGGCACAGCGCGAGGAAGCAAACCGCCGCCTCGATCGCGCTCGCTGCCCCGAGCGCGTGGCCGACACACGATTTCGTCGAGCTGATCGGGATCCGGTATGCGCGCTTGCCGAAGACGCGCTTGAATGCCCCGGTCTCGTTGCGGTCGTTCTGCTGCGTCGAGCTGCCGTGCGCGTTGATGTAGTCGACGTCGTCGGCGTCGACCGCGGCGCGCGCCAGGGCGCGGCTGATCGTGCATGCGAGCGCCTCGCCGTCCGCCGGCAACCCGGTCATGTGGTGGGCGTTGGACGTGCTCGCGAACCCGAGGATGCGCCCGTAGATGCGGGCCCCACGCCGGCGCGCCAGCACCTCGTCTTCCAGCACGAGGATGGCGCTGCCCTCGGCGAGCAGAAACCCGTCGCGTTCGCGGTCGAAGGGTCGCGAGGCGCGAGACGGCTGCTCGTTCCGCCGCGTGATCGCGCGGATGTTGTCGAACGACGTCAGTACGATCGGGGTCAGCGGCGCATCGGCGCCGCCGGTCACGACGATATCGGCCATCCCCGACTCGATCATGCCGGCCGCGGTGCCGATCGCGTCGATCCCGGCGGTACAGCCGGTCGCCATCGTGGTGCAGGGGCCGGTGAAGCCGTGATCGCGCGCGACCTCCGTCGAGATCGACGCCGCGAGAAACCCGCCGTAGATGTTGCGCCCCACCCGGTCGGGCCGGACCATCACGCGATCGGGCTTGTCGGTGCCGCCGGCGACGCAGGCGTGGCGGAACGCGCGCTCCATGACATCGACACCGCCGATCGCGGAGCCGATGCAGACGCCCACCCGCGCGGGCCGGAACGTCCCGCTCCGGAGCTCCGCGTCGTCGATCGCGGCGCGAGCGCAGGCCAGCGCCATCATCGTGGAACGATCGAGTCGCGCGATCGCGTCTTCGGACAGGCCCGCCGCGCGCGGATCGAACGCGTCCGCAGCCGCGCCCACCTGGGACTGGTTGCGCGACACGTCGAAGGCGGTGATCCGCGCTCCGAAACTCCTGCCCTCGAGCAGGGCTGCCCAGAGTGCCTCGATGCCGACCCCGGCGGGCGTGATCGCGGACAGCCCCGTCACCACGACATTGCGTGGCCCGCGGTGTCCGGCGGCCGTTCCGGGCGGATGCATGCTACGGTTCACCCGGGGAGAGCGGCGGAATCGAAGGGTCGGCCGACTGGAGATGGTCCTTCACCGCCGCCATCGTGCGACTCCCATTCGCGCGGAGGTTTTGCGCCACCGTGGCTTCG
>VBLP01000645.1:0-2909 GCA_005887925.1 Deltaproteobacteria bacterium | reverse complement strand
TTCGATCCGTCGACCTCGGCTTCATGTACCAGGCTGACCCGGATGCCATCGACCTCGCTCGAGAACGTCCATCTCCCGCGATGCCAGCGCAGGAATACGGGCGGTCGCGACTGCTGGTAGGTGATGCTGGTGTTCGCGACGGCTTCGCGGTTCGTCTCGACCGTGTGGCACTGTCCGTTGCTCTCGACCGTCATGAGAAAGCGTTGCCGAGACTCGGTCTCCTCCAGCATCTCGATCTTCTTCACGTGCGGGGTGATTCGCGTCCACACGAAAGGATTCCAGAAACACTGGAATACGCGGTCCAGCTCGGCGCGAATCACGACTTCATCTTTGACGACGATCATCTGTGCGAGCCTCCTCGGATTGCGGACAGCTGCAGGCGGCGACGATGCGTGGTGGACGGGCGCTCGCCCGCCGGCGCGCAGGCACCTCGTGCATGCCGCCGGATCACGGATTCTTGTAGCGGAAGAGGTCCGCGGCGTGCTTTCCGGTGTTGCAGACGATCACCTCACCGTCGGGCGCGACCGCCACCGACTTCGGGTGATCGAATGCCTCTGCCCCCGGCCCGGGGCTCGCCAGGACCTGTGGCTCGGTGCCCTCGGCGGAGAACACCTGGATCCGGGCGTTCTCCGATTCCCGGGATCCTTGCCGCTGCCGCCGAACGTGCGCACCGGCGTGCCCTTCGGGTCGAACACCGAGACGCGGTCATTCAGGAAGTCCGCGACATAGATGTTGCCCTTGGCATCGAGGGCGATGCCGTGCGGGTAGCGCAAGTTGCCGGGGCCAGTGCCCTCGCTGCCGAACCGGCGTACGAGCTTCCCGGTGGCGTCGTACACGACGACGGAGTGACCGTTGGTGTCCGCGACGATCAGCGAGCCGTCGTCCGTCACGGCGAGACCGAGGGGCCCGTTGATCTCGCCCGGCTTGCCGATCACGAGCAGGCGCTTCCCCACCCCCGAGTACTTCACGATTCGACTGTTCACGGCGTCCGCAACGTAGACATTGCCGGACTTGTCGACTGCGATATCGGCGCCTGCTTCGAACTGCGACTTGCCGGGCATGTCGATCGGCCAGTTGTGTTTCACTTTTCCGTTATTACCGATCACCAGCAAACGGCCGTTGCCGCTATCCAGCACGTACCGATCCTTGCCCGGTCCGATCCGGACCGCCATCGGATACTTGAGCGCGCCGAGCGCCGCCTCCAGGCGTGCGATGCGCCCGGTCTTCTCGACTCCCTGGACGTGCTGGGCTCGCACGGTCATCGGAATCACGAGCAATCCGATGATCACGATCCAGCCACCTGGTGTCCATCTCGCAAACCTCGTCATGTCGTCCTCCTCCGATTGTGAACCACTCGCGACGCGTCACGCGAACTCACGAGTCCTGCGGACCGTAGATCCGCTGCCACCGTCCTGTCGCGAGTGATGTTGGTCAGTTAATGACCACTTTCACACAGCGCAGATCTCAATGGCGCGGCGCGGGTTTACCGAGATGCCGCCGAAGAGTAAGGCGTTCGATCCTCAGGCGTCGGGCGGCTTCGGAGATGTTGCCGTCCGATTCGCGAAGCACCCTGTGGACGTACTCCCACTGCATGCGCTCCATCGACGGTGTCTCGCTCGGGTCGTTGTCGTCCCAGGCAGCGGTCTCGAGCCACTTCACGACGGCCCTCGGGGTCAGAGGCTTTACTTTCACGTAGTCGGCGCCAGCGCGCATCGCCATCACCGCCATCTCCGTGCACGCGTACGCACTGGCCACCACCAGCTTCACCAGGGCGTTCTCTCGACGGAGCTCCCGGACCAGATCGAGACCACACTCGCCATCGCCGAGCATGTAGTCGATCACGGCGGCATCAAGGTGTCTCGCCCGCGCGATCTCTCGCGCCTCTGCGCCCGTCTTCGCAGCGACGACGCAGAGGTGGCTCGGGGCGCGACAGAACGCGCGGAGGACCAGGTCCTCATCGTCGACGACCAGAATGGTTCGTTGCTCCATGTCCCGTCACCAGTCCGCGACCTTGAATGGAGGTCTGATCTTCTGCTACACAAGATGGCCGACACAGTCAAGCAGACGGTTGCATTGACTACATCGTTTGTGGGCGAGCGTCGCAATAACGACCTGTCACGCACAACAGTTCAGTACCCGTCACGCACAACAGTTCAGTATCAACTGGGACCCTGGGAAGCTCGGGGATGTGACCCCGGCGATTCGCGGAATCCCTTCGACGTCACGGATGACGCGCGGCGCAAGAATGCATTGCGGCGTTTGGCAGCAGCGTCACCCTCAACTCATGGAACAGGCTTGGGAATCGTCGCTGCGGACGGGTGCCGAGCGCCCCCGAGGCGATGTCTCGTCGATGCTCTGTGCAACGCTCGTACCCCCGGCGGACCTCGGGACCGCCTCCGAAATCCGTCGTCGCATTCCGCGGCAGAACACCGCCGCCTCAGGAATGCGCCGGCCCGCGCTGCAGCTGGTTCGGGCCGGGTTCGTCCGGCAAGAACGGCTCGAGGGTCTCGCCCGTATCGGTCCGCGGCAGGCGGACACTGTCGATGACTCGACTCCAACAGCCACTCTGCAATTGTCGGCTGTTGGGGCTACAGCTGGCCGGGGTCGGGCTCGCGGCGGGGGCGCGGCCGCAGGTCGTTGTCGGGACGGACGGCGAGGACGTTGATCCCGAACTCGACCTCGATCGCGAGGAGGTCGCCGTCGGGCAGCGTCATGATGTGGTTGTCGAACAGGCGGGTGTGCGGGGTCGGCGGCAGCTGCGCGATCGGCGTGAGCGCGCCGGTCTCGAGCGCGACGCGCGACACCACGCCGGTCTCGAGCGCGCACACCAGGAGCTCGCCCGACGGCGAGAAGCTGGGGACGAGGTGATACCTGAGCGCCTCCTCGACGTGGAGCGGACGGGCCTCGTG
>VBLP01000644.1 GCA_005887925.1 Deltaproteobacteria bacterium | reverse complement strand
TACAGGTCGAGCCGGTCGCTGGTCACCGAGCTCGCCCACACCGTGGCGTCGATCCGCACCGTGCTTCCTGTCGTGAGCGGTCCGCCGTCGAGCGAGCTCACCGCGAGGCGGTCGATCGACTCGGTCGTGTGATAGCTGCCCAGCGTGCCGTCCCAGCAGTCGCTGTGGATGGTGTTCGGCGCGTTGGGCTCCGGCCCCACGGTCCAGCGGCCCAGCAGCAGCGTCCCCGAGTCGCACGACGACGCCTGCGACCGGCAGGCCGGCGCCTTCAGCGTGGTGTCGTACGCGGCCGTCAGCGTGACCGCTTGCGTCTGGTCACTCGACAAGCAGCCCCGCGCCCGCCGATCGCGTCCGCCGCATCGTCTCCCTGATCCATCTGTGCATCGTTTCCCCACAAGCTTTTCGCGGTAGACGCACCATTCGCCGGATGTGAAAGCTCGGCCCGCGAAATTCTCCGCGAGCATTCTTCATTCCGACCGCGCGCGATCACGGATGCAGCACGCGCGACAGGCTGACGTCGAGCTGGCTCTGGATCAGCCGCATCGCGCGCGGCCTGGACCCAGCGCGCGGCGGTCGCGCGATGCACGCCGTGCAGCGCGCGGTCGCGCGACCGCGGGCATACTGCGGCAATGCACGTGGAGCCCTTTCACATCGCGATCCCGCAGGCGGATCTGGACGATCTCCAGCGCCGGCTCGAGCACGCGCGATGGTCGCCCGAGCTCGACAACGACGACTGGCGCTACGGCACCAGCGGCCGCTATCTGCGCGCGCTGGTCGACCGCTGGCGCGGCGGCTTCGACTGGCGGGCGCAGGAGCGCGCGATCAACGAGCTGCCGCAGTTTCGCACCTCGCTCGGCGGCACGCCGATCCACTTCGTGCATCAGCGCGGCCGCGGCCCGGCGCCGATGCCGCTGCTCCTCGGCCACGGCTGGCCGTGGACGTTCTGGGACTTCCAGAAGGTCATCGGCCCGCTCGCCGATCCGGCGCGGTTCGGCGGCGACCCCGGCGACGCGTTCGACGTCGTGGTGCCGTCGCTGCCCGGCTACACGTTCTCGACGCCGCTGGCCGCGACCGGGCTCAACTTCTGGCGGACCGCAGATCTGTGGGTGGCGCTGATGGACGGCCTGGGCTATGGCCGGTTCGCGGCGCAGGGCGGCGACTGGGGCGCGCTGGTCGCGGCGCAGCTCGGCCACAAGTACGCCGACCGGCTGTTCGGCGTGCATCTGCACTTCGTGACGCCGCTCGGCCACTTCGGCGGCAGGTCGGTCGACGCGAGCGACTTCGCCGCCGACGAGCGCCAGCTCCTCGACGGTAACCGCCGGTTCCTGCGCGACGGCAGCGGCTACGCGGCCATCCAGAGCACGCGGCCGCAGACCCTGGCCCATGCGCTCGACGACTCGCCGATCGGCCTGTGCGCGTGGCTGGTCGAGAAGCGCCGCAGCTGGAGCGACTGCGGCGGCGACGTCGAGCGCGTGTTCTCCCGGGACGACCTGCTGACCACGGTCTGCCTGTACTGGCTGACCCGCAGCTCCGGCAGCTCGGCGCGCTACTACTACGAGGCGGTCCATCACCCGTGGACGCCGTCGCACGATCGCGAGCCGGTGGTCGAGGCTCCGACGGCCGTGGCGGTGTTCCCGCGCGACGTGGTCCACATGCCGCGGCGCTGGATCGAGCGCTACTACCGCCTCGCGCGCTACACCGTGATGCCGAGCGGCGGCCACTTCGCCCCGATGGAGCAGCCCGAGCGCCTGGTCGAGGACCTCCGCAGCTTCTTCCGGCCGCTGCGCGGAGCCGTGCGTTGATCGTCAGAACGATCCCTGGATGCCCAGGCCGTGCTGGTGGTCGCCGACGACCGGGACGATCGACACCGGCGAGCCATGGACCGACGAGATCAGGATGCCGACCGACGACCCGACCAGCCCGCCGCCGATCGCGTCGGTGATGAAGTGCTGGCCGGCCAGCACGCGCGAGGTCGCGACGAACGACGCCGCGCCCAGGCCGAGGCCGAGCACCAGGTAGGACAGCCGCGAGCCGGGATGCAGCCGGTGCATCGCCACGTACGTCGAGGTGGCGATCGCAAAGCTGACCGCTGCGTGGCTGCTCAGGAACGAGTTGCCGGCGTCGGTGCTGGTGATCTCCGAGGCCGGCGCCCGGGTGCCGTACACGAACGGCCGCGGCCGGCCGACCGCGAGCGTCATCACGGTGGCCACCGCGGTCGCGCTCATCGCCGACTCGGCGATCACCACCATGTCGTTCATCCCCGCTGGAAAGCCCTCATCGGCGGTGAGCAGCAGCGCCGCGCCGACCCCCAGCCCGACGATGCCGGCGTTCGAGGCGGTCAACCAGGCGGGGCTCCAGAACCCCGCCGTGGTTCGATCGAGCGCGTTGAGGTCACTGGCCTTGCAGCGGTCCGGCACGCAAAACGCTTGCTGGGTGCGCACGAACCGCGCGCCGACGAAGACCAGGCCCACGGTGAGCACCGGCAGATCGATCTCGGCGTAGAGCTGGAACGCCGGCCGGGTCGGCCCCTGCGGGTGCGGGACGATCGGCGTCAGCTGCGCCGCCTTGGCGGTGTCCTCGGCCTGCTTGACCTGGTCGGGCGAAGCGTCCGGCGCCGGTGGCGCGATCGGCACCGGGTCCGGCGCGGTGGTGGCGCCGCGGCTCGGCGTGGGTCCTGCCGGCGGCATCGCCTGCGCCCGGACGAGCCCCGGCCGCACAGGTAGCGCGGTTAGGGCGGTCACCGCGATTGCGAGCAGCCAGCGCTGCGCGGGAGATGTCATCGAGTCCTCTGCGCGTCGCGACGACGCTCGCCTGGCTGCCGGCGCGCGTGGCAGCACGGTGTGGCAGAGGCGCAGACAGAGTGGCGCGATGCCCCGGCGCAACCCGGCGCAACTCGGCAAAACCCGTGCGGATTCTTCGTCGGGAAATGGCGTTGAACCTGCACGACCCGGGACATGCCCCGCCAACCTGCACGCCGGACGCGCCCGCTGTGGGCACCCTGCGCCTGGCTCGCCGTCCTGGTCTGGGCAGGCTGGCCCCACGCCGCGCACGCCTGGGCGATCGGCAGCCAGATCAACGAGGCGGGATGCCACGAGCCGATCACCGCCGCGGCGCTGCGCGCGGTCCGCGCCCGGTTCGACACCGCGCCGATCGTCGCGCCATCGCGCGAGGAGGCGGCGCTGATCGCCGACGTGCTGTTCGCCCCGCCGGACGACCTCGTCCACGACCTCGCCGGCATGGCGCTGCTGCTCGGCGTGCGCGACAACGACCTCAAGGGCATCGATCCGCTGTCGTCGCTCGATCTGATCCAGGTCCACGGCAACCCGACCACCCAGGACGAGCACTGCATCCGCGGCCCCGACGACGACAACGCCGCGGGCAACGCGAGTGCGCTCGCGGCGTGCAAGAGCTTCATCGTGGACGCCGCGACCGAGGCGCTCGACGGCCTCGACGCCCACGGCGCGGTCGATCCGGCGCACCGCTTGCCGCTGCGGCTCTACGTCGCGCTGCGCGGCGGGGTCAGCCCGGCGCTGCCGATGTTCTACGTCAAGATCGGCGCGGCGATGCACGCGTTGGAGGACGGCTTCCCGCACACCTATCGCACCGATGACGGCATGCAGGTGACGACCGTGCTCAACTGGATCGACCTCGTCGGCGGCCACTACGACGAGGCGCGCGACGGCCCGCCGCATCGCGCCGAGCTCGATCGCTGCTGGGACTCCGATCCGATCATCCGCCGCAACTACGATCTGGCGACCCAGGCCGCGACCGACCTGCTCACCGCCGCGCTCGACCCCGCGCTGGGCCGCGACCAGAAGATCGCGCAGTTCAAGGCCATCACGGCCAGGTACCTGGCCTACCGGCCCGGCTGCACGTTCGCCGACCACTGGTGCGATCCGGCCGAGGCCACGGTGACCAACTCGATCGGGTGCAATGCGTCGGGCACCGGCGCGATCGCGGTGTGGATGATGTGGCTGCTCGCCGGCGCGATCGCGGTGTGGCGGCGCCGCCGGATCCGCCGCCGCGATCAGATCGGCTTTCTCGGCGCGCTGATCGCGCTCGGACTCGCCGGGCCCGGCACGGCGCGCGCCGATGATCCGCCGCCGCCCGCACCGAGCGCGCCGCCCGCCGCCGAGCCGCCGCCGGCGCCGCTGCCCCCGGCGACCGGCCCCGGAGCCGAGGCCGGCAAGGAGCCCGGCCGCGACGTCAAGACGCCGACGCCCGAGGAGACGGCGAAGATCCGCGCCGACAAGGAGCTCGGCAGCCCGTGGGGCTTCACCGCGTCGCTCGGCGGCTCGGTCGATCGGCCCGCGATCGTCAGCTCGCTCGGCGGGCGCTACCGCATCCAGGAGCAGTGGGTCGTCGGTGTCGACGCCGGATGGAACCCGTGGATCACGACCTCGCCGATGAACGTGCACGCCGGCGTCGCCACGCTCGCCGCCACGCTGATCCGCCGGTTCCCGATGAAGTTCGACCGGGTCAACCTGCGCAGCTCGCTCCACCTCGGCGCCTCGATGCTGATGTTCGACGTCTACGGCGCGCCGAAGTACAGCATCGGGCCGTACGGCGCGATCAGCCTGCTCGGCCTGGACTACGATCTCGGCAAGTCGGTGCGGATCGTGTTCGATCCGATGGAGATCGCGCTGCCGGTGCCACTGCTCGGTCAGCTGCCGCTGTACTACGAGCAGTTCCGGTTCCTCGTCGGGATCCAGCTCGGCGCCTAGAACATCTGCGCATTGAACTCGCAGGAGAACACGCGCACGCTCGGCGCGCCGTGGGCTGCTACGCGGATGGGCGTCGGGGCAGCGCCTGCCGAATCACCACCGACGCACGCGCGGACGGCCGACCCCCCATCCGCTCGCGGACGCCCACGGCGCCCCTCGCGTTGACATCTCGCGATCGCGCCCCAACGGCGCCTTGACGTCGATTCCGATCGACATGGCGGATCCGCGGGGTGGACAGCAACTCCTAGCGCGCGGCCATCGTGACGAGGTACTGCTCGATCAGGTGGCGCTGCGCGAGATCGAGGTGCGAGCGCGCCGCCATCTCGTCGAGCATGCGCGGCCAGTCCGCCGTGTGGTGCGCGGCCGGCACCGGCGGCCGGTGGCAGCTGCCGCACTTCGCCGCGACCAGCGACCGGCCCTCCTCGAGGTCGGCGAGCTGGATCCCGGCGCGCGCGGCGTCGCCCGAGGTCGCGACCGGCAACGATGTCCCGCAGCCGGCGAGCATCCCCGCGAGCAGGACGGCCCCCATGACCCTGGACCAGAGCGACGGGGAGCGAGCGGATACAGCGCTATACATCCTGATGTTTGAAATTAACTTTCAATTTCTCCGCGGTCAAGCGCCGCGTGAGGCTGGCGAAAACTACATGGAGATCGAGCCCTTGCGGAAGTCGGTCTTGCGGAGGTGCACGTTGATGCACACCGGGCGCCCGGTCTTCGCGATCGCCTTGGCCTCGGCGAGCACGCCGTCGACCCGCGCGCCCTCGGTCAGCGCCAGGCCGACGCCGCCGTAGCCCTCGGCGACCCGGTGGTAGTCGGTGCGGCGCAGATCGCAGCCCAGGGTCGTGCCGAGCACCTCGACCTGCTCGCGCGCGATCTGCGCCCACGACGCGTCGTTGCCGATCACGGCGATCGGCGCGACGCCGTGGCGGATGTAGCTGTCGAACTCGGCGAGCGTGTACGCCGACGAGCCGTCGCCCCACACCAGCCAGATCTCCTTGCCGGGGCGCACCATCGCGGCGCCGAGCGCGAAGCCGCCGCCGACCCCGAGCGTGCCGAACGCGCCGGGATCGAGCCACGACAGCGGCGCGCGCGGCCGCACGATGTAGCTCGCGGTGGCGACGAAGTCACCGCCGTCGACCACGAGCACCGCGTCGTCGGCCATCGCCTCCTCGAGCCGCAGGAAGAAGTGGATCGGGTCGACCAGCTCGCCGGACGGTTGCGCCCGGCCCGCGATCTCGGCGTCGCGGGCGCGCTCGCGGGCGCGCAGCTCGTCGAGCCAGCCCCGCCAGCGATCGCCCGCCGAGCTGATCCGGTCGGCGACCGCGATCAGGAACTCGCCGGCGTGCATCTCGATCGCGATGTCGGGCTTGCGGTTCTTGCGCAGCTCGTGCGGCGACAGGTTGGCCGCGATCAGCGTCGCGTCACGGTTGAAGCCGCGGCCGTAGCCGAGCCGGAAGTCGAACGGGAAGCCGCACACCACGATCACGTCGGCGCGCTTGAGCGCATCGCCGCGGTTGTGGCGGAGCTGGAGCTCGTGGCTGCGGCCGAGCAGGCCGCGCGCCATGCCGCCGAGGAACACCGGCACGCCGAGCATGCCGAGCGCCCGCGCCAGCCGCCCCGGATCCTTGACCCCGACGAGCGCCTGGCTGCCGATCACGAACACCGGCCGCTGCGCGGTCTTGATCGCCTCGGCCGCGCGCTCGATCCCGTTGTCGCCGCGCAGGCTCGGCAGCTTCACCGGCACGTGGACCTCGGGCATCGCCGGCGCCCGGAACTGGCGGTAGAGGTGGCCGCGGATGTAGAGCTCGACCGCCTTGGCGCCGAT
>VBLP01000643.1 GCA_005887925.1 Deltaproteobacteria bacterium | reverse complement strand
CGAAGGCCGTCGCCGACCGCCGATGACCGTCGCCGACCGTCGCCGACCGCCGCTGACAACCGGCCGCGGCCGCTGGTCGCCGCCTGCCGGCCGCGCCGACTGCCGGCGTCGCCCTGACACTACCGGCGCCTACCGCCGCCTGCCAGCGCCGAGGCGGCGCCGTCAGGGCTCGCTCGCGAATCGCGTCGGAGTTGCAGCCGGAGCACTCCGCTGCAACGCTGACCGATCGTCATTGGACGGCGACGCAGTGTACGCCTTCTGACACGCGGGCATGATCGCACCGTTCAAGGTCGTCGGCCGGTTCACGCTCACCGAGCAGCGGAACGGCGAGGCCGCCGGCGAGAGATGCAGGACAGGGGGTAGATCCGAACGCTGGCGAGCTGGAGCAGCTGCTGATGGACTCATCAAACGAGTCTTGCGACGTCCACGTTCGTAACCGCCGTCGCCGTTCACGCTGACGTCAACGCTGCGGCACCCGGCTCAGGTCGTGCCGCTCGCAGTCGGAGGCACGTCGACCGGCTCGGGCTCGGTGCGCGCTCGCTCGACGGCGACCTGCGCGACCGGCTCGGAGCGCTCGCGCTTGACCCGCACCGGCGTGGCCTCGTTGCCGTTGCCGTTGCTGCCATTGCCGCCGTTGCCGTGGCCGTTGCCGTTGTGGCCATTGCCGTTGCCGTTGCCGTTGCCGCCGTTGCCGTTGCCATTGCCGTTGCCATTGCCGTTGACCGCGCTGCCGTTGGCCGCCGCCGCCGGCGACAGCTTGGCGACAGTTCGCTTCTTCTCGCTCTTGTCCTTGTCGGCGAGCTTGGCGAGGTCCTTGCTCTGCGCCTCGCGCTCGCGCTCGAGCTCGCGCTCCTCGCGGCGCTTGTCCTTCATGCGGCGCAGCCCGCCGACCATGATCTCGGCGATCAGCTGGTCGTATTCCATGCCGGCGGCCTGGGCGATCAAGACCAGGTCCGAGTAGCCCGGCGTCAGGCCGGGGAGCGGGTTGACCTCGAGCACGTAGATCCGGCCGTCGGGGTCCATCCGCATGTCGACGCGGGCAACGTCGCGGCAGTCGAGCGCCCAGAACGTCGCGCGCGCGATCTTCTCGATCGCCTTGAGCTCGGCCTCGGTCAGCTTGGGCGGGCACTCGTAGTAGACGTGCTCCTCCCACTCCTGCTTGACGGCGAAGTCGTAGACCGGCCGCTTGGTGTCCTTCTTGAACTTGATCTCCATCGGCGGCAGCACGCGCGGGCGCTTGTCACCGAGCAGGCCGACCGTGAACTCGCGGCCGGCGATGTACTCCTCGACCAGCGCCGGCTGGCGGTAGCGCTCGACGCACACCTTGACCGCGGCGCGCAGCTCGTCCTCGGTGTCGACCACGCTGGTCGGGCCGATCCCCTTGCTCGAGCCCTCGGCGTTGGGCTTGACGATCAGCGGGAACCGCATGTCCGGCGACAGCCGCTCGCGCGCCGACTCCATGACCTGGAACTTCGGCGTGCGGATGTCGTGCTGGAGCAGCACCTTCTTGCCCAGCGCCTTGTCGAGCGCGATCGCCAGGGTCGCCGAGTCCGACCCGGTGTACGGGATGCCGAGCAGCTCGCACAGCGCCGGGACCTGGGCCTCGCGGTTACGGCCCTCGACACCCTCGGCGATGTTGAAGATCAGATCGACGTCGGCCTCGGCGAGCACGCGGGGCAGGTCCGGCGTGGCTTCCAGGTGCACCACGATGTGGCCCTGGCGCGCCAGGGCGTTGGCGATCGCGATGATCGTCTCGGGCGGATCCCACTCGGCCTCGTCATCGCCATCGTGGCTGCGCTTGACGTTGTAGGTGAAGCCGACCCGGATCGGCTGGGCCCTGCGCTGGCGCCCGACCCCGAGCTGGCTCGCCGTCGCCAGCCCCGAGCGCAGCGCCGCGGCGTTGAGCACCGCGGCGATCGTGGCGTTGTACGTCAGGCCGACCTGCGCGGTCGCCGCGAACAGCGACGAGCTCGACGCCAGCGCCGGCAGCGCGTTGGCCTCGAGCAGGTAGATCCGGCCCTCCGGCGTGACCCGGTAGTCCAGGCGCGCCAGGTCGCGCAGCCCCAGCGTGCGGATCGCCTCGCTCGAGATGCTGCGCAGCCGCGCCGCGACATCGCGCGGCAGGTTCGCCGGGCAGCGGTACTGCACCTTGCCGGGCTCGACGTTCTTGAGCCGGTAGTCGTAGATGTTGAACGCCCGCTCGCTGGTCGGCTGATCGAACATCACCTCGACCGGGGTGAGCAGCCCGTCGTCGTGACCGACGCCCTCGATGAAGCCGACCGCGATGTCGACGCCGGCGATGTACTCCTCGACCAGCACGCCGTCGGGGTACTGGCGCAGCGCGCTCTTGAGCGCACCCGGCAGGTCCTTGGGCTCCTTGACCACCGATGACCCGAGCGCACCGTTGTAGATGCCCTTGCTCGAGCCCTCGTGGTTGGGCTTGACGATCACCGGGAACGCCAGGCCTGCGCCGCGCTCGATCACCTGGTCGAAGTTGCGCACCGTGACCAGCATGCCGCGCGCGGTGTCGATGTTGGCGCGCGAGACGATCAGCTTGGTGAGCCACTTGTCGAGCGTGACCGCGTCGGTGTACGCGTCGCTGCCGGTGTACGGGATGCCGAGCTCGTCGAACAGCGCGGGGTAGAACGCCTCGCGCATCCGGCCGCTCTGGCCCTCGGCGGTGTTGAAGATGATGTCCGGATCGAGCTGCTCGAGGCGCTCGAGCAGGTTGGACGCCGGCCCCGAGACCTCGATCTTCTCGACCTCGTGGCCCGCAGCCTCGAGGGCCGCCGCGATCGCGCCCACCGTCTCCGCACTGTCGTACTCGGCTTCTTTTTCGGTCTCGCGGACGTCGGTCAGCCGAAGGTTGTAGGTGAACGCGACCTTCATTTGTTGCTGCAAGCACTAGCAGAGCGGTGTGACAGCCGAACAGTCAAGCGAAACCCAGGACTAGCTGCAGGCACCGTTCCCGCTCGTCATACGTCATAACTAGGCATGCGCTACCTCGCGCTCGCGATCTCGTTCACCGGGCTGACCGGTCTCGGTGCGCTGGGCGCGTGTGGTGGACCGCCGCGCCCGGCCGCCCCGCGTGCGGCGACCGTGACACCGGCGCGCGACCTCGCCGGCGCGCGCAGCGCTGTGCCGCCTACCTCGGGCCGCGATCGCGTGGCCGGGCTCCAGGTCCGGGATCCGCGTGTGGTGGATCTCGACATCATCCGGATCACGGCGCACGCGCGCGGTCCCGGCAGCGAGCCCGAGCTCACCTCGGTCGCGTCCGCCGATCTGTTCAAGCAGGCCAACGAGGCCGCCAGGACCGGCCGCCCCCAGGAGGCGATCGCGACGTACCGCCAGCTGGTCGCCGATTTTCCCGAGTCGCAGTTCGCGCCGGTCGCGCTGTTCAACACCGCGGCGCTCTACGACGCGCAGGCCGACCTGCCGGCGACGCTCACCGCGCTCACCGAGCTGGTGGCCCGCTACCCCGCTGCCCGCGAGTCGATCGATGGCCACCTCTACATCGCCGCCCTGCAGGCCGACCATCAGCAGTGGGCCGAGGCCGCCGCGACCCTGGACGCCGTCCTCGCCCGCACCAACCTCACGTTCGCCGATCGCGTGGAGGCGTTCGCGCGCAAGGGCTACGTCGAGCTCGAACAGCACCGCTTCGATGCCGCGGAGGCATCGCTGTCGGCGGCGCTGGACGAGTGGCGAAAAGCCCCACGGATCGACGACCCGTACTACATCGCGATGGCGCACTACTACCGCGGCGAGCTGATGCACCTGCGGTTCGCCGATGCGCCGGTGCGCAGCGGCGATGACGAGATGGTCGCCGATCTCGAGGCCAAGCGCGCGCTCGCCGTGCAGGCCTACGATCGCTGGCGCGAGAGCCTGCGGTACAAGCAGGCGTACTGGGCGACCGCCGCGGGCTATCAGATGTCGCAGATCTTCGTGGAGCTCTGGGAGGCGCACGTGAAGGCGCCGTACCCGCGGCGGATCGCGGTGGCGACACGGCCGACCTATGTCGCCGATGTCCACACCCGGGTCCGCCAGGACCTCGAGAAGGCGCTCGAGGGCCACCGGATGAACGTCGAGCTGGCCAAGGCCTATGGCGTCGAGACCGCGTGGAGCCGCAGCAGCGAGCGGCAAGCCGCCACGATCATGGAACTGCTCGCCAAAGATATCGCGGGCAGCTACATTACGCCGGCCAGCCCTTCGAGCGAGTCCCCGCCCGGGTCTCGCCTGCAACGTGCGGGACCGAACGCGGGAGCGCCGAAGGCCGGCAGCGGCGAGAACTGAGGAGCGTGGCTTGCGATTATCACCAGGACCGGGCGTGACGGCACTTGACGAGCCTGGGAGCGTCGTCTATACGTGCTGGCCTCCGACCGGCCTTACCCGAGCAATCCTGCTGGCGTAGCTCAACCGGTAGAGCACCTGACTTGTAATCAGGAGGTCGCGGGTTCGAGTCCCACCGCCAGCTCCAAAACAAAAACCTAGCTTCGACAAATATTTGGAGGGATGCCCGAGCGGCCAAAGGGAGCAGACTGTAAATCTGCCGGCTCATGCCTTCGGTGGTTCGAATCCACCTCCCTCCACGTGGAAGGGCACGAAACATGACAGGGTTGCCGTGACCCGCGCGGACCATGAAGGAGACCTAGCGGACCGAACCGAGAACATGCGGGTGTAGCTCAGCTGGTAGAGCTCCAGCCTTCCAAGCTGGTTGTCGAGGGTTCGAGTCCCTTCGCCCGCTCGTGAACAATTCGCCCTCGTAGCACAGTGGCAGTGCACCTCCTTGGTAAGGAGGGGGTCGCGAGTTCAATTCTCGCCGAGGGCTCGGCAACATAAAAACCCCAGGGAGATCGCCCGTGTCGAAAGAAAAATTCGTTCGCAACAAGCCCCACGTCAACATCGGAACGATCGGCCACGTCGACCATGGCAAGACCACGTTGACCGCGGCGATCACCAAGGTGCAGGCGGTCAAGGGGCTGGCGAAGTTCACGGCGTTCGACCAGATCGA
>VBLP01000642.1 GCA_005887925.1 Deltaproteobacteria bacterium | reverse complement strand
GCGGGCGCGTGATGCAGCGGGCGCGCGGAGGCGGCGCCATGTACGCGATCGGCGCGCGGGACACCGAGGTCGCCGAGCAGCTGTTCGGCCTCGAGGACCGGCTGTCGATCGCTGCGGTCAACGGTCCCGAGCAGACGGTGATCTCGGGAGACGCGGCGGCCGCCGAGGTGGTCGCCGGAAAGCTCGCGGCGAAGGGCAAGCGCGTGCACCGGCTGCGCGTGTCCCACGCGTTCCACTCGCCGCACATGGACAGCATCCTCGACGACTTCCGCGAGGTCGCGCGGGCGCTCACGTACCACCCGCCGCGCCTTGGGCTCGTCGGCAACCTCACCGGCGCCGTGGCCACGGCCGACCAGGCGTGCACGGCGGAGTACTGGGTGCGGCAGGTCCGCGGCGCGGTCCGGTTCCGCGAGGCGATCCGCACCGCCGAGGCCGCGGGCGCCGACCGCTACCTCGAGTGCGGGCCGCGCGCCGTCCTCGCCGGGATGGCCGCGGCGTGCGCCACCACCGCGGACGCGTCGTTCGTCGCGAGCCTCCCCGATGGCTGCGGCGAGGCCGAGGCGCTCGCCGCGGCCCTGGCGAGCGCGTACGTCGCCGGCGCGACGCCGCGCTGGAACGAGGTGTTCGCGGGGCTCGGCGCGCAGCGGATCGACGCGCCGACCTACGCGTTCCAGCGCACGCGCTACTGGCTGTCCGGCGCCGGTCGGAACGAGCGCGACGTCGAGGGCGCCGGGCTCGACCGCGTCGGGCACGAGCTGCTCGGCGCCGTCCTGCCGCTGGCCGACGGCGGGCACGTCTTCACGGCGCGGATCAGCCGCGCGCATCTCCCCTGGCTCGGCGACCACCGCGTGTTCGACCACGTCGTGATCCCCGGGATGTGCGTCCTCGAGCTCGTCCTGTGCGCGGGCCAGCGCGTCCGCGCGCCGCGGGTCGCCGACCTCGTGTTCGAGGCCCCGCTGATCCTCGGCGCGGGCCCGATGCAGCTCCAGCTCGCCGTGGACGCCCCGGACGCGCAGGGCCAGCGCGGGTTCCGCGTGCACGCCCGCCCCATCGGCGCGGAGGCGTGGAGCCGGCACGCGTCGGGGACGCTCGAGCCCGAAGGCGCGCAGCAGGAGCGCGCCGCGCTGGTCGCGCCCGCCGATGCGGTGCCGGTCGAGCTCGCGGGCCTGTACGACCGCCTCGCGGCCAAGGGGCTCGCCTACGGCCCGGCGTTCCGCGGCCTGCGCGAGCTGTCACGGCGCGGGCACGAGCTCTACGGACGGCTCGTCCTGCCCGCATCCGTACCCGCGCAAGGCTACGCGGTCCACCCCGCGCTGCTCGACGCCGGCCTGCATGCCATCCTCGCGGCGGCCGACCAGCCCGGGCTGCGGATCCCGTTCGAGCTCGGAGGCGTGCGCCTCGCCAAGGCCCAGGCCGGGCTGCGCGAGCTGCACATCCACATCGTGATGGGCGAGGCGGACGCCGCGCTGGCCTTCCATGACCCCGCCGGCGCGCTCGTCCTCGACGGGAGGATCGGCCTGCGCGCCGTCTCGCGGGAGGACCTTGCGACGGCGCCGGCAGCCGCGCCGAAGCCGCGCGCGGGCGAGCTGTACCGCCTGCACTGGGCGCTCGTGCCGCCCGCCGGTGGCCCGCAACGCGGGGCCGCATGTGCGATCGTCGGAGCGGGCCCGCTGTCCAACGAGGTCGCCGGGGCGCTGCGCGGCGGCGGCGTGCACGTGGTGCGGTTCGACACGGTGAGCGAGCTGCCGGAGCGACTGCGCCGCCACGACGGGATCTCGCAGGTCGTGCGCGTGCTCGACCCGGGCAGCCACGAGGCCGGCGCGGACTCCGCGCGCGCGGCGACCGCGGTGCTGATCGCAGAGCTGCAGGCGTGGACCGCCGACGCAGACCTGGCCGACTACCGCTATGCGCTCATCACATCGCAGGCGATCGCGACCGCGCCCAACGGGATGGGCGCGCTGGCGCACGCTCCGCTCTGGGGCCTGGTCCGCACGGTGCGTAGCGAGCACGCCGATCGCTCGTGGCTGTTGCTCGACACCGACGGGACGGAGGCGTCGCACGAAGCGCTCGCGGCGGCGCTGTTCGCCGCCGACGAGCCCGAGGTCGCGCTGCGCAAGGGCGATCGCCTGGTGCCTCGCCTCGCGCGCGCCGGCGCGGCCGCGCCGCGCACGCTGCGGCCGCTCCCCCCCGACGGGACGGTGCTCGTCACCGGCGGGACGCGCGGGCTCGGCGCCGAGGTCGCCAGGCACCTGGCCCGCCACCACGGCGTCCGGCACCTGCTGCTGGTGTCCCGCCAGGGGCCGGCGGCGCCGGGCGCGTCCGAGCTGGTCGCCGCGCTCGCCGCGCTCGGCTGCGAGGCGACGGCCGCGGCCTGCGATGTCGCCGACCGCGGCGCGGTCGAGCGGCTGGTCGCCGCCATCCCGAGCGAGCACCCGCTGGCGGCGGTGTTCCATTGCGCCGCCGTGCTCGACGACGCACTGGCCGGATCGGTGTCCGCCGATCAGGTCGCCCGCGTGTTCGGCCCCAAGGTCGCCGGGGCGTGGCATCTCCACCAGCTCACGCAGCGCCTCCCGCTCTCCGCGTTCGTCCTGTTCTCGTCGATCGCGGGCCTGATCGGCAACGAGGGGCAGAGCGTGTACGCGGCGGCGAACACGTTCCTCGACGCGCTCGCCGCGGGCCGCCAGGCGCAGGGGCTCCCCGCGCAGTCGCTCGCCTGGGGCGCGTGGGCCGAGGTCGGCATGGCGGCGCGCCTGTCCGCGCGTCACCGGGATCGCATGCAGCGATCCGGCCTGCTCGCGATGTCGCCAGAGGCGGCGCTCGAGCTGATGGATCGGGCGATCGGCCGGCGCGAGCACCTGCTGGCGCCGCTCGCCGTGGATGGGCCGCCCGGCGGGACTCCGCTCGGCCGCCTGCTGTCCTCGGTGGCAGCGCCGGCCGCTGCGGCCGCCGCGGCGCCGCCGACTCCGGCCGCCAAGCCGTCGCTGCGCGGTCGCCTCGACGCGGCGCCACCGGCGGAGCGCGCGAGCCTCTTGCTCGAGCTCGTGCGCACCGAGGTGGCGGCTGTCTTGAAGCTGCCCGACACCAACCGCCTCCGCGAGGATCGGCCACTCGACGAGCTGGGCGTGGACTCGCTGATGGCGGTGGATATCCGCCGGCGTCTGGAGAACCGCTTGACGACGCAGCTGCCTGCCACGCTGGTGTTCGATCACCCGACCTGCGGACTGCTCGTCCAGTACCTCCTCACCCCATGGAGCGGCTCATGACCACGACCTATTCGATCGCGGGCGACTGCCTTCGCTGCGGTGCCTGCTCCACGCTCGCGCCCGGCATCATCGCGATGGGCGAGACCATCGCGGTCGTCGTGCGCCAGCCGGCGACCGCGCAGGAGATCGCGGCGACCGAGGCCGCGCTGTTCAACTGCCCCATGCTCGCGATCCGCAAGCGGACCGCGCCGGTCCAGGAGGCGTTGCGATGAACATCGAGCCGGCCGCGTTCGAGACCAACGTCCACGACGACGGGATCTTCTACCGGCTGTTCCACGAGGCCGAGGCGGTCCGGTGGAAGATGGCGGACTGCGAGTGGTCGGCGATCCGGGCGGCGGACGTGTCGCCGGCCTGGCGCACCGTCGTGCGCGAGACCCTGATCGGCGAGCTGACCACGTTCAGCGCGACGCAGCGGTTCTTCACCGACTTCGGCGATGACGTCGATTTCACGCAATGGTTGACGGTCTGGCTCTACGAGGAGACCAAGCACCCGTCAGCGCTCCTCAAGTGGCTCGACGCCTTCGGCGAGAAGTTCGACAGCCGCTTCATGCTGCAGGGACGGCAGACCATCCCGTTCATGCCATCGAAGATCGGCACGCTCGCGACGAACATGATCTCGGAGATGGTCGCCGCGGCGCTCTACGCAACGCTCGGATCTCGCCCCACCTGCGAGCCCGTGCTCAGGCGGATCTGCCTGAACATCGGCGGCGACGAGGCTCGGCACGCCGCCAGCTTCTACAGCTATGCGAAGAAGCGGCTCGCCCGCGCGGACGACCTGAAGCAGCAGCAGATCGCGGCGCTCAAGATCCTCTACTTCTGGATCACGCCGGAGCTGAACGCCCGCGTCGGGCACCCCGTCAACCTGCTCGTGCATCGCTACAAGGCCATCCCGGAGGTCCAGGATGCCGTGCCCCGCGATGCGATCGAGAGCACCGTTGACCACGCGTACCGGCGAGCTTGTCGCGTGTTCGAGTCCCTCCTGGGGCTGGAGCTGAGAGACCCGAAGTCATGCAGTTCATTCCCGGTGACAGAGGGGTCCTCGGTGCGCAGGTCCGCGGGATCGACCTCGGCGCGATCACGGGCGAGCAAGCGCGCGGCGTCCTGGCCGTCGTCCATCGCCACGCGCTCGTCCGGTTCAAGAGCCAGAACATGACCGTGCACCAGTACGTGGAGTTCGGGGACAAGCTCGGGACGATCATGCCGTACCCCGACGAGCGGTACCGCCATCCCGAGCATCCAGGCGTGTTCGTGTCGTCCAACGTCAAAGGTCGGACGATGGGCATGGCTCGCAGCGGCTACTTCTGGCACACCGACCTCTCGTTCAAGCCGAAGCCGCAGCCGCTGACGGTGCTCTACCCGCAGCTCTTGCCGCAGGCGAAGCGCGAGACGCTGTTCATCAACATGGCGGACGTGTACGACGCGCTGCCGGCCGCGCTGCGCTCGATCGTGGACGGACGCACGGCCAAGCACGATCCGGCGATGCGCTACAAGGTCGGGCAAGCCGATGTCGATGCCAACCTCGATCTCGGGGAGCTCCTCGAGCGAGGCCGCCGGATGTTCCCGGCCCCGACCCACCCGCTCGTCATCACGCATCCCGCCACCGGGCGACGCATCCTCTACATGAATTCGGGCTTCACCACGTCGATCGACGGGCTGCCCCACGAGGACAGCCAGGCGGCGCTCGAGGAGCTGTTCGCGTTCATCGAGCGGCCCGAGCACGTGCAGCCGCACTCGTGGGAGCTGGGCGACATCATCGCCTGGGACAACCGCATGCTCATCCACAAGGCGGGCTACATGGCGCCCGGCGACTTCCAGACCATCTTCCGGCTCGGCATCGACGACCTGGTGCCGTTCTACGAAGGGATCGCCGCATGACGGCAACGCCCGAGCGCCGGGAGATGTCGCGCGAGCGCTGGGAGATGTCGCCCGAGCGGCTCGCGCGGGTGCTCGTCCCCTATCGGGACAACTGCAAGTACCTCAAGCGGATCGCGTTCGAGTACCTGCCGGCGAGCGCCGGCGTGAGCCCCGATCAGTCCGAGGCGTCGCTCACCGCGGTCGGCGAGCTGAGCATCGCCGAGTCCTGCTACATCGACTCGACCGGGCACTTCAACGCCGTCGAGTTCCAGATCTGCGCGAATCAGCTGATGTACGCGCTCGGAGCCGAGTGCACCCGGCTGCGCCTCGTGCGCGCGCTCGCATCGCTGGACCTGGACGGATTCTACGAGCGCCAGCTCGCGAACGTGCTCATCACGAACGTGACGAGCACGTTCCGCCGGATGGTGAACCCGCGGCGCTTCCGCGGGCGCCTGCAGCTCGATCGCGCCTATCTCATGCGCGAGCGGCTGTTCTGGGAGTGCACGATCACGTACTCCGATGACGAGAATGGACTGGCCGATGGCAACATCGTCGTCACGATGGGACTCGGCGAGAAGATGCCCCCCAAGGAGTAGGAGACACAATATGGCGATGCCACAGACTCCAATGTTTGCAGACACCGGGGCGACGCTCTGCAGCGAGGGCGATTTCCTCCTGTTGCTGCGCGCACAACGCCCCGGGTGCGGATCGCTCGACTGGTTCCGCGAACACCGTCGGGCTGTCAGATCGGCTCTCGACAACTACGGCGCTGTGTTCTTTCGCGGGTTCGAGACCGACACCAGGCAGTTCCAGGATGCGCTGGATATCCTCGAGCCAGAGCACTTCGAGATGATCGACGTCGTCACCCCCCGCTCCCACGTTCGAGAGACGCTGTACACGTCGACGCAGGCGCATCCAGAGATCCGCATTGCCCAGCATCAAGAGATGGCGTATCACGTGCGTCCTCCGTGGTACCTCGGGTTCTACTGCGAGGTCCCCTCCGAGGGTGACGGGTTCACTCCAGTCAACGACCTGCGGAGGCTCGGCCGCAGCGCCCGGCGCTTGTACCCGTCGGTGCTCGATCGGTTCATCGAGCTCGGCGTGAGCTACGTCCGGAACTTCAACAAGTACAGCTTCAAGTCATGGCAGACGTGCTGGGAGACGACCAGCCGCGCAGAGGTGGAGGCCAAGCTGCGGAACGACAACACCGAGTTCGAGTGGGTCGATGGCGACTGGCTCCGGACGTTTCAGCGCCGCCCGGCCGTGCTTCGCGATCCGGTCAGCAAGGCGGAGATCCTGTATCCGTCGTTTGGCATCTTTCATCACACGTTCCTCGAGCACATCGCCGAGAAGATGGGCTTGCCTCCGCCGCCGAGCGAGGCCGAGCAGGCGCTGGCGTGCTACTTCGGTGATGGCTCGCCGATCCCCGAGGACTTCAGGGCGTGGGTGCACGGGGAGGTGCTCGCGACGAGCGTGTCCATTCCCTGGCAGTCCGGCGACTTCCTGCTCATGAGCAACTTGATCACCGGGCATGGCAGGACGCCATATTCGAATCTCAAGCGCGCGCTCCACGCGTCGTTTCGGGGACGCCTCGATCTTCGCGCGCTCGCGCTCGCCGCTATGCCCGCGCTCCTGTGCGCGCGGATCGCGCGCTTGAGATCGTCCGTGCGCCCGTCGTGCAGGAAGAAGATCCGCTTGCCGACGCCCCACAGCGGCGCGGTACGGAACTGGTCGCCGCCCGCGGCGCCCTGGCTGACACCGTCGGCGAGGGCGGTGCCCATGTGATGGATCGCGAGATCGCTGTACGGGTGGATCTCGACGCCGGACATGCCGGTGTAGCGCAGCTTGGCGGTGACCAGCGTGTCGGTGTGGCAGTGCACGCAACCGACCTGCGGGTCCTTGGTCGTTCCGAACAGCGTCTGGCCGCGCAGCTCGGACGCCGTGCTCGTCGTGGGCGTCGGGTCGGACGACAGCCGCATGAACGCCGCGAACAGCGTGGTGTCGGCCGCGCCCCCGGTCGTGGTGTCGGTCGCATCCTCGGGGTTGGAGTTGAACACGCAGCCCGCGACGGCCGAGCGCTCGTTGTTGAACAGCTCGTTGGACACGCCCTGCTCGACGTTGTAGGCCTCGCCGGCGAACACCAGCAGTGACTTGTTCTGGGCCTTCCAGCCGAACCGCGTGACCGTGCCGTCGTTGCCGCTGCGGTTGAGCTGGCCCTCGACACCGTCGGCGTACTTGGCGTCGCCGTTCGCCGCGAGGTTCGCGACCAGCGCATCGTCGGACACACCCTCGAGCAGGCCGAGGCCGAACGTCGGCGTCGGTATGCGGAAGATCACGTTGTTCTGGGCGACCGCCTTCGCGAAGTCGGGCTGCGCCAGCGTGCAGCCCGGCGCGTCGGTGCGGCCGGCGATCGTGTACAGGCCGTGGACGCCGCCGTCATCGCTGCCGTCGGGGTTCGTGACGAAGCGCGCCTCGCGGATCGGCCCGTCGGGCGTGATGAACGACGGGACCTTCTGAGCCTTGCCCGCCACGCGGTCGAGCGTCGCGAGGCCGACCTGCGGGTTGGGTGCCCGGACATGGCCGAGCGTGGGATGCGAGCTGGAGCCGCCGACGGCCGGCTCGGCGTGGCATTGCGCACAGCTGTTGCCGTTGAAGGTCGGACCAAGGCCCTTGCCGTCCTCGTTCGCGACCGTCCCGGACACCGAGTCGATCTCGGCGAACACGTCGCGCGCGGTGGTGAAGAACGTCTTCTCGTCGTTGCCGAGCTGGTCGTAGGGGCCGCCGGCGCCGCGGTCGCCGCCGCGCGGTCCGGGATCGGTGACGGCCTGCGCAACCTCGAGGTTGCTATCTGAATCGTCATCACCCGCGGCGGCGCTGCTGGCCGACGAACATCCCGTCCAAATACATGCGGTCAGCAGTACGGCAGCCTTCGTCCACATCTGGGCCTCCTGGGGCGATTGGTCCAGGAAAGTCCTAACGTGCAGGGTAGTAGGTGTCAAAACCGCACACCCTTAAGGATTCCGCCTACATTCGTGAGCCGGTCATTTCATTACTGGCAACAATCGTCAGTGGTTCGAGGGCGCACAGGGACGGTCGCTAACATTGCCTGTACCAGCATCGCCCACTGGACAGAATCGTACGGAAACCTAACCAGAAACCGCCAACGACGCGGCGAGACTCGAAAAAAAAACTGATGTGACACTTACCATTTCCTCTGGAAATCTGATGTAGCGAGTTGTCGCGTACAGTTAGTTTCTGCCAGCCCAGCTTCGCGGTGCGTCATCGACGGCGCGGAATGCCGGCTAAGGCGATTCACCGGCCCTAACCGCCTGGCGCATCGCGCGGCGCCATGATGCGCGCACCTGTGAGCAGCCGGACCTCGGCGGCGAGCACCGGTTGCTGGCACCGTGCGGCGTTCCGCTCGGCCGGGGTGTCGTGGTGCCTCGTCGAGGCTTCGCCAACTCGCTTGAAAGGGTGTTGCATTTATGACTGAGTCCCTCCCATCCGCGCAAGACAGGCTGAACCGTCTGTGGGACGCCCACACGACGCTGGAGTTCGCACACAAGGACCCGGAAGGCGCGCTCGCGACGATGACTGACAACCCCCAGGTCATCCACGTGCCGACGATGTGCGGCGGGCGAGGCCGCGCCGAGCTGCTCACGTTCTACTCGAAGCACTTCCTCAACCAGATCCCCGACGATCTCGAGATCGTGCCGCTGTCGCGCACGATCGGCGAGCGCTCGCTGGTCGACGAGTTCGTCGTGCGGTTCACCCACTCGGCGCAGATGGACTGGGCGCTGCCGGGTTTCCCGCCGACGCACAAGCGCATCGAGCTCGCGATGGTCGTGATCATCCAGTTCGACGGCGACAAGATCGCGTCGGAGAGCATCTACTACGACCAGGCCACGATCCTGCGCCAGGCAGGCCTGCTGCCCGATCCGAAGCTGCCGGTGCTCGGCGCCGAGACCGCGCGTGGCCTGCTCGAGCCGCTGCCGCTGAACCCCGGCCGGGGTAGCTGCCGCACCTACACAGCCTCGCCGCGATGCCCACCGGGCGGCTGGTCGCAACCGGCGAGCATCGCGGCTCGCGACCAGGATCGCGCTCGAAGGCCCGCCCGACCGTTCGGTCACAGCGACGACCGAGTCGGAGCACGACCCAGAAGGCCTCGGCCAGCGTCGGGATCGCCGCGCGCTGGAATTGAGATCAAAAATCAATGTCCGAACTAATGAACATTGTTAATGATTATTGAGAACCATTTTCAATAAGAAGAACCTATCATCAAAAAACGTGTCAACAGTGGCGATCTCATGAGGCGCGCGCTGCGGCGCAGCCCGTCGATGATCGGCTCACGCGTCGCGTCAGCCACGATCGCCGACATCGGGCAGCAACGTAGGTGATAACTGTCTATTTCAAAATAGCACTCTGTTTCAGTTGACGAGAAATGGCGCGATACCGTTAGCTGCGAGTGGGCGATAGCTCCCACTCGAGAGGATTTTCACATGACGCGTTCTCGCTTGCTTCAGCTCCTGGCACTGTCGACGTCGCTCCTCGTCCCCGCCTGCATGGCGGATCCGGATGACGAGGCCGGCGCCGCCGACGACGGCACCGCCGTGCACCTGATGCCGATGACCAGCCCCGACAAGGTGGCCGACGCAGCTCCCGCCGGCGCTCACCTCACGTTCTTCGGTGGCCCGACGCTCACGCACGTCAGCGTGCACCCCGTGTTCTGGAATGCGAATACACAGTTCCAGACCAACATCAATGCCTTCTACAAGGGTGTCACCAATAGTGTGCTGTATGACATGCTGAGCCAGTACTCCGGGATCGGCCGCGGATCCGGCGTGAACGGCTTCGTCGACAACCGCACCGCCACGAGCGTCTCGGACGCCGCGCTCCACACCGAGCTGAACCGGCTGTTCACCGCGGGCTCGCTGCCGCTGCCGAACGCGAGCAACTACTACCCGATCCACTTCCCGGCCGGGGTCAACATCACGGCGCCGGATGGCAGCCGGTCGTGCGTGCAGTTCTGCGCGTATCACGGCACCTACAAGCGGAACAACGTCAACGTCAACTACGGCGTCATCCCCGACCAGGGCGGCGGCTGCGCCGGCGGGTGCGGCAGGAACGCCCAGCGCGTCAACAACATGGACTCGGTCGCGTCGCACGAGCTGGTCGAGGCGACCACCGATCCCGCGGTCGGCCTGGCGACCACGTTCGCGGCGCCGCTGGCCTGGTACGACCGGGTCAACGGCGAGATCGGCGACATCTGCAACGGCCAGCAGGGTACGACCGTCGGCGGCGACGGCGTGACCTACGTGATCCAGCTCGAGTTCTCGAACGCGGCCAACAACTGCGTCGCGCGCTGAGCGGTCCACCGCGCGGCGGTTGTGCCGCCGGGTAGTTCGGCGATACTCGGGGCATGAGATCCTGGTTTGCCTTCCTTGCATTGCTCGCCGCATGCTCCGACTCCGAGCCGCCGCTGACCAGCGCGACCTCGCTGAGCTGCCCGTCCCCGGGCGCGCTGCCGTTCCGGTTGATGTCGCGGGGCTTCCAGAAGTCGATCAACAAGACGATCGCGACGGATGATCCGAACGACAAGGACCAGGCATCGGACACGATCGGCAATCCGGGTGGTGCGACGGCCTCGGTCTACCTCGCCGACGGCCAGGCGCCGGGCGCGGCGCCGATCGACTATCGCGGCGTCAAGGCGCGCAGCTCGGTGACCAACGGCCTGTCGAGCATGCCGCTGTCCGGCGAGAGCGTCAGCCTGTGGTTCCACGACGACGCGGGCTGGATGCAGCTCGGCCGGGTCAAGACCGACGACGACGGCGGCTACGACGTCCCGGACACCGGCCTGGTCGCAGCCAACGGCGTGCCGGTGTACGCGATGCTCGAGGCCGACGGCAGCTGCGCCGAGCACTTCAGCTACCGGTTCGCGCGCGGTGCGAAGGTGGTGGTCAGCGACATCGACGGCACGCTGACGCTCAGCGACGGCGAGCTGGTGACCCAGCTGTCCGACGAGACCTATGTCCCCCGGCGGATGGGCGCGGCCGACAAGCTGACCCAGGCGTGGGCGGCGAAGGGCTATCCGGTCGTGTACCTCACCGCGCGCACGCACGCGCTGCGGGCCGAGAGCCGCGGCTGGCTCGAAGCCCAGGGCTTTGCGCCCGGCCCGCTGGTCACCGCGAATGGCAGCGGTCCGGCGGACGTCTACAAGACGCTGTGGATGAACCGCATGATCCAGAGCTTCGGGTGGAACGTGGTCGCAGCGTACGGTAACGCCGACACCGATATCACCGCGTACTTCAACGCCGGCATCGATGCGACCCACGTGTTCATCGTCGGGGGCCTCGCCGGCAGTCGCGGCACGGTCGCGATCCCGAACAACGATTTCTCGCAGCACATCGCGGCGTACGTGATGACACAGCCGGACAATCGCTGAGGCCGCGCGGGGCGCGCACGCGGACGGGATTTCTCCGACGGCGCGCCAGTGGAGGCCTGCGCACCGCGCGCGGCACATCCCCGCGAGATCATGGCATCCGCCGCGCCGCGCGGCGCGAACATGCGCATCGTCTGCGCCTCCAGGCCGACCCGCGCAGGCAGTTCGTGAATCATCCGCTGACCGATCGCCGGCCGGTCGCTGTTTGCGACGAGGACCGGATCGGCCCGATCCGTGCAGCAGCTCGAACCATGGCGTTCTCCATCGAAGTCCGGTTTCGCGATATGGTGTCGTCGCCCGCGCTGGAGCAGTTCGTGCGCCGCTGGGCCGCCAAGCTCAGCAGGGTCCACGATCGGATCACGCACTGCGAGGTGGTGATCGATCGACCGCATCAGCACCAGCGGCAGGGCCAGCGTGTTCACGTCCGCGTGACGCTCGGCGTGCCCGGCGCCGATGTCGTGGTCAGCCACGATCAGGCGCTCGACGGTGCGCACGAGGATGCCTACGTCGCGGTCCGCGATGCGTTCCGGGCGGCGCGCCGCCAGCTCGAACAGCACGCGCGCTCCCTGCGCGACCCCGAGCCGGAGGTGGTGTGGTAGCGCTGCCGAGGAGCACAGCCGGCGATCCGTCCCGCGCGCCTGCGCCTCGCCGGCGGACCGAGGTGCGCTGGATGTTCGATTGCATGAAGATCGGATATCCAGTCGCTTGAAGGTCAAGTGGAGGTTGCCATGAAGCGCGAGATCTTCGTCAATCTTGCCGTCCGAGATCTGAAGAAGTCGCAAGCGTTCTTCAGCAAGCTCGGCTTCGAGTTCAATCCAAAGTTCACCGACGACCACGCCGCTTGCATGATCATCAACGACGCGGCGTACGTCATGCTGCTCGCCGAGCCGTTCTTCAGGACATTCACCCGGCGCGAGCTGTGCGACCCGTCGCGGCAGACCGAGGTGCTGCTCGCGGTGTCGTGCGCGAGCCGCAACGATGTCGACGAGATGGTCAAGTGCGCGATCGCGGCGGGGGGCAGGCCCGCGATGGAGCCGCAGGACCGCGGCTTCATGTACGGCTGGAGCTTCTACGATCTCGACGGCCACCACTGGGAGGTGGTGGCGGTGGAGGCGAAGGTCGCGTAGCTCAGCCGGGCGCCTGCGCCGGGACCAGCACGCCGCGCAGCTCGTAGCGCCGCGACTCGACGATCGCGAACGCGACATCGAGCCGCGCCGCGGCGAGCGCACGGTTGATCGCCTCGACGAAGCGGTCGACGCGCAGCCCGCGGCAGCGGATCTCGACCAGCTGATCGGCGACCCGGAACTGCACACCGTCCCCGTCGGGATCGACCGCGATGTCACCGAGCGTGAAGTGGTCCCTGGCGAGCCGGGCGAGCGGAGCGAGGAAATCGCGCACGGCGGTCGTGCCCGGCGCGTCGTCGAACCTCGCGTTGCCCTCGAAGATCCGCCAGTACCATTCGGATTCGATCACGAACCCAGCCCCGGGCACGGCCATGCCGTTGCAACGTAGCCGGGCGTGGCTTCATTGCAAGCAACGTGCGGGTTACGGCTGCATGAGCAGGGTGCCGCACGCGGCTGCGCTCCCGGGACGGCTGAACAACCGTTCCGCGTGTCACCGCGCCCGGGCGGCCCGCCGCGGGGACGCATGCGAGGTCCGCGTCTCGCGATGGGGCGCCGCCGAGCCGAGCGACTCCTCGAGGCGGCGGACCACGCTGGCCAGCCGCGGGCGGACCTCGCCGAGCAGGAACGCGCGCGGCAGGCTGAACGACAGTCCGCCGCAGTTGAGCGCCATCGTCGGCAGCCCGCCGCCGGGGGTGAAGCCGATCGCGATGCCGCTGACATCGGGCTGCCACTCGCCGAACGAGCTGCAGCAGCCGACCTTGCGGTGCTCGTCGATCGCGGCCTCGAGCGAGCGCTTGCGGGGCGGCCAGGACGCCGGGTCGGCGGCGCGCAGCTGCGCCAGCAGATCGCGGCGCTCGTCGTCGCCGGACGCCGCGAAGCTGGCGCGGCCGATCGCGGTGGTCGCCAGCGGGACCCACGAGCCGACGTCCAGGCTCAGGGTCAGCGCGGCCTTGTTGCGGCAGACCTCTATATAGATGACGCCGAGGCCGACCCGGACGCCGAGCGCGACCACGGCCTGCGAGAAGTCGGCGACCTCCTGCATCATCGGCCGCGCCAGCTGGCGGATCGCCATCCCCGACAGCATCGCGCTGCCCAGCGCCAGGGTCGACCCGCCGAGCCGGTACTTGGCGACGTCGTCGACGTAGCGCAGGTAGCCGAGCCGCGCGAGGGTCTGCGACAGCCGCGAGATCGTCGATTTCGGCAGCCGGCAGCGCTCGGCGAGGTCGCCGTTGCCCAGCATCGTGTCGCCCGAGCGGAAGCACGCCAGGACCTCGAGCCCGCGGGCGAGCGCGGTCACGAAGTGACGATCATCCTTGGCGCGCGGCTTTCCATTGGGCCTGCGCCGTGCCTGGTTGCGCGGTGACACGACCTGTCCTGGAGGTGATTATGCGGTGGTGGCGGTCCGGCTCGATAGTCCTCCGGCTGGGAGTCTATGGATTGCGGTCGCAACGCAGCGCGGCGCGAGGCGCGCAGCGTCACGATGTCCTTGACCCCCCCGAGTCACTCGTCTAGCTTCAGTGCCGGATTGCAGATGCAGAACATAGTTCTGCAATGCAGCACCAGGAAGGACTCCGCGATGTGACCGCCGACGTCGCTGCGAATGTACAGGCGCCGCTGCTCCGTATCTGCGGGGTTACCGTACGTTTCGGTGCCATCGTGGCGCTCAACGACGTGTCGTTCGATGTCCGGCGCGGTGAGATCCTCGGCCTGATCGGGCCCAACGGCGCCGGCAAGACCACCCTGTTCAACTGTCTGAGCCGGCTGGTCGACGTCGAGCGCGGCACGATCGAGCTCGACGGCCAGCCGCTGCTGGCGGCGGCGCGCCACGACATCGCGGGAGTCGGGATCGGTCGGACCTTCCAGAACCTGGCGCTGTTCGAGACCATGTCGGTGATCGACAACGTCCTGGTCGGCACCCACGTGCGCGGCCGGGGCGGGTTCCTGTCCGATGCCTTCCGGATCCCCAGCCTCGTCGAGGGCGAGCGCCGGGCCCGCGACCACGCCCGCGCCCAGATCGAGCGCCTGGAGCTCACCGCCGTGGCCCGCACGCCGGTCGGCGGGCTGCCATTCGCGATCAAGAAGCGGGTCGAGCTGGCGCGCGCGCTGGCCGCCGAGCCCAAGCTGCTCTTGCTCGACGAACCGGCCGGTGGGCTCAACCACGAGGAGGTCGGCCACCTGGGCGACCAGATCCGCACGCTGCGCGACGCGTTCGGCGTGACGATCCTGATGGTCGAGCACCACCTCAACTTCGTGATGCAGGTGTCCGACCGGGTGGTCGCCCTCGACTTCGGCAAGACGCTGGCCGAGGGCACGCCGGCCGAGATGCAGCGCCATCCGGAGGTGATCCGGGCGTACCTGGGAGCGCCGACGTGACCGCGCTGCTCCAGCTCGACGGGGTCGACGCGGACTACGGGGCGACCGCCGTGCTCCGCGGGGTCTCGCTCGAGGTCCCCGAGGGCGGCATGGTCGCGCTGCTCGGCGCCAACGGCGCGGGCAAGACCACCACGCTGCGCGCGATCTGCAACATGGGCGTGCGGACCCGCGGCCAGATCCGGTTCGCCGGCCGGCGGATCGACGGCGTCGCGACCGAGGACATCGTCCGGCTCGGCATCGGTCACGCCCCCGAGGGCCGCGGCACGTTCCTGAGCCTGACCGTCGAGGAGAACCTCCGGCTCGGCGCGCTGATGCGGCGCGACGGCCACATCGCCGACGACATCACCCGGGTGCGCGGCTACTTCCCGAAGCTGAGCGACCGCATGCAGCAGCAGGCCGGCACGCTCAGCGGCGGCGAGCAGCAGATGCTCGCGATCTCTCGCGCGCTGATGGTGGTCGGCATCGCCGAGAAGGCCCGGCCGCGGCTGCTCCTGCTCGACGAGCCGTCGTTCGGCCTCGCGCCGCTCGTGGTCCAGGACATCTTCAAGATCCTGCGCGTGATCAACCGCGAGGAGAACATGAGCATGCTGCTGGTCGAGCAGAACGCCCGGCTCGCGCTCGAGCTGGTCGGTCACGTCTACCTGCTCGAGACCGGCCGTGTGGTGGCGAACGGTTCCCCCCAACAGATCGCGGCGGACGAGACGGTCCGGCGCGCCTACCTCGGACAGTGACCATGCAGGCCTTCTTCCACCAGCTCCTGTCCGGTCTCGCCAACGGCGCCATCTACGCCAGCGTCGCGCTGGCGCTGGTGATGATCTTCAAGGCGACGCACCACGTGAACTTCGCGCAGGGCGAGCTCGCGATGTTCTCGACCTACGTCGCGTACACCCTGGTCCGGTCCGGCGTGCCGTACTGGGTGGCGTTCGTGATCACGCTGACGTTCTCGTTCACCGTCGGGGTCGCGATCCAGCAGCTGCTGCTGCGCTGGCTGCGCCGCGCGTCGGTGCTGACCGCGGTGATCGTGTTCATCGGGCTCCTGGTGGTCTTCAACGGCTTCGCCGGTCCGATCTTCGGATTCACGATCAAGGAGTTCCCGAGCCCGTTCGACCCTCACGCGTGGTACGCGACCACGTACCTCTCGCCGCACGAGGTCGGGACGATCGGCGTGACGCTGCTCGTGCTCGCGATCGTGTTCGCGTTCTTCCGGTTCACCCGGCTCGGCCTGGCGATGCGCGCCTCGGCGGAGAGCCCGCAGTCGAGCCGGCTGGTCGGCATCCGGGTCGGCTGGATGCTCGCGCTGGGCTGGGGCATGGCCGCCGTGCTCGGCGCGATCGCCGGGATGATGGCGGCCCCGACCGTGTTCCT
>VBLP01000641.1:8396-13873 GCA_005887925.1 Deltaproteobacteria bacterium | reverse complement strand
CGCTCGACGACGGGATAACCATGCGAACCCTCGATCCGGACGAGGTGCATCGTCGCGCGTCGGCCGCGCGCGCCGCGCATGCTCGTGCGGCGGAATGGGACATGCCGCGCGTCGTGTCGAGCGACGAAGCGTGCCATGAGTCACCTCCGGCGCAGGACGACATGATGCTTCGCGGAGTTGGCGCAGGGTCGCGCACGGTCGGTCGCGTCGTGCGCTTCAGCTCGCTCGCCCAGGCCCGGCCGGTCACCGCCGACGACGTGGTGGTGACTCGCGCCGTCACGCCGGCGCTCGCGATGATCGTGGAGGGTTGCGCGGCACTCGTCAGCGAAACCGGAGGGTTACTCGATCACGGAGCGGCGCTGGCGCGCGAGCTGGGGATTCCATGCGTGGTGGGATGCCGAGGCGCATGGTCGCTCCTCGCCGATGGAATGCTGGTTTCCGTCGACGGCGACGCTGGGCTGGTCAGTCTGCCGAGAAATGAATGAAGGAACGACAACCGCGAACAACGACAACGACTTAGCGCGGTCGCCTGCGCGGCGCCGCGCTACTCCTCCTCCTCGTCCTCGTACTCCGGCTCGTTGGGATCGGTGTCGTCGGGCTCGTCGGGTTTGTCCGCCGGCAGCGGCGTCCCCAGGCCGGCGTTCACGCGCTCCCGCAAGTCTTTCCCGACCTTGAAGAACGGCAGCCGCTTCTCGGCGACATGTACTGTCTCGCCGGTGCGCGGGTTGCGACCTTCATAGGCCTTGTACTTGCGAACTGTGAAGCTGCCGAAGCCGCGGATCTCGATGCCTTCTCCGCGCTCCAGTGCCTTCACCATCGAGTCGAAGATCGTGTTGACGATCGCCTCGGCTTTTCCGGCGGGCAGCTTCAACGTTTCAGAGATTTTCTCGATGAGCTCGGACTTGGTCACCCGTAACTCCGCGTAACTAGGACTAGCTAAACAGTCCTCGGAAGCAATAGCAAGTATAACCACGCGGAATCAGTCACATGGCCGCGGGCACCACCGGCACGCTCCGCTCGCCGTCCTTCGTAAATGCTCTGTATAACAGGGAAAATTGATAGGTCTGGCAGCGGTGCCGGGCGTAGAAGTCGATGAGATCCCTCCAGCCAATTTCTCCGCGTTCGAGCCCACTTCGCACCGCTTGCGGCAGGGCAAACGCGCATCGCTCGCCTTCGGGCGCGACGTGACCGCGCGCGATCCGCGGCTCGATCCCGACCGCCGAGGGCGGAACATGGTCCAGGTACCAGGCGGACAGCGGAAGTACCTCGAGCGTCTCGACGCGCGTGATGGCGAGCGCGATGCCGCTGTGCCAGACGCACTCGACCCGGGTGTCGCTCGCGCCCTTGCGGATCGTCATCGCGTTGAAGGCGAGCGCCGGAGCGGCGTTGCAACCCGCGGCGGGGATCGGAGCCGACGCGACCATGTAGGCGATGTCCGATCCGGTCGCGTTTGCGATCTCGAGCGCCAGCGCGTTCTCGAGGCGGCGCGCGCGCAGCCGGACGCCGGCGATCTCGATCGCGGGCTTGCCGACCTCGAGCACGCGGCGCTGGTCATCGACGCGGTACGGCAACTTGCGCGACAGCTCCTCGAGCGTGGGCGCACGTGTACCCGCTGCCGCGGCGTCGCGCGCGACGAAGTCCCGGTACACCACGGGCGATGCCGACGATCGCGTGAGCAGCTCGCTCGACGTGCCGCGCGGAACCGCCGGCGGCGGTGGCTTGGGCGGCAATGACACGCTCCCGCAGAACCGGATCGCTGCGATCCCGATGGCGAGCGCGATCCCGACGACGCCGACGCCGATGCGAAACTGCGTGTCTCTGATCGACACTGACTTCACCATACACGCCGGCTCGCCGCGCCGCCATGCACAAACCGTGCAGCGCGTGCAGCGGGAAGTCGTTGACTCGCTCGACGGCGTCTGTGCCTAATCGATCGACGCATGGACGCGGCGCACCGACCACGCCGATCGCGCGCGATCGGCCGCCGCGGGCGAGGAGCGCGTCGCCGTGCTGACCCGGATGCTGGCGAGCCACAGCGACAAGACGCGGCTGTCTGCCGTGCTCGCGCTCGCCAAGCTCGGCGAGCCGCAGGTCGAGAAGCCGCTGATCCAGGCGTTGCACGATCCGAGCCCGCGGGTGCGCGGCGTGGCCGCGGTCGCGCTCGGCCGGCTCGGCTGCGATGCCGCGCTGCCGGCGCTGCGAGCGCTCGCCCGCGACGACACCGATCCCGATGTGCGCGCCGCCGCCAGCACCGCGGCGATGAAGCTCACCACCGCGCATGCGGCCGATCGCGCCGCGCGCGAGAGCGAGGCCGCGCGCCGGTCCCCCGGCAGCGAGCGCGGCGAGAGGCCGCACGAGACGTACTCGGTCGAGCCGCACCCCGACCTCTACGTGCTCGTCAAGTCGGCCGCCGACGAATCACCCGGCGGCAGCGACCCCGCGACCCGGCGGGCCCACGCCGGCGTCATCAGGCACGCGCTGCTCGAGCAGCTGCGGTCGGACGCATCGATCACCTCGTCCGCCGGCGAGGCGCAGCGCTGGGCGCTCGGCGTGCGCCACCTCGATCTCTCGGTGACCCGGCTCGCCGCGGGCCGGGTCGGTCAGCTCGTCGAGGTCGAGGCCGAGCTCCGCATCGCGATCTCCGACGACAGCGGCCGGATGCTGTCGATCCTGTCCGGCGGCGCCAAGGTCCAGGTCCCGGCGGACAAGTTCGACGCCAGGTACCTGCCGGCGCTGCGCAAGGACGCGCTCGACAACGCGATGCGCGGCATGTTCGGCAAGCTCGTCGCGCAGCTCCGCGACCAGCTCTAGCCTCGGGAGAACGCGGACACGCGCGGCGCGCCGGGGGCTGCTACGCGGATCGGCGTCGGGGCCGCGCCTGCCGAACAACCACCGACGCCTGCGCGGACCTCGCGACAGCCGCCGATCGTGCTTGGACGCACGACCAGCCGTCACCGTTGTCCGGCGCTGCCGCGCGTTGCCGGATCCGCCGCCCTCGTCGGAAACACGCGGGTTCGGAACTTCGATCACGCCGCGTGGCGCTGGACCGCCGGGCGCGAGCCGATAGACTTTTCGCATGCGTCGGTGGTTCCTCGCGATCGCGGCGGTCGCGATGTGGTGCTCGCCGGCGCGAGGCCAGGAGGTGCGGCCACCGCCGCCGCCGCCGGCGGCCAGGCCGACCGGCGTGGTGACCAGGCCGCCCAAGCTCCTGCAGGCGCAGGCGCCGGAGTATCCACCGGCTGCCCTCGAGGCCGGCAAGGAGGCCACGGTCAAGATCCGGATCCACATCGCCGCGGACGGCACGGTCAGCGCGGTCGACGTGCTCGAGCCGGTCGGCGACGGCTTCGACGAGGCCGCGGTCGCCGCGGCCGAGCAGTACGTGTTCGAGCCGGCCGAGATCGACGGTGCGCCGGCAGCGATCGCCGTCGAGACGGCGATCAACTTCGTGATCGAGCACCGCGAGGAGCCGGAAGCCCCACCGCCGCCACCGCCGAGCCACACCGGGCCGCCCAACCACGCCGGCGCGATCGACGCGCCGGTGACGCTGCAGGGCACCGCGCTCGAGCGCGGCACGCGGCGCGCGCTCGCCGGCGTGATCGTCTCGATCACCGAGCTCGGGCTCGACGCGGTGACCGGCGACGACGGCACGTTCTTCTTCCACGGCGTGCCGCCCGGCAGCTACAAGGTGCTCGCGGTCGATCCGCACTTCGATCGGCTCGAGCGCGCGATCACGCTGAGCAAGCGCGAGGCGCTCGAGGTCCGGCTGTGGATGCGGCCGCGCGGCGGCAACCCCTACGAGACCGTCGTCGAGGGCGAGCGCGAGGTCCTCGAGGTCACGCGGCGCACGCTGCAGCGCCAGCAGCTGAGCTCGGTGCCCGGCACGTTCGGCGACCCGATCCGCGTGATCCAGACCCTGCCCGGCATCCAGCGCGCCCCGTTCGGCCTCGGCCTCCTGCTGGTCCGCGGCTCCAACCCCGACGACACCGGGATCTACGTCGACGGCCACGAGGTGCCATCGCTGTTCCACTTCCTCGGCGGGCCGTCGATCTTCAACGCCGAGATGCTCGACTCGCTCGACCTCTACCCCGGCGGGTTCCCGGCGCGGTTCGGCCGCCACCACGGCGCCGCCGTCGCGCTCGAGCTCCGGCCGTCGCAGTCCGACGGCGTCCACGGCTCGGCCAAGGTCGACTTCATCGACTCCGGCGGCTACCTGCGCGCGCCGATCACCAGGGACCTGTCGATCGCCGTCGCCGGCCGGCGGTCGTACATCGACCTGTTCCTCGGCTTCGTGCTGCCGCAGCCGCCCAAGGGCGGGCAGCGCATCGTCACCCCCATCTACTACGACTACTCGGGCCGCATCGACTACAACCTCCACGACAACGGCCGGCTCAGCGTGTTCGCGATCGGCTCGTCCGACACGCTGCACGTGCTCAACAAGGACCCCGACGCCGCGCTGTCGACCGACCTCGACACCGCGGTCAAGTTCTTCCGCGTGATCGGCACCTACGAGCGCGTGATCGCCGGCGACATGAAGCTCACGCTGTCGCCCGCGTGGGGCCGCGACACGCTGACGTTCGCCGGCGCGCAGGCCATGGCCGCCGGGCCGTTCAGCAGCGTCGGCATCGTCAACGAGTCGCTGTCGTACCGGATGCGGATCCACGGCCGGCTGTCCGGACGGCTCACCCTCGACACCGGCCTCGACATGCTGTCGCGCGTCACCAGCTACGAGGCGCTGCTGCCGGTCGACGACCAGCTGATCAACCCCGGCGGCGTCGACATCCCGCCGACCCAGCTGTTCCGCGGCTCGCAGACGATCGGTCTGGGCGGCTACATCGACCTCGGCATCGACATCACGCCGCGCTGGAAGCTGGTGCCGAGCCTGCGCGTCGACGGCTACCTGCTCGACGGCGTCGCCCGCAACTCGGTCGATCCGCGGCTGGTCGCGCGCTACCAGCTGTCGCCGACCTTGACCGTCAAGGCGTACCTCGGCCAGTTCAGCCAGCCGCCGCAGCCCGAGGGCCTCGATCGCCGGTTCGGCAACCCCGATCTCGGCATCGAGCACGGCATCCACACCGGGGTCGGCTACGAGTGGAAGCCCGATCACCTGTGGTCGGTCGACAGCGAGATCTACTACGTCACCCGCCGCGACCTCGCGGTGTTCACCAGCGCGGTCGCCGAGAACCCCGACGGCACGTTCCGCAACGTCAACTTCCTCAGCGAGGGCCAGAACCACTCCTACGGCCTCGAGATCCTGGTCAAGCGCGAGATCAGCGAGCACGCCTACGGCTGGCTGTCGTACACGTTCAGCCGATCGAAGCAGCAGAGCCACCCGGACAGCGACGAGGTCCCGACCGCGTTCGATCAGCCGCACGTGCTCAACGCCGTCGCGAGCTACAAGCCGGGCGGCGGCTGGGAGCTCGGAGCGCGGTTCCAGCTCGCGAGCGGACGCCCCGACACGCCCGTGATCGGCGCGACCT
>VBLP01000641.1:0-8259 GCA_005887925.1 Deltaproteobacteria bacterium | reverse complement strand
CTTCCGCCAGTCATCGCCGGTGACCAGCTTCCCGATCCTGCCTACCCTGGGAGTCAAGGGCACATGGTGACCCGCGCGCTCGGCCTCGCGCTGATCGGCCTCGCCGGCTGCGGCTCGTTCCAGGACCCCAACGTCGTGGTCGATCTGCGCATCCTCGCGATGCGGTCCGAGCCGCCCGATCAGGTCGTCGACGTCGACCTCACCAGGCCGGTCATGCCCTCGCAGCTGCTGTCGCAGCTGGTGCCGACCCAGATCTGCGCGCTCGTCGCCGACCCGACCCTCGATCGCCGCCTGCTGTGGTCGATGACGCTGTGCCCGACCACCAGCACCGAGCGCTGCGCCGACAGCGATCCGCAGGTCGTCCTCGGCGCCGGCCTGGTCGACGATCCCGACACCACCGTCCCCGAGCCAAGCCTGTGCGCGACCGCGATGCCCGACGTCAACCTGCTCGCCGTGCTGCTCGACGTGCTCCAGGGCGACACGCTGCACGGCCTCGGGGGCGTCGACTACATGGTCGTGCTCCGCATCGGCGGCGAGAACGCCGACCGCGACCTCGATCAGTACGCCGCCAAGATCCTGCGGGTGTCGCCGCGGATCCCGGCAGCGCACGCCGCCAACCAGAACCCCGGGCTCGATCGGATCGACGCCGTCCTCGAGGACGCCGCGCCGGTCGCCCTGCCGCTCGGCCGCTGCGCCGAGAACCCCGCGCCCTACTCGCTCGCCCCCGGCACCAAGCTGCGCCTCCAGCCGATCGAATCGACCGGCGCGCGCGAGGTCTACGTCGTGCCCACCCTCGACGGCCGCTCCGAGACCTTCACCGAGAGCCTGACCTACCAGTGGATCGCCGGCGCCGGCGGCTACTCGCACGGCTCGACCGGCGGGCCGCGCGACCTGTCGGGCAACCCCGCCCCGCTGTTCTCCGACTACAAGTCGCCCGCCGCCGCCGACCTCGACGGACCGATCGATGTGCCGCTCTGGATCGTCCAGCGCGACGAGCGCCTCGGCGTGCACTGGTACGAGTCGTGCCTCCGCGTCGCGCCGTAGCCGTGCACGACCGTCCTGTCATCGCGCGCGAGACCGCTGACCGAGCGCGCGAGCTCGTCGATCCGCCGGGTGCTCGTGGCCTCGTCACCGCGGCTACGACCGCGGTGTGACGGCGTAGCTGGGGTTGGCCTCGAGGTGGAAGTGGTCGCTGTGCGAGATCGGGTCGTTCTTGGGGGTCAGCACGAGGCGGAATGACGACGACGCGTTGATGGTGCGCTCGACGTCGAGCAGCAGGTCGTCGCCGGCCCGGTAGTCGCGCGCGACCTTGGCCTCGCGGCCGGACTCGTCGACGAACGACACGACGTCCATGGCAAGGCCCAGGGCGTGGCGCGACAGCGCGTTCTTGGTCTTGCCGCCGACCCGCACGTTGCTCCAGCGGTAGATGCTGCCGAACCGGACCTCGCGAACGCCGGCGGCGGCGAGGTCGGGGCCGATCGTGGCGAGGGCGAGCGCGAGCTGGCAGTCGAGCTTGTAGGGGCCCTTGCCGAAGGCGGGGGTATAGGCGATGCCGCCGAGGACAGCGTCGTCGATGGTGACCGCGTCGACGATGCGGCCGTCGCGGCTGGTGGCGTGCCAGGCGACGCCGGCGGCATCGAGCGAGCGTTCGCAGTCGGCCTCGGCGGCGAGCATGGCGCGCGACGGCGGCCAGGTGAAGCCGCGCGGCATGTTGTTGCCGTTGGCCTTGGCGACACCGCTGCGCCGGGCGACCTTGGCCTTGCCGCGCGGGGTCGAGGTGGACTTCGCCTTGCTGCGCGAGGTCGGCGCGGGGTCCGCAGCGGCGGCGCTCGCGAGCGCCACTCCCGCGAGCAGCCCGGCGGCGATCCTCCGGCGCGACATCGCGCGACCATAACAGATTGCGGCGGGTGCATCTCACGATCGCGCGGCTGCACCGTGCGAGCAGCAACCGGCGATGCGAGGGGTTTTTCGCTACGCTCGCGCGATGGATCTGGACATCCTCGAAGCCCTGGCGCTGTCCGACGACCGCAGCGGCGCGCTCGCCCAGCTGCTCCCGGGGAGCGAGGACCACGACTACTACCGCGCGCTGCATGCCCAGCACCGCGGCGCGCTCGACGAGGCGGATGCGGTGCTGCGGACATGGCCGGAGCGCCACGGCCACACGGCCGGCTACGATCGGTTGCGGCTGCGACAGCTGCTGTACCGGGTGACGGCGTCGCCGCCGCAGCACGTCGAGCAGCTGCGCGACTGGTTCGGCGTGAGCCACTGGCACGAGGCCGAGGTCGAGGAGGTCGATCCGTCGCGGCCGACCCGGCTCGCCGACGACGCGTTCGATCCGGTCGCGCTGCTGCGCCAGGCGGCGGAGGCGGACGCCGGGCTGTCACAGGTCACCGACGAGGGCATCTCGGAGCTGGTCGAGTGGCGGCTCGAGCCGGCGCGCCGCCGCGTGATGCTCGGGCGGCTGGGCCACACGGCGCAGCCGCAGATCGTCGAGCTGCTCGCCGACGAGCTCGCCCAGCGCAGCTCGAGCGGGTTCGGCTCGCTGCCGATCCACCGCGAGCTGACGCTCGATCAGCTGCACGCGCTGGCCCGGCTCCGGCCCGAGCTGCGCGGCCACACCGGCTGGGTCGCGGCGGTGGTGACCCGGATGCGGCCGCCGTCGACGGTGGAGCTCGCGATCGACCGCGACGCGCGCGCGGCCTACCTCGAGGAGCTGTGGCAGCTCGTCGCCGAGCTGCCGCCGACCAGCAACTCGCTCAAGGCCCACGTGCTGTGGCACGTGCTCGACACCGCGCGCCGGCGCGGCGCGGCGGTCGATCGGGATCGGTTCCGCGCCTACCTCGCGCTGCCGCGCCACGCGACCTACCTGGCGCGCAGCTGGCTCGACAAGTTCCGGCGCGAGGAGATCGCCGAGCTCGGCGGCGACTTCTCGACGGTCACGGGCCTGCCACCGGCGGGCGACGACGAGGAGCTGGTGCGCGACCTGCTGGCGCGCCAGCTCGACGCGGCCGAGAGCTACGCGGCGTGGCTCGATCGCGGCTGGCTCGACGCCGAGCTGGCGACGGCGCACCTCCTGGCCGGCGACCCCGGCGGCGACCGCGCGACCCTGGTGCTCGGGCCGGCGCGGGCCGCCGCGCTGCGCGACCGCATCGAGCTGACGTGGTGTGCCCACAACCCGAGCTGGTTTTTGCCCGACGAGCCGATCGCGCTCGACGTCGACGTCAAGCACGTCGGCGAGCTGGTGGTCAAGGTGTTCCGGATCGATCCGCTGGCGTACTTCCAGCACCACCACCGCGAGGTCGACGCGGCGCTCGACCTCGACGGCCTGGCGGCGAGCCACGAGCTGGTGCTGCGCTACACCGAGCCGCCGATCCGGCGGGTCCGCCGGCGCGTCGAGCTGGCGGCGTGCGCGCGGCCCGGCACCTACGTGATCGATCTGATCGGCAACGGCATGTCGAGCCGCGCGGTGGTGCACAAGGGCCGGCTCCGCCACGTGATGCGGGTCGGCGCCGCCGGCCACGTGATCACGATCCTCGACGACGCGGCGCGGCCGCGCCCCGATGCCCGCGCGTGGCTCGGCGATCGCGAGTACGTGCCGGACGAGCGCGGCGCGTTCGTGGTGCCGTTCTCGACCAGCCCCGGGCGGACGCCGATGCTGCTCGCCGCCGGCGACGTTGCGACCGTGACCCAGGTCGACCTCGTCGCCGAGACCTGCGAGCTCGGGCTCGCGCTCGTGCTCGACCGCCAGAGCCTGACCGCCGGCCGCCCCGCGTGCGCGATCGCGCGGCTCGCGCTGACGATCGGCGGCGCGCCCGCTTCGCTGACCCTGCTCACGCAGGCGACGTGGGACGTCACGCTGACCGATCGCCACGGCGTGGCGACCACGCGGTCGCAGCCGCTCGAGCTCGACGACGATGACGCGACCGTCCTCGAGTGGCCGCTCGGCGACGACACCGCCGAGGTCGCGCTCACCGTGCGCGCCCGTCTCGAGATCCGCAGCGAGCAGCGCGAGCGCGAGATCGCCGTGTCGCGGAGCTGCAGCGTCGCGGCGATGTACGCCGGGCCGGCCACCGAAGCGCTGTACCTGGCGCGCAGCGATCGCGGCTGGGTGATCTCGGCGCTCGGCCGGACCGGCGAGGTCCGCGCGCACCGCCCGGTCACCGTCGGCATCGTCCATCGCTGGGCGCGGGTCCAGCTCAACGCCGAGCTCGCGACCGACGAGCGCGGCCGGGTCGAGGTCGGCGCGCTGCCCGGCGCGCTGCGGATCACCGCGACGCTCGGCGGCCTGACGCAGACCTGGGAGCTCGACGATCCGCCGCCCGCCGCTCCGCCGCTGCACGCCGTCGCCGGCCGCGACGTGATCGTCGCGATCCCGGCGAGCCGCACCGCCGAGGAGGTGCTGCACCGCGCCTCGCTGGTCGAGCTCCGCGGCGGCGCCCCGGCGCGCCACGCGCGCGCCACGCTCGAGCCGCTCGCCGGCGCGATCGCGATCCGCGGGCTGGCGCCCGGCGACTACCAGCTCCGCGCGCATGGCATCGCGACCACCGCGATCGTCGTCACCGCGCCGCGCGCCGAGCTCGCCGGCTGGGCGATCGGGCCGGGCGAGCTGGTCCAGGTGCCGCGGACCGCTCCCGCGATCGAGTCGATGGAGCTCGGCGAGCGGCTGACGGTCCGGCTGCGCGGCGGCGACGCGCGGACCCGCGTTCACCTGATCGCCACCCGCTTCGTGTCCGCGCCGGTCAGCCCGCTCGGCGAGGGCCCGACCGCCTGGCCGCAGCGGCGCGGCGACGCGCGGATCGCCGCCCGCTACGTCTCGGGCCGCGAGCTCGGCGACGAGTACCGCTACGTGCTCGAGCGCCGCTCGGCGCCGCGGTTCCCCGGCCTGCTCCTCGACAAGCCGAGCCTCCTGCTCAACCCCTGGTCGCGCCGCGCGACGACGACCGACGTCGCGCCGCCACGCCCCGGCGCCGGATACCCGGCGATCGCGCCGGCCGCGGCCCGCGGCGCCTACGGCGGCCGCACCCACGACATGCCGGTCGGCGGCCGCGAGGAGGTGATCACCGGCTACGACTTCCTCGCGGCGGCGCCGGTCGTGCTCGCCAACCTCACCGCTGACGACGGCGTGGTCAGCGTGGCGCTCGCCGAGCTCGGTGCGGCGGCCACGATCACCGTGATCGTCGACGATCCGGCCGGCTTGTCGATCCGCCGCGTCGCGGTCGCCGAGCCAGCGCTCGCGGCGCGCGACCTGCGGCTCACGCTCGCGCTCGACACCGCCCGCCACGCCACGCAGCACAAGCGGATCGCGCCGCTCGCCGCCGGCGACCGCCTCGTGATCGAGGACCTCGCGACCGCCAAGGTCCACCTGATCGACACGGTCGAGCGGGCCCACGCCTACCTGCTCGCGCTGCGCGACGACCCCGACCTCCGCGAGCTCGCGTTCGTCACCCGCTGGCACACGCTCGGCGATGCCGAGCGCCGCGAGCGCTACAGCAAGCACGCCTGCCACGAGCTCCACCTGTTCCTGTACTTCAAGGACCGCGCGTTCTTCGATGCGGTGATCCGGCCCTACCTCCAGCACAAGCGGGTCAAGACCTTCGTCGACCACTGGCTGCTCGACGCCGACCTCGCACCATACCTCGAGCCGGCCCGACTCGCCCGGCTCAACGCCGTCGAGCGCGCGCTCCTGGCCCAGCGGGTCGCCGCCGATCCGGCGATCGCGCGCCTGCTCGACGACGAGGTCGCGATCCAGCCGCCCGATCCGGCCCGCGACGCGCGGCTGATCGACGCCCTGCTCGGCGCCTCGACGCTCGACGCCGACGAGCAGATCGCCGAGGCCGGCGAGGCCCTGGCGGTGCACGCCGATCTCGACGCGTTCGCCGAGTCCGAGGTCACCGGCACGATGCCCGCGCTCGCGGCCGGCACCCCGGTCCCGCCGGCCCCGCCGGCCGCGCGCCCGCGCCCCGCCCCGGGAGCCCCGCCCAAGGCGAAGTCCGCCCGGCACACCGTGGCGCGCAAGCGCGACCATTCGCCCGGCGACGACGACCTCGCGTACGACGTCGCGCGCCGCCCCGAGCCGGCGCCGATGTTCCGGCCGGTCGACAAGACCCAGGAGTGGGCCGAGCACAACTGGTGGCACCGCACGCCGGCGCAGAGCGACGCAGCGATGATCGCGGCGAACCGGCTGTGGCGCGAGCTGGCGCACCACACCACCGGGCGGTTCCTGTCTCCGGCGCTCGGGCTCGCGATCGGCAGCTTCGCCGAGGCGATGTGCGCGCTCGCGGTGACCGATCTCGACTTCGTCGCGCCGCACCACGCGATCACCGCCGACGGCCCGCGGTTGACGATCGAGGCCGCGGGCCGCGCGCTCGCCGGCTCGTCGCAGCTCGTCGACGGCGAGCTGGTCACCGGCGGCGCACCGCTCGTGGTCGGCATGAGCTACGTCCGCGCCGACGATCGCCATGACTGGTCCGCCGGCGAACCGGTCGACAAGTACGTCGACGGCCCGCTCGCCGTCGGCGTGGTCTACACCTGCCAGGTCGTGCTCGCCAACCCGACCAGCTCGCGGCAGCGCGTCGCGGCGCTGGTCCAGATCCCGCGCGGCAGCATCGCGGTCGCCGGCGCGCGGCCGACCCATACGATCGACGCGGTCCTCGAGCCCTACGGCACGCACGGCCACGAGTACTCGTTCTACTTCCCGGCCGCCGGGCAGTGGAGCCACTTCCCGGTCCACGTCAGCCGCGCCGGCCAGATCGTCGCCGCGGCGCCCGGCCGCACGCTCGAGGTCCGCGCCGACGGCGCCGCGCCCGACGCACGATCGTGGCCGTACCTGTCGCAGCGCGGCGAGCTCGCCGAGGTCGCCGGCTACCTCGCGACCGCCAACCTCGCGGCGATCGAGCTGCCGCGGGTCGCGTGGCGGATGCGCGATCGCCCCGCGTACACCGCGATCGTCGCCGCGCTCGAGGCCCGCCGCGCGTTCGACCCGACGCTGTGGGGCTACGCGCTCCTGCACCGCGACGGGCCGCGGATCCGCGCCTGGCTGCGCGCGCGGGGCAGCGACCCACCGTCTCGGCCCGCGGCTCAAGATCCTCAACGACGGTCTCGCCGCGCAGTACACGCGGTTCCTCGAGCTCGTCGCGCATCGCCGCGCGCCCACCGCCGAGGACCTGCTCGCCGCCGCGCACTACCTGCTCGCCCAGGACCGCGTGCCGCCGGCGCTCGCCGTGCTCGCCCGGCTCGACCCCGCCGGCCTCGCCGATCGCATGCAGCACGACTACCTCGCCGGCTACGCCGCGTGCCTCACCGGCGAGCTCGGCCGGGCGCGCGAAGCCTGCACGCGCTGGCGCGACCACCCCGTCGACCGCTGGCGGTTCCGGTTCGGCGCGCTCGCCGCGATGCTCGACGAGATCGGCGGCGCGGCCCCGCAGGTCAGCGACGCCACCGGGGGCTCCTTCCGCCCCACCGCCGCGCTCGTCGATCCGCGCAGCCGCGAGCAGCAGCAGGCCGACCTCGCGTCGCGCCAGCCCGCGTTCGACATCGCGGTCGACCCGGGTGGCGTCGTGGTGCGCAGCCAGCACCTCGCGGCGCTCGAGCTGCGGTTCTTCGAGATGGACGTCGAGCTCCTGTTCTCGCGCCAGCCGTTCGTGCAGAGCGACGTGTCGCGGTTCTCGTACATCGAGCCCGGCCACCGCGAGGCGGTCACCGCGCCCGGCCCCGAGCACCGGGTCGCCTGGCCGGCGCACCTGCGCGGCAAGAACGTCGTGGTCGAGGCGGTCGGCGCCGGCCTCCGCAAGGCCAGGGTCCACTACGCCAACGACCTGGCGACCAACCTGTCGCACCAGTACGGCCAGATCCGCGTTCAGCGCGCATCGGACCGCGGCGCGCTCGCCGCGACCTACGTCAAGGTCTACGCGCGCAAGCGCGGCGGCCACGTGGCTTTTTACAAGGACGGTTACACCGACCTCCGCGGCTGGTTCGACTACGCGTCGCTGTCGACCACCGAGCTCGATGCCGTCGAGCGGTTTGCCATCCTCGTGTGCTCTGATCACGCCGGGGCCGCCATCCTGGAGGCCGGGCCGCCGGCCCGGTGATAGGCTCGCATCACGTGATCGGCCACGTCGTCGGCAAGTATCGCCTGCTCGATCAGCTCGGCGAGGGCGGCATGGGCACCGTGTACCGCGCCGAGCACGTCGTGCTCGGCAGCCCCGCGGCGGTCAAGGTCCTCCTGCCGCAATTCACGCAGGACCGCGTCGTCGTCGATCG
>VBLP01000638.1 GCA_005887925.1 Deltaproteobacteria bacterium | reverse complement strand
CTCGCCGGCCAGCCGGAGATAGCGCTGGGCCTGATCGCGCTGGCCCTCGCGGTCGGCCACCAGGCCGAGCGTGTACAGCGCGTCGCCGGCCACCGGCGTGGCGAGCAGCTCGCCGGCCAGCGTCTTGGCCTCGCCGAGGCGGTCGGTGCGGCGCAGCGCATGGGCCAGCTGCAACCCCACCTTCGGATCGTTGGTGCGGGCATACTCGTCCTGGCAGACCAGGATCGTCTCCGCATCGTTGCCCCTGGGCGCGACGTCGAGACAACCCGGCGCCGCCGCGCGGCCGGCACCGGCGAGCCGCGACGCGACCGGCACCGCGACCGCGGCAACCGCGACGGTGAGCGCGGCCACTCCGGCGATCGCCCGGGCGCCCAGGCGCCGCCGCAGCCCGCGCTCGATCGCATCGACCAGCGCGCCGACCGACGGCCAGCGCGCGGCCGGCTCGAACGCCAGCCCGCGCACGATCACCGCGTGCAGCCAGCGCGGCGCCCCGCGGGTCTGCGCCGGCGTCGCGATCCGGCCGGCGCGGATCTCGTCGATCAACGACTCGGCGCGCCCGTTCGCCGCCCGGAACGGCCGCACCCCGTAGAGCACCTCGAACAGCGAGACGCAGAACCCGAACTGATCGGCCGCCGGGCCGCTCGGCTGCCGCAGCAGCTGCTCGGGTGCCATGTACGCCGGGGTCCCCGCCAGGCTGCCGGTCGCGGTGACGCTCGACAGCCCGCCGTCGCGGGTCGCCGACGAGGGCGGCGAGGCCCCGGCGAGCTCGTCGAGATCGCGCGCGAGCCCGAAGTCGGTGATCCGCGGCTCGTCGCCGGCGCCGACCATCACGTTGTCCGGCTTGAAGTCGCGGTGCAGCAGCCCGGCGTCGTGCGCGGCCTCGAGCCCGCGCCCCGCCCGCGCGAACAGCTGCGCGACCGTGCGCCACGGCCGCGGCGCGGTGACCCACGATCGCAGCACCTCGCCGGTGACGAGCTCCATCGCGATGAACAGCTGCCCGTCGTGGCTGCCGATGTCGAACACCGGCACGACGTTGCGATGCGACAGCCGGGCCATCGCCTTGGCCTCGCGGCGCAGCCGCGCCTCCATCGCGTCGACCTCCGCGCGCGGCCGCACGATCTTGAGCGCGACGTCGCGCGCCAGCTCGCCGTCGCGGGCCGCGTACACCACGCCCATGCCGCCCGCGCCGAGCCGCTGCTCCACCACGTAGCGTCCGATCCTCGTGCCGGCGGCGACCTCGACGGTCGGCAGGCATGGCTCGGCCACGCGATCCATGGCGGTCAGGGTCGTGTCGCCCTCCGGCCTCGACACCGCGCAGAGCATATCCGATCGCGGCCGGCGAGACGAACCCGCGGGCTGGCAAGGTCCGGCGCGGCGGCCGCGGCGAGCGGCCGCGCCGAGCGGGCGTCATCTCGCGGTATGCTGCGTTCCGGCGATGGCTGTCGAAGACGCGCATGCCCTGGTGATCGGGATCTCGCAATACCTCCACGAGCCCGGGCTGCACCCGACGCAGGACGCCGAGGACATTGCCGCCGTGCTGGCCGACCCGGCGTGCTGCGGCTATCCACCGGCCGCGGTCCACACGCTGCTCGAGGCCGCGGCGACCCGCGACGCGATCCTCGCCGCGCTCGACGCGCTCGCCCGCGACACCCGCGAGGCCTCGACGGTGTTCATCTACTACTCCGGGCACGGCTGCCGCGCGCGCGGCGCCAACGACGGCATCTACTACCTGGTGCCGGTCGATGCGGTGGGGCTATCGCACGACGAGCTCGAGCGCACGGCGATCTCGAGCACCGTGCTCTCCGCGCGGCTCCGGGCGATCCCGGCCGGCCGGCTCACGGTGGTGCTCGACTGCTGCCGCGCCGCCGACCTCGCCGAGGCCGAGCTCGGCTGGGCGGTCTCGCCGCTGTCGCGGGGCCGCGGCCGCGCGGTGATCGCGGCATCCCGCCCCACCGACTCGGCCTACGCGATGCCCGGCCAGCGCAACAGCGTGCTCACCGGCCTGCTCCTCGAGGGCCTGCGGGGCGCCGCGCCCGGCGTCGCCGGCGTGATCCGGATCTGCGACCTGTTCACCTACGTGCAGGAGCACGTCGCCGCGGGCCCGCTCGATCAGCACCCGGTGTTCAAGGCCGAGCTCGAGGAGAACTATCCGATCGCGCAGCTGCGCGGCGGCGCGCCGGCCCCGCTCGTGCTGCCGCCGCCACCCGACGACGCGCCCTACGACGCCTTCCTCAGCTACTGCCACGGCGACCCGGCCGATCGCGCGTGGGTGCTGCGCACCGTCGTGCCCTACCTCGAGGGCCGGGGCCTGAAGCTGTGCCTCGAGCACCGCGACTTCCGGCTCGGCGCGCCGCGGATCAAGGAGACCGATCGAGCGGTCGCGCACAGCCGCTACACCATCGCGGTGTTCACCCCGGCGTACCTCGGCGATGCCTTCGAGGAGTTCCAGGCGCTGCTCGGCGCCTACGAGGCGATCGAGTCGCGCACGCCGTGCCTGATCCCGCTACTCCGGAAGCGCTGCGATCTCGCGATGCACATGCGGATGACCGAGGCGCTCGATGTCAGCCAGGACGACGAGGTCCCCGCCGCGCTCGAGCGGCTCGCCGTGGCGCTGCGCCAGCCGCCCAGGCCGCGCCTCGACGCCTGACCTCAGGCCGGATCCAACAGGTCTCACGTCCGGCCTCACTGTGATCGACGCTGCGAACGTGGGAAAAGCGCCCCAGATCAGGAAGTTGCGGACCTGGCTGCGGGAGCTCGTGCGCGGCAGGCATTGCCGATGCGAGCAATGGTGCGCGGGGGGTAGTCACCGCACGCCGACGGCATTAACGTTGCCAGCACCGTGGGGGGCGGACCCGACGACCGCGTAGAAGCGCACCCCGTGCTGTCAGGGACGCCCGCCGAGGATTCGAAGACTCGCGAGACCCTCGCCGACGGCCCCCGCCCCCAGGCCCGGATCGACGTCAAGGGCCTCGGGCTGACCCAGCACCGCGACCCCAAGCGCTACGTGGTCCTCGGCGAGCACGGCCGCGGCGGCCTGGGCCGGGTGCTCCGCGCGCACGACCGCGACCTCGGGCGCGACGTCGCGATCAAGGAGCTGATCTCGCGCGGCCACATCGACGAGGTCCGCTTCCTGCGCGAGGCGCTGATCACCGCGCGCCTCGAGCACCCGGGCATCGTGGCGGTGCACGAGGCCGGGCGCTGGCCCGACGGGACGCCGTTCTACGCGATGAAGCTGGTCTCGGGCCGACCGCTGCGCGACCTGATCGTCGCGCGCAAGACCACCGAGGAGCGCATCGCCCTCTTGCACCACGTGATCGCGGTGGCCGACGCCATGGCATACGCGCACGGCCGCCACATCGTCCACCGCGACCTCAAGCCCGGCAACATCATCGTCGGCGACTTCGGCGAGACCGTGGTCATCGACTGGGGCCTGGCCAAGGACCTGACCGCGACCGACAGCGACGATGGCAGCGGCGGCGGCGGCAAGGCACGCGTCAACAAGGAGAACGAGCTCACCACCGCCGGCAGCGTCCTGGGCACGCCGGCGTACATGGCGCCCGAGCAGGAGCGCGGCGATGCGATCGACCAGCGCGTCGACGTCTACGCGATCGGCATGATGCTGTGGGAGCTCGGCGCGCTCAACCGTTCGCCGCCCGAGCACCTCGAGGACCGCCAGCGCACGCTGCGCCGGGCCGGCATCGATCACGACCTGATCGCGATCATCACCAAGGCGATCGACCCCGATCCGGCGTGCCGCTACCCGGATGCCGGCGCGCTCGCGACCGACCTCAAGGCGTTCAAGTCGGGCGCGCGGATCACCGCCCGCAACTACACGCTGCTCGCGCTGCTCGCCCACTGGATCCGCCGGCACCGCGCGCTCGCCGTGTCGATCTCCACCGCCGTGGTGCTGCTCGCCGCCGGCGGCGTGCTGTTCGTCCGCAACATCGCGATCGAGCGCGACCGCGCCGACACCGCGCTGGCCCACGTCGAGGCCGCGAACAACAACCTCACCCTCGAGCACGCCGAGCTCCTGCTCCACACCGATCCGACCGCCGCGCTCGCCGCGCTCGCCGAGTACCACGGCGCGGACGAGGTGCGCCGCCGCCGGCTGGTCGCCGAGGCCCGCGGTCGCGGTGTCGCGCGCGCGATCTACGCGCCGCACAGCGACACCGTGTGGTTCCTCGAGGGCGATCGCTCCGGCGCGATCGTGTCGCTCGGCGAGGACCGCCGGATCCAGCTCACCCAGGGCACGATCTCGACCACGCTCGCGACCGACGTCTTGACCTCGGTACGGGTCGCGTACGCGCCGTCGCAGCGCCTGCTCGCGTACGCGACCTCGCCCAAGGGCATCGCCGTGATGGACCTCCGCACGCGCACCGCCCGGCGGGTCGGCGACGTCACGCCCGAGTTCATGGACTTCGCGCCGGACGGCTCGCGGCTGGCCGCGGTCGATGGCCACGGCGAGATCGTCGTGTGGTCGCTCCGCCCCCAGATCCGGCCGGTCTTCCGCGAGACGCACCCCGGCGCGATCAGCCTGCGGTTCATGACCGCCGAGCGGTTGATCGTGCAGACCAAGACCGAGCTGCACGCGCTCGCGCTCGACACCCCGGGCAGCGCCGCCGGCACGAGCCAGCTGCCGGACATCGCCGCGTTCGATGTCCGTCCCGATGCCGTCATCGCGGGCACCCGGGACGGCAACGTCGCCATGCTGTCGCCGGCCCTGGCCGCGCGGCACCACACCTCGGTCTGTCACAAGCAGCTCCGCAGCCTGCGCTTCATCCCGCAGAGCGACCGGGTCGCGTTCGCGTGCCAGGACGGCACCACCGGGGTCGCCCGCTACGACGCCGCGGCCGACACGCTGACCGTGACCGACAGCTTCGCGACCCACGGCGCGGCGACGGTCGTGCCCGACTTCACCGGCCGTTACGTGGTGGTGACCGACGAATCGAACACCGCCCACATCTACGATACCGAGACCCGCCTCCTCAGCCACTATGACGGCAACGCCGGCCAGCCGGTGTATGTCGCCGTGCCGACGTCCGAGTTCGATCGCGTCCTGATCGGCGACGTCAACGGCACGGTGCGCGAGTGGGATCGCCCGACCGGCTCGGCGCGCGTCGTGCTCCAGGCCCCGGATGCGGTGTTCCGCATCGCATTCCTGCCCGACAGCAAGACCCTGTTCGGCGACGGCAACGACGCCGTGGTCCGGCGGATCGATATCGATCGCGCAGTGGTCACCGAGCTGCGCGGCCACAGCTCGTACGTCTACGGTGTCCGGGTGGCGCCCGACGGCAGCTCGGTCGCGAGCACCGGCTACGACGGCACGATCCGCGCGTGGCGGAGCAGCGACGGCGCGCTGCTCCGCCGGTTCGCCGAGCACGGCAGCCAGGTCGAGGACGTCGATTACATCGAGCACGGCCGGCGCATCGTGTCCGTCGGCGACGATGGCCGGCTGCTCGCATGGTCGCCCGAAGGCAGCGATGTCGCGGTGCTGTTCCAGCACACGGCGCCGCTGACCAGCCTCGAAGCGCTGCCGCGCAACGATCACCTCGTGATCGGCGACGCCGCGGGCACGGTGTGGGACGTGTCCCCACGCGGCGCCGCCCGCAAGATCCGCGACCCGAACGGCGGGGCCCTCACCGTGCTGCGGGCTTCTCCCGATGGAAATTACGTGGTCGTCGCCACCGAGCCCGGCCTGATCACCGTGTACGACACCACGAGCTGGCAGGTCATCGAATCCGTCAAGGGCGTCGGCGGCGTCCGTCAGATCGCGTTCGATCCCAAGGATCGCGACCTGCTCGTCGCGTGGGAGGCCGGCCACACCCAGTTCGGCCAGGTCCAGATCATCGCGCTCGGCATGCAGCGACCGCTTCCCTGGCACCAGGTCGCCGCGGCGGTGCGCGACGTCGCCTATGCGCCCGACGGCGAGACGATCGGACTCGTCACCGCCGACGGCGGCACGTGGCTCTACGCCGTGCACGGCGACACCTGGGCGTACTCCCACGATCACGACACCGACGTGTTCACCGGGCGGTTCTCTCCCGACGGCAAGCTGTTCGCGACGTCCGATCGCCGCGGTGTCGTCGTCGTGCGCGACGTCGCCGCGACCCTCCGCGCCGCCACCAACTGAAGCGTCGAGATCGTCAATGAACGGCTCGTGATCTCTCGGACGCTCAGCGTGAGCCCGAGTTGATTCAAGACTCACAATCTCGGCCTCATTAGTGAGTCCGAAGTAATTCACTACCCCTGATGATCTCCGATATGCGATCTTCGCCGTCGCGATCTCAATCGCTCATCGGGAGGCAGGCATGAAGAAACTGCGGTCGGACCGTAAGCTCAGGCTCAACACCGAGACGATTCGTCATATGAAACACCTTACTGTGCAGGACCTCGGTCGGATCCAGGGAGGATCCGTCACGTGCAGCGGCGCGGCCGATTGCACGTCGACGAAGATCAACGATCACGGATGACCGAGGGCGCGCTTTCCTGGATTCTTGATTACCAACGCAGTTCACAATGAGACGGGACCGAGGGCCAGCTCACGTTCCAGGTAGAGATTCGACATACGAAACACCTGACTATGCAGGATCTCCGCCATGCGAGCGTGGCCGACCCGAGGCGCCATGTTCTTGATCACCAAGAGGTCCCATGAAGAAAGCACATACGAAGCAGAAGCTCACGTTGCGCACCGAGACCATCCGCCACCTGAAAGACCTCACGGCCAAAGATCTCGGTTATGTGCAAGGTGGGAGTATCGACACCCACACCGGCTACTGGTGGTGCCCGCCGACGACCACCGCGAATGTGAATCCTTAGTCGACTCCCGCCATCCGACCATCCGGGCCGCGATCACCGGGGACGATCCTCGTCGGGCACGCCGCGGATCGTGCGCAGCACCGAGCGCGGCGTGATCCGCTCGATCCGGGCGAGCAGCGCGAGGTAGATCGCGAGCACGACCGGCGCGACCGCGAGCAGGCGGACCGGCGCGGGCGCGGGCAGCGCCGCGTGCGCCGCGATCGCAGCGGCGGTGGCCCCGGCGCCGCACAGCATGACACCGGCGAGGCTGCGCAGGTAGCGGGCGAGCGCGACGCGGCCGCGGACCAGCGCGCGCTGCAGCAGCACGCCGAACACGATCGGATAGGTCGCGGCCCACGCCCAGGCGACCGCGACGTAGTCCGCCGCCGGCGCGATGCGCGCCGCGGCCACGAACCCGGCCGGGAGCAGGATCGCGGCGAGCAGGTGATAGAGCAGCGCGTCGCCGGCGTGGCCCATGCCCGCGAGCATCGCCGGCAACACGAAGCTCAGCATGCGCAGGCCGCCGACGATGCACAGGATCCGCGCCGCGGTGGTCGCCGCCGGACCGAGCGGCGGATACAGCACCGCGAGCAGATCGCCGGCCTCGACGGCGAGGAACACCACGACCGGCACCAGCGCGATCGCGTTCTGCCGGGTGAACCGGATCAGGAGCTCGCCGGCCCGCTCGCGCTCGCTGACCAGCCGCGCGAACGCGGGGAACGCGACCTCGGCGGTCACCAGCGAGATCAGCCGCACCACATCGAGCACGAGCTCGTAGGCGAGCCGGTAGGCCCCGACCGCCGCCTTGCCCCAGGTGGCGCCGACCACGAGGTAGTCGGCATTGGTGTAGATGAAGTACAGGAGCTCGCCGCCCGCGACCTGGACGCCGTAGCGCAGCGCGGTCGCCGCGACCGCGGTGTCGAACGCGAGCACCGGGCGCCACGGCCGGCGCAGCTGGATGCCGATCGACGTCGCCGCGCCGTTGACCATCGGCCCGATCACGAAGCACCAGATCCGCAGATCGGGGTGGCCGTGCGCGCCGGCGTAGGCGACCGCGAGCTTGGCGACGGCGTCGGCGAGCGAGGCGGCGATCCGGACCTGGGTCAGGGCGGCGAAGCCGAGCTCGCGGCGCAGCAGCGCCTCGGGCACGACGTGTGCGTTCTGGAGCACCAGCTTGACGCCGTAGCCGACGAGCAGACCGCCGATGATCGGCTCGCCGAACGCCGCGCCGATCTGCGGGCCCAGGCCGATCACCGCCGCGAGCACCGCGCACGAGCCGGCGACCGACAGCCACAGCATGGTCGACAGCGCGCGGCGGTCGCCGTCGCCCTGCCGCACCATCGCCGCCGACATGCCGAGCCCCGCGATCCGCTCGAGCACCGGCAGCAGCGCACCCGCCAGCGTCGCGACCCCCAGCTCGGCCGGCGACAGCCACAGCCACAGGCAGGTCACCGTGGTGATCAGATCGAGCGTCCCCGACAGGCCGCTCGCGATGCCGACCCATGCCGTGCCCCGGCGGAGCTTGCGGTCGTCGTGTCCCATGTCTCGCGCGCGGGATCACTCTACCCCGCCGGCCGCCGCGCCGCCGCGGCCCGTCAGCGGCGGGCGGCGTCGAGGATCGCGGCCAGCGTCCAGCGTTGTCGGTGTCGATCACGACGCCGGGCCCCGCGGGCGAAAGCACCCCGGCCAGCGCACGATCGGAGAAGTCGTGCGGCCGCGGTTCTGCATCAGATCGCCCTGACGTACTCTGGAGACGATGTCGCGATCCGCGACACGTGCGCCCGAACACCGCTTGACGATCGCGCCCCGCGCGCATGATGAAGGAGCCCCATGACCGATTCACTGACCCTCGCGCAGGCGCGGGCCCTCTGGTGGCACAAGCAGGCGCTCGCGGGTACGAACAAGCGGCCGCTCGCCGCGCTGCTCGGCGACTCGGGATGGCTGCGCACGCTCGGCGGGGTCGACGCCTACCTCGCCGCGCGCGCCCGGCGGCCCGGCATGAAACGCGCCGAGCTCGACGCCGCGATCGCCGCCGGCGAGCTGCGCGTGCATCCCGCCGTGCGCGGCTGCATCTACCTGGTGCCGGCCGCGGCGGTGCCCGACCTGCTCGCGCTCAACGCCGAGACCTGGCGCAGCCAGACCGAGAAGGACCTCGGCAAGATCGGCAAGACGCTCAAGGTCGTCGAGGCGATCGCACCCGGCGTGCTCGCCGCGCTGACCCAGCCCATGACGACCGATGCGCTTCGCAAGGCCTTCCAGGGCGACATCCCGAGCTTCGGCGACGCCGGCAAGAAGGTCGGGCTGTCGTCGCCGCTGCCGCTCGCGCTGCGCCTGCTCGAGTTCGCCGGCAAGATCGAGCGCACCCTCGAGGGCGGCCGGCTCGACACCGAGCGCTACCTGTGGCGCAAGACCGCGGGCAAGCTCGCGCCCCCCGCCCCCGACCACATGGCACGCGTCGCGCGCATCGTCGACGCGTTCCTCGGCTTCGCCGCACCGGTCACGCTGGCGCAGCTGTCGGCGTGGTCGGGCCATCCCCAGCGCGACGTCAAGACCGCGCTCGCCCAGCTCGACGTCGCGCCGGTCGAGGTCGAGGACCTCGGCGAGGCCTACGTCCGCCCCGCGGACCTCAAGGCCCGACCGCCCGAGCCGCGCGGCACGGCGCTGCTCGCCCTCGAGGACAACTACCTCAACAACCACGGCGTCGCCGCGGTGACCGATCCGCGGCACCACAGCTTCGAGGTCGACCTGTGGGGCGGCGGCAGCAAGCCCGCCCCGATCGGCAAGGCGCAGCACGTGCTGTCGCGCTCGATCGTGATCGACGGCCTGGTCGCCGGGTTCTGGGAGGTCGATCCGCGCGCCGGCGGCGCCGTGTGGCACACGTTCGACCCCGCCCCCAAGCCGCTCGCCCAGAAGCTCGACGAGGCGACCGCCGCCGCCGCCCGGTTCCTGCTCGACGAGCTCGGCCACGCGCGCGTGTTCACCCTCGACACCATGGCTGACGTCCAGGCCCGCGCCGACCGGATCACCAGGCTCGCCGGCAAGAAGCCAGCCGCGACCGGCGCCGCGAAGTCCGCCGCCAGGTCCGCCAAAGCAACCCCCGCCGCCTCGTCGACGGCCGCCAGGCCCAGGCCCGCCGCGCGCAAGCGCTGACCCGCGCTCCACGCCCCGGGGCATGCCTGGTTCCCGGTGAACACGCGCCACGCGTACCTTGCCGCCGAGCCGGGCGAGCAGGTTCGTCACGTAGACCGTTCGAACGCGTCGAGCGCCTGGCGTCGCGCGATCTCGTACGGCAACGTCGCATCGATGGTGGTCGAGGGGTGCGGGGCCGCGGGCGCGTTCGGCAGCCGGCGCTCCCGAACACGGCGCACTGCTCGAGGTGGTTGCGCAGCTCGCGCACGTTGCCCGGCCAGCGCGCCGCGGCGAGCGCGGCGAGATAGTCGGGCGCAGTGAGCTGTGCGATGGTCGTCGGGCTCGCGCCGATGCGCGCCAGCAGATGCGCGACGAGCACGCGGATATCGCCGACCCAGGTACTGGCCGACCACGCAAGGCCGGGGGGAACACATGCTGCAGGCGCCCTGCAGCAGCAGATCGACGCTGTGATCGCCGTTGACGTCTGCGAGCTCGATGTTGTAGGGACTCCAGTCGGTGGTGGGCAGTGACCAGGTCCACTGGGTGAAGCTCGTGCCGGTCGACAGCGCCATGTACTGGCCGATGGGGCACGCGCCGGAGCGGCAGAAGGTGCCCATGCCCTGGAGGAACATGTCGCGCTTGCCATCGCCGGCCGGGCGACGCGCGCTCGATCATGCTCAGTCCGGCGATCGACCAGCCCCAGCCGACGAAGCCGTTGGGGTCGTTGGAGTGATAGGTCAGGGCGAGGTGCGGCTCGAGGCCATGATAGGCCGGCACGCGCATCTGGACGCGCTCGGTGAACTCGCCGTGGAAGCGGTCGACCGACGAGTCGCCGGGGTCTCGGCATGGTCCTCCGTGAGGACGAGTGAAGAGCAAAGTCGATGCCGCCATTCGAATGACCTGGTATCGCGGACCTGCGCGGCGGTTTGTGGCCTTGCAGGCGACTGCGTATCGCCTGGCAGGCCATGTTCGACGGTGCTCGGCTACTCCTGATGACCCGGCTCGACCTCCGCACGCGATCGAGGATGTCCACTCGATCTTTTCCTCGAGACCGCTGTGGTTGAACCCGAGCAACGAGCACAGCAGCTCGCGCGTGAGCCCGGCCAGCAAAGCACGCGCGAAGCTCCGCGCGCTGGTGCCCGCCACCGACGACGACACGCCCCACGCTGCCTGCCCAGCTACCCCGCACCCGTCTGGTCGCGTGCCCGCCGGTTGCCGTGGGTTGAGCTGTTGCGCAGGGTGTTCGCCCAGGACATTCTGGTTTGCCCGTGCGGCGGTCGCCGCAGCGTCGTCGCGTTCGTCGCCGACGCCGGCCAAGCGCACAGCCTGCTCGTCACGCTCGGGCTTCCCGCCGACTCCGCGACCTTCGCACCGGCGCGCGACCCACCCCAGGCCGAGCTCGCCTGGGAGGACCCCGCGTAGCACCAGGCGATCCACACGCTGGCCAGCGCTGACTCGTCGGCAGGCGGTGATCTGTCCAGGGCCTTCCCAAGCGTGAGGCCCCCTACGCTTGCTGCCTATCCGGTCGACCCGGCGCCGCCAACTCCCCGACCGCGGTCGACGGTCGGCTCCACCCAAAATCCCGTTTGTTTGTCCTACGCGCGCTGGAGCAAGGTCTCGATCGTGGTCATAGGATGATCCTTGGTGGACGGGAGCTCGCAGCCGCAGTCTACGGGCCCCGAATGGGAAAGTCGATCGCAGGCGGCTCAAGGAAGGTGGCGATCTGGGATCGTCAATTCCGCCGGCGTCGCTCACTGGATGAGCACGACATTATCGACATAGAAGGTCAGAT
>VBLP01000148.1:1090-4393 GCA_005887925.1 Deltaproteobacteria bacterium | reverse complement strand
GCGGGTCGTCGACCACGGTGACCAGCGGCGAGGCCACGACCTCGCCCTCCTTGCCGACGAGGTAGCTCGACTTGCGCCAGAACGCGGCACCGTTGGCGACCGCGAACAGCATGCCGACGATGCCGCGCGCGACCTCGGGGTCGAACACGACCGCGCACTCCTGGGTCTCGACCTTGCGCGAGCCGATCGTGGCCACGGTGCGGCGCGCGGCCTCGATGCCGACCGCCTCGGCGGGATCGAGCTCGCCGAGGAACCGCGACGCGGTCCACCAGTAGCCGTTGCGCTTCTTGGGGCTCGACGGATCGCTGGTGTCGTCGGCGAGCGGCGCGACGACGAGCGACGCGTAGCTGCCGCGGTAGCCGCCGACGAAGCCGCCGCTGGTCGCGAACGCCAGCGCGCTCAGCGCATGCGACCAGCTCGCGCCCTCGGAGTTGGTGACCCGCGGGTCGTGCTTGCGCGCCGCGGCCTCGCCCGCGATCGCTTGCTTGAGCGCCCACGCGGCATCGACCTCCGCGACGGCTGGATCGTACAGATCGAGCTCGGGGACGCTCTTCGCGAGCAGCGAGGGATCCGGCGGCAGCGCGTACTCGTCGGGCTTTGCGAAGTCCGCGAGCGTGACCGTCTCCGCGCACAGCGCCTCGAGCGCCTCGCGGCGCAGGTCGCTGGTATAGGTGACGGCGCGCCGGCCGCCGCGCAGCACGCGCAGTCCGAGCGAGCGGCTGCCCGCCTCCTGGACCAGCTCGGGCTCGCCGAGCCGGACCTTGGCGATCAGCTCGCTGGAGTCGCGGACCATGACCTCGGCGTCGTCGGCGCCCGCCCGCCTGGCGATCTCGACCGCGAGCTGGGCGATGTCGCGCAGCTCCTTCACGGTGTTCTCGGTCACGCCGGCGCTGACGCCGGCCTCTGCCGTGCTCGGCCGCGTCATGCCTGCGTGCCTCCCACCGTGATCGAGGCGATGCGGATCGTCGGCGTGCCGACGTTGACCGGCACGCTCTGGCCGTCCTTGCCGCAGTTCCACACGCCGTCGGACAGCTCGAAGTCGGCGCCGAGCATGTCGACCTTGCGCAGCACGTCGGGGCCGTTGCCGATCAGGTTGACGCCCTTGAGCGGCGCGGTGAGCACGCCGTCCTCGATCAGGTAGCTCTCCGACAGCGAGAACACGAAGTCGCCGTTGGTGATGTTGACCTGGCCGCCGGAGAACCGCTTGGCGTAGACGCCGCGCTTGACGCTCTTGACGATGTCGTCGGGGTTGTCCTGGCCGGCGAGCAGAAACGTGTTGGTCATCCGCGGCAGCGGCATCGAGCGGAACGACTCGCGACGGCCGTTGCCGGTCGGCTGGCCGCCGTAATACTTCGCGCTCAGCCGGTAGTGCATGTAACCGACCAGCGTGCCGTTCTCGATCAGCACGTTGTTCTGGCCGGGATAGCCCTCGTCGTCGACGTTGATCGCGCCGCGCGAGTGGACGATCGTGCCGTCGTCGACCACCGTGCACAGCGGCGATGCGACGAGCTTGCCGAGCTGGCCCGTGTAGTTCGACGTCTGCTTGCGGTTGAAGTCGGCCTCGAGGCCGTGGCCGACCGCCTCGTGGAGCAGGATGCCCGAGTCGCCGGGGCCGAGCACGACCGTCATCTCGCCGGCCGGCGCGTCGCGCGCGTCGAGCATCGCGATCGCGACCCGCGCCGCCTCGCGGCCGTGCGCCGCCGCGTCGCGCGTGGCGTGGGTGAAGTAGTCCATGCCGTAGCGGCCGCCGCCGCCGCCCGAGCCGGTCTGGCGCTTGCCGTTGTCCTCGGCGACCGCGCGCGCGCCGAACCGCATCAGCGGCTGGACGTCGGACGCCATGCGCCCGTCGCTGGTGAACAGCAGCACCTCCTTGATGCTCTCGGCGAACGCCGCCTCGACCTTGACGATCCGCGGATCGTACGCGCGCGCCGCCCGGTCCGCTGCGCGCAGCAGCGCGAGCTTGTCGTGCGCCGACGCCATCAGCGACGGCACCGGGACCGCGTAGAAGCTGGGCAGCGCGACCGACGCGATCGGCGCGACCGCGACCGGCGCGTGGCCGCCGCCGACCGCGATCTGGCCCGCGGTGCGCGCGGCGTGCGCCATCCGCTCCCACGCGAGGTCCTCGCAGTACGCGTAGCCGGTGGCGTCGCCCTTGGTCACGCGCACGCCGAGGCCGACCGTGATGCCGCGACCGAGCGTCCGGATCTGCTCCTCCTCCAGCGCATAGTCCGCCGCCACGCAGAACTCGAAGTAGAGATCCGCGTAGTCGCCGCCGGCGTCGAGCGCGATGCCGAGCAGGCGGTTGGCGAGCTGCGCATCGATCGCCTGGCCGCCGCCGGGCGAGAACGGGGCGCGCAGCGCCGCGGGGAGCGTCGTGATCATGGGATTCACTCTAGCGCGACGATCTTCGCACGGCCCCTCCTCGAACGGCGAGTTTCGCCGATCGGGCGCGGCTCTACGCTGGACTTTGTTCCGCGGCGGCGGCGCGATGTGGGTGCCACCGTCGGAGCGCCAAGTCTCGGCGAGCCGAGAATCATCTCACGGCAATTCAGTGTCGGCGGTCACCCTTCCCGAGACCCGTGTTCCGTTTGCGCCACATGGCGCGATCGGGCTGCCTCGGGGATGATCTCGTCGGACGATCGCCGGCTCGCCATCCGCGCCGCCCGCCTCGGGGCCGCCGCAGGATGCGGCAGGCCGAGCTCGCCCGAGCCGGCACTTCGGCTCGTCGACAGCCGGTTCGCGCCTGGTGGTCGGCTCCTCAACAGCCGGTTCGCGCCTGGTGGTCGGCTCCTCGAGAGCAACCCTCTCGCGCCGTCGTCGAACCTCGGTCCCGGCTCACCCCTTGGCGTCGCGGCCCGAGACCTTGCCCAGCTCACCCTCGGCAGCCTCGACCGCAGCCTTGATCTCGGCCTCCGTTCCGCCGAGCCACATCCGGCCGAACGCGCCGAACGTGATCACCTCCAGCAGGTGCACGTTCGCGGCCTTCTCGGCCTCGTTGGCGGCGAGCGCCGCGTACGCCGCGGGAAACACCTCGAGGATGTACAGCGTCTGGCTCGACATGATCATGTCGCCGTGGCGCATGCGGTTGATCAACTGGCTCTGCTTTCCGTCGATGCCGGTGATGATCTGCGACGACACGATCCGCGGCTTGTACCGATCGTGGCGCTGAACCCCCATGCGCGACACGATCGCGTCGACCGCGGCCTCGACCTGGCCCTTGTCCATGTGATGCAGCTCCAGCATGCCGTACGCCCGCTCGACGATCTGCATGCCGGGCCGGCAGCTCGTCGCCTTGAGGGCCGC
>VBLP01000148.1:0-1059 GCA_005887925.1 Deltaproteobacteria bacterium | reverse complement strand
AGCTGCGGCTGCAGCGAGTCGAGCACCGTCAACGCGCGAAGCTCCATCGCCGGCCACGCTACCACAGCCGCCGTGCTCGCCTCGCATCACCGGGCGTTCGCGCAGGGTGAACCTCCCGACTGCGAGTCTGCGTCTCGTTGGATCTGTCCGTTCGCAGCACCGGAGAGAACGCGACCACGCGCGCTTGCGATCGCGGGTCTGGGCCCCTCGCTCGCCTCGTAGCCCGGTCAACCCGGTCAGTTCCGCTGCGATGAGGTACCAGGAAGGGGTAGCGGCCCGTCGCGTACACGCGCGCCGGGGGCTGCTGCGCGGATGGGCGACTACTACTATGTTGTGGCGGTCGACTATGTTGTGGCGGTCGTGTCAAGCGCAGATCTCTCTTGTCCGGATGGTTTTCCTCCGGTCGGTCGGGTTGGCTGCGGTTCCAGGAGTGGCTGTCGTGTGGGTTGGAGGTGTCTGGCTGTAGCAGTCGACTATTCGCGCTCTGGTGGCGCAGCAGGGGGTCCGTCGGCGGCGGCGCACTCGAGGTAACGCGGTTCTCGTCGGAAGCCCGACGAGAAGGAATCGCGCGTGTCGCGCTCACTGCCTCTGGACAGCCATCACCTGGGTCCGAGGCACAGGACGTTGGTCGGGCGAGTGCTACGTCAGAGCGCTCCTCCCGTGGTTGGCTTCGTACGTCGTCCCGTCGCGCCAGATCGCGAACAGGATCCCGGCGAGCTTTCGGGCCAGCGCGATGACTGCGACGGGTCGGTTGCGCCGCTGAGCGATCTGGCGGGCCCACTCGAGCATCGGATGCGGCCTGCGAGCCAGCATCACCGACCATGCCGCTTGTACCAGGCAGCGTCTGAGCTCGCTCGGGCCTGCCTTGGTGATCCCCGTCTTGCGTTCGCGCTGCGAGCTCGAGTGCTCCCCGGGCGTCAGCCCCACGTAGGACTGCACCCGGTGCGCGGTCGAGAATCGGCTCGGGTCGTCGATCGCTGCCACGAAGCGCAGCGACGTGATGGGTCCGACGCCGGGAACTGTCATCAGCCGGCGACACACGGGGTGCTCTGTCGCGAG
>VBLP01000147.1:26194-32161 GCA_005887925.1 Deltaproteobacteria bacterium | reverse complement strand
CGACGGCACGTCCGTCTGCCAGGACGCCTGGCTCAGCTGGCGCGCGTCCCGCTGGTCGTTCTTGACCCCGCGATCGCCGACGCCGAGCAAGCGCACCAGCTTGCCCGGAACCACCCCGACCTGGTGCCCCGCGGCGAGCGCGGCGTCCGCGATCTTGAACGCCTCCGCCGATGCCTCCATCACGACCCGACTCGTCGGCCAGGTCTTGAAGACCTCCGTCAATTTCCGAGTCGAGAGCTTGCGCTCCTCGACGATGGTTCCATCCGGCTGGCGGATGCAGATCTGCGATTCCCGGCTCCCCAGATCGATGGCAGCATGATGCATGGCTGTCCTCCAAGGTATGCGCTTCGAGCGCGTTTTCAGTTGAGGCACGGTCTACCGCGACCTCGTTGCCGCGGAGGACAGCCGCTTCTGCTCGTCGAGCCGGGGCAGCCAGCGGCTGCCGCACTGGCTCTCCCGTCGAAGCGAGGCCGGAGTTTGGTCGGTCCGGCGTCATCCTTCCGACCTCCCCTTGAGAAGTTGACGGGCGAGGCCGGCCGCCATCGCGAGCGCCGTCGCTGTCGCCTGCTTTGCCAGGTCGACCAGGTGGGCCACGTGTTCGCGGCGCTGGCGATCACCGACTCGCTCGAGCAGATCGTCGGCGGCATGTAGCAAGGCATCGACACGCGCGATCTGATAGCGGAGGTGATCCACCTCGCGGAGGACATCGAACGAAGTTCCAGGTGGTAGGCGGCGTATGACTACCGCTCCCCTTGCGAGGGCTCCGGACTCGCCGCGTCATCGTCCCACGGGTCGCGAGCCGCATCGTCGAGCAGGAAGTGGAACTCCGCGCCGCCGTCGGAGATCTCGCTGCTAGCGACCGCGGCCCGGGGCATCGCGGCGACCAGATCGGCGCGTGCCAGCACGAGTAGGCCAGCCCGGTGCGCGCGGACCATGCGCCGCTTGAAGGCCTCGAGATGGATCGCGCCGTCGCCTCCGAGCGCGGCATGCCGCCGCCAGGAACACCTTGCGCAGGCCATAGCGCTGGTTGGCACCGTGGCCGATCGCGGCGACCGCGCGTCGGGCGGCGGCAGCGAGTTCGGCGAGCGAGCACGTGGTCAGCGCGAGCGCAGGTCGATGGCAGCGTGATGCATGGCTGTCCTCCTCGGCCGCGCTCGCTCGTCGAGCAGAGGCAGCCGACGGCTGCCGCACTGGCTGTTCAGCCGCAGCGAGGCCGGAGTCAAGGCCGCGGAGCGCCGAAGGGAAGCCTTGACGCCCAGGCCGAGCGGAGGCTCCAGGCTGAGCAGAGGCTTGCGTGACCGGTTCCCCGGAGGCTCGTGCGGGCGTCGCCACAACATTCCCTCTAGGTATGTGCGGAGCAAGGCCCGCCAATCCTGGTCACGGTCGCGGCCGCCGACCCCATCCGCTCGCGGTCGCCCCCGGCGAGCGTTGACGTCGCCACGCGGTGCCCAACCGATCAAAACCTCTGCGGCGAGGTCCTAGCCTAGCCTAGCTGCAATGCCAGTCGGATAAGAAGAAGCCCGGATCATTTCGAGGCCTTCCGCCGTTTCCGCTCGTAGTTGCTCATCTTGATTTTCACAGCCCTGGGATAGCGACGTTTGGGGCGCCGTGGCGGCAGGATGAGCGTCTTCAATTCAGCGCGGAGGTTCCTCAGGTGCCTGGGGATCGCGCCTGGCGTCGCGACGGCACACCAGAGCCACTCGTCGCAGATGAGTCGAAGCGCAGCCACGAAGCTGATCCTCGTCGGCTCGACACCGGCGTCCTTGGCGACGCGTTCCATTTCGAGACGCACGAGGTTGTAGGCGAGGAAGACGCCCCACAGCTCCTGCGTCACGGCGGTGGGACTCTTGCTGCGGATCGCTTCTTCTCGGTCGAGCATCTCGGTCTTGATCTCGTCGTACCCGAGCTCAAGTTCCCAGCGTTCGTGGTACAGGGTCGCGATCTCGTCGGCGGGAAATGCGTGGGGATCCAGCAGGGAGGTCAGGAGCGTTTGAGCGCGGAAGCCCTTGCGCTGATACTTGATGGCTCGCGCACTCCAGACCTTGGGCAGGCTCGGGTCCTTCTTGCGAGCCTCGCTGGAGACGTTCATCTCCACCAGGGCGTCTCCGCTCCCGAGTCGCTTGAGAACGCGCCATCGCTGATTCTTCTTAGTGCGGATCAGCCAGTGTCGATTCGTACCGTCGCGGGCCAGCGGGATCAGGATCCGAGCGGACAGGAACCCCCGGTCGACGATCGTGAGCGAGTCGCGGGGCACCGAGGACCACACGTTCACCGCGTAGGCGATCTCACTCGTCTCATACGGCCCAAATGCCACCGCTGCAAGCAAGTGGGAGCGCAGCGCCATGAGTCCGACTCCGCGGACCATCGGGTAGGCGCTCTCTCCTCGGACGCTGCGGGCGTACCCGAAGTGCGACGCATTGGCTGGCGAATCGGGCACCCGCAGGGTCGTCCCATCTGCCCCGTATAGCGCGAGTCCATGCCAGCTATGTGTGCGAGCGCTCTTGTGGGCCCAATGCTCGGCGGAGATCGAGAACAACCACTCCATCGGCTCTGCGCCAAGCCGGGCTCGCGCCTCCACCACAGTGCTCGGCGCAACGGTGAGCGAGATGCCCGGCAGCGCCAAGTCGAGCTTGCTCACGACCTCGTGGATCGAACGATTTCGGAACAGCGCCATCCCGATGACCAGCCAGACGACTTGTTCCGCCGGTAGCCGACGCGTACGCAGCGTCGCAGTCCCGGTGGCTTCGAGCGCCTGCAGCATCCATTCGGGGTCAATGTCACCGCGAAGATCCTCGAATGCCTCAGGGCTGATTTCGGCAACGGCCTCGAGCGACTCACGAAGACGCATGCGGCAACCTCCATGGAGATCGCCGCACGATGATCCTCGGCTCGCTGCGCGCAAGGGCGCCCGCCGCCTTTCGAGAAACCGAAATCAGATCGATCGGTTACGCGCCTAACCGATCGGCATTGGGGCTAGAACCCTCGTCGAGCCGTGGGAACGGCGGGACCTCGATCGCGAGGATGCTCGCGTTCGCGGCGATCGGGACGCAGATCACAGTACACAGCGCCGCCCGCGACGGCGATCCCGGCGGGCTCGAGCTGCTTGGCTGCGAGCAAGGTCGGCTTGCCTTCCGCCTTGCTCACTGCGGCCCCTACGCGTCTCGATGTGGATAGCATGCAGGACTTGTGGCGGTATCGAGCAGGGAATCGCTCGTTGCCGCGATCCCAGCCCTTGCCTGTCCGCGCAACCAGCTGTACCCGGCCTGCCACAACCAGGCCCTGATGTGGTTCAGCGGCAGGGCCGCCTCGCGCGGGATCGCCTGGGCCGAGAGCGTGGCGCGTCGACGTCCGACCCTGCTGTGGCAGCCATGGCCAGCGCACGACGGCCGCGCGGCCGAACTCGCGCGGACCAAGCTCGCGGACCTGGCCGATGATCCGCGCGTGGTGGACCTGCTCTGCAAGGACGTGAGCGCGCATGCCGCGCGGCGGAGGCGCCAGCTGCAAGCACAAATAGCTCGCCGAAGCTGATCGATGCGGCGCGGGCTGTCCTCGACCTCCGGGACGGACTGCGCGCCGGCATGGGCACGCGCGGATCCGCGCGCGCGCCGAGGCCGCGGCGCCGGACGCCGATCGCCGCGCGGTCGCCCGCTCGACGACGCCGAGCGGCGGCGGGTTCGTGGCGACGTACCGGGCTCTGTGCGGCCAGACCGCTCACGGCTGGGGTCGTCGTAGGCGTGGACGCGACGTGGAGCCGTTGCAGCCGGTCGACGACACGATCGACCACGCCGCCGAGCTCCGTGGCGAGAACCGGGACCAGTCGATCGTGCGCCGTCCGATCATGGGTAGTATGTCACGACTCTTCGGTCGAGACTAGGCAGTGATCGAATCCCCAGAGCCAAAGCCTTTCCTTTGCTTGTTCCAGGCGACTCCGAAAATCATCTGGAATTCCCTTAACGAAAGCAGATAACATCATTACGAGCTGTGAGCCCCCGACGCTTCGGTACTTTATCTGGCTGAGGCGGCCCGGCCTTCTCTTCGAGCGTCGATCGCCCCCGCGCATAATGCCGCAGCTGTACTTGTTGAACTGAGTCCGGATAATGTTCTATCAGCTCGTATTTCGTATCGCGGATCAGGTTGTATACGAATTCTGCATATTCGAGAGTTTCTTTGCGGGACGGAAAGCGGCCCTGGTGAATAATTTTGTTTCGAAAGCCAGCCCATTCCTCGAATACGGACAGCTCTTTTCCAGCGAAGCGAGGCTTCCTAAGATTGATGAGGTACAAGAGCAGAAACGCTCCAAGTTGCCGTTCGCTTTGACTACGAAGCAACTTCCAGCCTTGCTCGTGCGTACCACGTTCCACTCCTACTATATGCGTGAATACCTCGATCGCAAATTCATAGAATCGCTCCAGCGCCGCAGCGATGCTGCTTATGGCTTCGCGCTGAAATCCCATTAGCATGGCGACGGCACCAGACTCAAAAAGCAGCTCATATCTGACGTTCTGAAGCGTCATCGTCATCGTATGACCTCTACAGCATTTGCCGATGTAGGCATTATCTTCTTCAATATCCGCCAGATATCGCGACGTAGACCCGTCTATCCGATATGGTGACTCTTCTGCTGGTAGTTCCCCTTGACGGTGTCTCTTCTCTCTATCCCGAATCTCTTCTTCAAGGCACTCCCAGCATGAAATTGGAACCCGCATCGACGGATAGGTTACCATTATCCGAACGCCACGGGGTGCAACGCACGGCCAGGCTAGCCGGCAGATCTCCAGCGCCGTCCGTAACCTCGCGACGACCAGTGCCGCAGTGCTGCGCCGATGGCCGCGATCGTCTACAGCTGTCCGCGCAACCAGCTGTGCCCGGCGTGCCACAACCAGGCCCTGATGTGGTTCGGCGGCATGGCCTGTTCGCGCGGGATCGCCTAGGCGGAGCGCGTGGCGCGTCGGTGGCCGCGGCTGCTGCGGCAGGCCTGGCCGGCACACGACGAGCGCACGGCCGAGCTGGTGCGCAGCAAGGTCCGCGATCTGTCCGACGATGCGAGCGTGATCGAGCTGCTCGCGCAGGACGTCAGCGAGCACGCGGCGCGGCGGTGGCGCCAGCTGCAGGCGCAGGGAAGTCGCCGGGGCTGACCGACAGCCGTTGCCTCAATGGCCGAGCAATCCGCGGCGTGTTCGCCGCGACGATCGTCGGCGACGCGGGCCGGCTGTCGCTGCTCGCCGAACGAGCCAGCGACGCGGCTGTGCGCGGCCAGGCGGGGATCCGGACGCGGTCGCCCAGGCCGTGATCGACGCGGCGCGGGCGGTCCTCAACGTCCGTGACAAGCTGCGCGCCGGCGTGCGCGCGCTGAGCCCGCGCGCCCGCCCAGGCCGTCGTGCCGATCGCCGCGCGCGATCGCCACCTCGACGACGTCGAGCGGCGGCGGTGGAGCGCGATGCGCCGCGAGCTCGAGGCGGTTGTGGCCGCGGCGGAGCGTGTCGCCGGCGCCGCGAGGGCGGCCCCGGCTCGCTGCCCCGCGCGGTGCAGTTCGACGCCGGAGCCCGGCGGGGAGGTCGCGCGCAGAGCTGCTCGAGCTCGATTTAGGGGCGACGCGGGCCCGGCTGTTCGCCGCGGATCCCGCCGTCGATCCGTTGCCTGACAGCCTCAACGAGCTCGTCACGACGGACCTGGCGGTGGTGCGGCCGGTCGCAAGCGCGTAGCTGCGTCGGCCGGGAGCTGCTGGCCGGCCCCGGCTCAGCTGGTGTCGATCACCGAGCCGATGTCGTGCGCGCCGCGTTCACCTCGCGCACGCCGTCTCGCCGCCGCGACCGTCGCCGGCCAGTCCGGGTGCGCCCCTCGCGCAGGCGGGCCGTCCGGGTACAGCTTGCCGTTGTGCAGCGACGCGACGTTCAACCCCGCGTCGAACCGCCCGAACACGCGACGCGCCGCGGCCACGAGCCCTCGCGGGCCGTGCCGCATCATGAA
>VBLP01000147.1:10121-26157 GCA_005887925.1 Deltaproteobacteria bacterium | reverse complement strand
CATGGCGCCGCCGGATCATGCGTCCCTCATCGTCCTGACCCGCGCGTTCAGGGAGCACATTGTGCTGCACTGTGCGGTCGATAACTCCAGAATCGCCGCGGCGGCGCCTGCACCCGAGATGGGGGCCCAACGAAGTGCTCGCTCCACCGGCCGGTGCAGCGGGTGCAGCGCATTCGGTCCACTCGGCGTGCGGCGTTCGATATTGCCATCCACGCGGCTGCGAAACGATCACGCTGTGTCGTGACGACCGCCGTTGCGTCGCCTTACCAGCGCACCATTGGTGACCATGCATCGAGATCTCGAGACCGAGCTGCTCCCGTCGCGACCCAGGGTTCGCGCTGCCCGATCGATCATCGCGGTGGTCGGCATCGACCACTATCCCGCCTGGCCGCGGCTCACCAACGCGGTCAACGATGCTGTCGCGATCTCCTGGCTCTTTAAGCAGCTCGGGTTCACTGAGGTCACCGCGCCGCTCCTTAATGCCGCGGCGACCTGCGAGGCGATGCGTCGTCTTGTCACGGACGATCTCGGACGAAGGCTCGCACCCGACGACAGCCTCGTCCTGTTTTTCGCTGGTCACGGCCACACGCATACGTCGTTCGGCGACGCTCCGGTCAAGACCGGCTGTGTGATCCCGGTCGACGCAGCGAGCCCCGATGGGTACCTCGCGGCGAGCTGGTTACGACTTGACGCATGGCTCAAGGACATCGCTCTTCTGCCGCCGCGTCACATCCTGGTGATCGTCGATGCATGCCACAGCGGCATCGCGCTTTGCTCGCATCACAAGTGGAGGGACGTGGGCTCTGGGGCTGCGGACGCCGACCAGCAGAATCCGCTGCGGCTACGACGCAGCCGCCGGATCATCACCTCAGCCCTCGATACGCAGCGCGCGATGGACGGTGGTCCCTATCCCGGCCATTCGCTGTTCACGGGATGCCTGATCGAAGGTCTCTCTGGCGGCCTGGCGGAAGCCGGGCGGCGCGCGGCAACCGGCAGCGAGATCGGGTTGTACCTGCAGAGACGCGTCACCTCGTATCTGTACGGTGCTTCCCAAGACAAGCAAACGCCCGATTTCGGCGCGTTCGAGTACGACGCGCGCGGTGAGATCCTCGTGCCGATACTCCCGCTCGACTCGACAACCACGAGCCGACGAGCACACGGACGCTGAAGTTCGAGCCGGCGAATACCGAGCCGGTCATCCACCTGCTCGCGATCACGGAACAGACCAACGTCGAGCGGATCAACTTCGAGCCCGCGAACACCGACCCGATGACCGTCGAACCGACGGCAGGCCCGCCCGTTGCTCCGACACCCGTTGCTCCGACACCCGTTGCTCCGACACCGGCGAGGGCACGTGAAGAGGTTAGCTCGTGGTTAAACACGATGAAGACTCGAAACCTCGTGATGCTGCTCGTCAGTGTTGCGCTGACTGCATTTCTAGCTTCCTCGGTCGTCTGCGGACGGACGATCGCACGATCTCTGGTCACAGATACCTCGCCCTCGCCGCCGGACGAATCTCCCCCCCCCCGATGCCAACCCCAGACCTTACCCCGCCGATGCCAACCCCAGGGCCAACTTGGTCCACGCTTGGTACTGTCGCGCACGAGCGCACTTCGCCGGAGTTACTCGACACCGGGATCGAAGCGAGCGCGGAGGGCGCGATAGTCAAGGTCGTTGGCACTGATCAATCGGGCCCGGCGCCTTTCACCGCCAAGCTCGAGAAGGGCAAGCGGTACAATGTCCGGGTCAGCGCGCGCGGCTACGCCGTGTCCGAGCTCGACGTAAAGGGCGGCGATCCCAAGCAGACCGCGATGCTGATGGCCAAGCCGTGCGCGATCGCGATTACGACCGACCCGTCGGGCGCAACGATCTCAGTCGACGGTGATGCCACCGGTCACAACACGCCGTTCGAGGTCCTGATCACCACCCCGGCTGGAAAGACATCGGTGCGCATCGTGTTGCGCAAGCCTGGCTTCCGCCCGATCACCCGCACGATCGACCTCGCCAAGTTCACCGAAGAAGACACCCGGATGGCGTTCAAGCTCGACGAGAAGATGTCGCTCTCGCCGGCGAGCACTCAGCCCGTAGGGGACACCCGGATGGGGAAGCCCGCGCCGAGCGCCGGATCGGGATCCGCCGAACCGGACCCCGAGTTCAACAAGCGACCCTGACGCGCTAACGGCTCGCGAGGATGTCGGCGACCTTGGCAAGCAGCGTCGCGCGATCGAACGGCTTGGCAGGGCGAGCGGGCCATCGCGGCTCGTCGAGCGTGTGCGATGTCGCCGTGTGCGCGGGGCGGGCGATCCGGACGAGGTCGTCCAGGCCGTCATCGACGCAGCGCGAGCGGCCTCGACCTCCGAGCCGGCCCGCGCGCCGGCGTGCGCGCGCGGATCCGCGCGCGCGCCGAGGCCGCCGCGCCGGACACGCATCGCCTCGCGCGCGATCGCCAGCGCGACGATGCCGGGGGCGCTGGGCCGGATCGATGCGATGATCCGGCGGGGGGAAGCGGATCCGGCTCGATTACGCGCTGCCCGCCGATACATCGGTCGGCGCGCCGACCCGCGACGTACTCGCCTCGAACGCCCGCCAGGCGCGCGCGGACCGGCTATCGCTGCTCGCCAAGTGGCGCGCACGACGTGGCCGTGCGCGGCCAAGCGGGCGATCCGGCCGCGGTAGCCCAGGCCGTTATCGATGCGGCGCCGGCGATCCTCGATCTCCGCGACAGCTGCGTGCCGGCGGGCTCGCGCCGATCCGCGCGCTGGCGAGGCCGCGGCGCCGGGACGCTGACCGCCGCGTGCGATCGCCAGCTCGGCGACGTCGAGCTGGAGCGCGATGCGCCGCGAGCTCGAGGCGGTCGCCGCGGACCGCGTCGCCGGCGCCGCGATGACGGCCTGGCTTGCCGCCCAGCCGGCGCAGCTCGACGCGCCGGAGCCCGGCACGGAGGTCACGCTCGCCGACCTGCTCGAGCCCGATTGACGGGCGACGCGGGCCCGGGGCTCTTCGTCGGGGATCCGGCCGTCTGACGCCGGAGGCAAGCAGGGTGCTCGCGAGCGAGGGTCAGGACGACGACGGCGCACGAGCAAAGGTTGGTGGTGTGGGCCTTGAGGTACGCGATGACACGGTTAATGGCGGGTACCTATGGACTCCATAAATCGGTGGCTCAGGCGGCCGCCCCTCGCGTCAACCGCAATATGATCGCTCAGCCGCGGCTATTCACTGATCGTGCAATCACCAAGCGCTGGGCTTCCCAGAAGCCGTCCTTTCCCTTTGCAAAGCAACGTTACTTTGGCTCCCTTGTTCAGCGCGGCTGCCTTGCTGGTCTCGGTTTTTTTGAGCGTTGCCATCGTGTTCATGAACTCATTTGGTGATTTCAGGTGCAAAACGATATCACCCATGATGTTCTTGTCGATGGACGCGACAGTGCCGGTCACTTGAAGAATCTTTCCTTTATAGACGCCGTCAGCAGCCACCTCGTTGGCATCGTAATCCTTCCAGAGCTTGACAGCATCCACCGTCAAATCAGGACTCCTGGCCGCGGGAGCCGCGGCAGGCGCAGGAGCCGCGGCAGGCGCGGCAACGATAGCTCCCGTGGCGGAGTCACCATTGACCTTTTCCTTTGTCTTGGATGAAGACGCGATAGCACCAATGACGATCAGGGCGCCGAGATGCCACCCCCATACTTTAGCCACTTTGGCATGCCATGCGGGTTCTTCTTCCCACAATGCGGACAAGGGTTGGCGTCCGTACTGATCTCCTTCTTGCACTCCTTGCATTGCTTCAATGCCATGGCAGCCTCCTCACGTCGGTAGAATGCGGTTCATACTCGGAGGGTATGGAACAGTCAAGAGGTGCAGGAGCAGCGTTTTTCGGCTGGCCGGCACGCCACCGCGTTCGCGAGGTCAGGTTTCGAAGCGAGCCCATCGATGGCGTGAGGCGCTTGAACTCGAAGTCGAACCGCTGTCTGCTGACGATCGCGACAGGACCAGCTCCGCGTGGCAACGGCGACCGTCACTCAGCAACTGGGCGATCGCGGCGGCGAGCGCGCCGGGTGCGCCGGCATGACCTCGGCGAGCGCGGCCGAGGAGCTCAAACCGCACTGGCGTCACCAACTCGGGCCGGGCTCGCTGCGCGCCGCGCTCGCGGCCCCAGCGGCGGCGCTCGACGGCCGGCTCGTGCTGGACGCCGTCCAGCTGCTCGCCGAGCTCTGCGGGCGGTAGCCGGCGGTGGCGGTGATCGGCACAGCTCGCTGCGCGCCGTGCTCGCGTTGGCCCCCCGCCGGCCGTGCAGCACGCCGGCGGCAGCGACGTCCTCCACCGTCGCCAGCAAGGTCACGTCGATGCTCGGCCCGCACGCGACGCAGCGATCACCGGAGCTGGCCGCAAGGACTCCGAGGGTTCGACGCGATCGTCGAGGTCTCGAGCGACTGCGGTCAGATCGTGACGTGACGGCCGCCTCGTCGCGGCAAGAGCTACACGTGGTTACATCTGTCCCGACGCCGGCGCACATCGGGTGCGCATGAAAAGAACACGTCCGCGAGGTCACCGGGGCACCTCGAGCAACGCCGAGATCAGTCCGTCGACGTCGAGCCGGTTCAGCTCGATCCGTGGTGGTTCGGGCACGCACGGACGTAGTGCCCATGCTGCCACATGGCTTACCCGCAGCGCGGCGATCGCATCGGCAGTCTGCCGCGTGACCCGCCGCGTGCGCCGCGTGCTCCTGCGCCTCCCCAGCGCGCGTTCTGCACACGCGCTTGACGTGGTTCGAGATACGGCTCTGCACGACCTCGGCGATGAGCAACTCGGGCCGGCCGATTACTCGAGTACGCAGCTCCTTAGCATCGGACTGCCCATGATCACGTTGTTACCGATACAGCGAACCACGACTCGATCGCCCGGCTTGAGCTGGGACAACGCTCCCGTGTCGTCGAAGCTCGCGTGGACACTCTCGAATCGGTTCGTGGTCCAGATCTCCATATACGGATCGTTCAGGATATCTTTCCTGATCGCCTTTACGGCGCCGCTGACTCTGATCTGAGCAACTTGCCGCGGTAGCGCTCGTCAGCATTGACCTCGTTTGTGTCGTAATCGCGGTGCAGCTGATCGGCTGAAACATCAATGACTGGCATAGCCGTTGATGTCGCCGTTCTCGCGGAGGCTGGTACGGTATCTGTCGCGGTAGCCGCAGCGGTCCGGGGGGGTTCGTTTGTCGCGGCTTGCGACGACCGCCGCGGCGAACAGGAGTGCAACCCCAACGATCGTTCCGACAACTACGAGAACGCCAGAGCCGCCGGTTGGTCGGTGCGCCGATGCGCCGCACCTCGGACATGCCTGAGCCTGCACGCTGACCATGTTCCAGCCACAGTTCCGACAAGCAAAGAACCTCGCCACGCCGCGATCCTTGTGCGTCTTCAGACCTGTGTTCAAGTGCAGCACATTGCCACACGTGGCGCGTCGCTGAATGGTGGTTGCTTCCGTCACGCATGCGGGCGCGCGACCGAGGAAGGTGCTCCGCGAACTTGTTCATCGAGCACCCGAACGAGACCGATCGTGGTGACGATGTGGGTGCTCCCCGGGCGTTCCCCCACCGCGCGCGGCGCGGCGATGACTCATCACGCCTGGTTTAGGCGCGCGGTCGTTGTCGTGATCCATGCGGTCCCGTCGCCTACATGCCATGGCGTTGCTTGAAGTCGAGCGTTCATCCCATCACATGCCGCGACTGCGGGAGATCGGTGCCGAAGTGGTGGACCCGGTGGTGACCCGCGCGCTGCGCGTGGTCGTTGTGATCGCCGCGCTCAGCGGCGCGGTGATTGCGGTGGCTGACCCGACCGCTGAAGGGGACCTCAACGCCGACAAGCGCGCCCTCGTCGCGCAGCTCACCGCCGAACGCGCCATCACGCTGGCCAGGGAGCGCCGGCTGGCTGACGCAGCGCAGGAGGAACTCTACCACCGGCTCGCGGTCAAAGACCGGGCACTGCGGGTAGCCGAGGCCAAGGCGGCGGGCAACGCCGCCGAGCGAGACCAAGCGCGCAAGGCGCGAGACGAGATCGCCCGGCAACGCCAGGAACTGGTCGCGGCTCTGGAGCAGCGGGATCGAACGCTGGCGGCCGAGGTGCGCGCGTACCGCGAGGAGGTAACCAAGTTGGCCGCGTCGCCGGACCCCGAGAAGCAGAAGGCACTGCAGCTGTTTGCGGATGGGAAGCGGACCAAGGCGCTGGCGGCTCTCGACTTAATCGCCGACACTAAGCGCGCGGCGCACGACAAAGCGGTAGCGATTGCCGATGCGGCGGAGCGCCGGCCGACCGCGTGGCTGGCGGTGCAGGCGCGCGACGTCGGGGATGTCACGCTAGACCAGCTCGTAAGGCGGTTCGAGCAGCTCACGCAGCTGGACCCCACGATGACGTGGGACTGGATCGAGCTGGCAGGGCTCTATCGCGAGCGCGGGCGCCTGGCGGACGCGCGGCGGGCGACGGAGGCGGCGTACCAAGGCGTGCCCACCGGCAATGAACGCGACCGCTCGGCAGTCCTGAACGAGCTCGGCGACATAGCACTTGAGACAGGGGACCTGGCGGGCGCCAAGGCGCGCTTCGAGGAGGGTCTGGCCATCTGTCGCACGCTCGCCCACGACAATCCGACGTCGGCCCAGGCCCAGCGCGACGTCAGCATCAGCCTCGAGAAACTGGGCGAGGTGGCGGTCCAGGGCGGGGACCTGGCGGGCGCCAAGGCGCGCTTCGAGGAGTGCCGGAACATCCGTCACAAGCTCGCCCACGACAACCCAACATCAGCCCAGGCCCAACGCGACATCGCCGCGTGCCTCAACAGGCTGGGCGAGGTGGCGGTCCAGGGCGGGGACCCGGCGGGTGCCAGGGCGCGCTTCGAGGAGAGTCTGGCCATCTGTCGCACGCTCGCCCACGACAATCCGACGTCGGCCCAGGCCCAGCGCGACCTCAGCGTCAGCCTCGAAAAGCTGGGCGACGTGGCAGTCGATGGTGGGGACTTTGTGGGTGCCAAGGCGCGCTTCGAAGAGAACCTGGCCCTCCGCCACAAGCTCGCCCACGACAACCCGACGTCGGCCCAGGCCCAGCGCGACCTCAGCCTTGTCAGCGCGCATGCTCGTCTTCAGCGCCACGCGCACGTACGTTTGCAGCACATGGGTAGCTGATTGGGCAGGGGCATCACCGGTGCCCGGCGCTCGGCTCAGACCGGCCACTCGCTGCGCTCGCGTCTGAGGCGGGCGAGGATGCGGCGGCGGTAGTCGTTGAGGGTTTCGACGAGCTGGTCGCATTCCCGGGCCAGGACGCGCGCCGTGGTGACTTCGTCAGTCTCGTCGGGCCAGAAGTCGCCTTGGATCGCGACGTGGCGGGCGCGGAGGGCGTTGGCAGCGACCTCGGCGGCCATCTCGAGCACGAGCAGCGGCCCGAGCGGTGGCTCGACGTGGAGGTCGGGAGGCGTTGGGAAGCGGACCACCCTGCGCTCGCCCATCAGGCGCGACCTCGGTCGATACGGGCGTCGTGGACGTCCTGGGCGGCGACGATGTTCTTCTTGCGCGAGGCGGCGACGATCATCGCCGCGGAGGCGATGCGATTGAGCCGGCGTGGAACGCCTGCGCCGGCATCGAACACGGCGGCGATAGCATCGTCGTCGAAGATGGGCTGGCCGCGAGCGCCGGCAGCTTCGAGGCGGAGGCGAATGTAGTCGCGGGTCTCGTCGAGCGCGAGCGGCGCGAGGCGGGCGATGGTGGTGATGCGTTGATCGAGCGCGTGGTGGGTGGGCTCGGCGAGGCGGTCGTCGAGCGAGGGATGACCGGCGAGGATGAGGCAGAAGGGGCTCTTGCGATCGAAGTCGGCGATCGAGAGCAGGCGGACGTCCTCGAGGGAATCGTCGGGCATGACGTGGACCTCGTCGAGCACGAGCTGGTGCTTGCGCTCGTCCTCGAGCAGCGCCTGCGAGATGGCGAGCGCGGTCTCGGCGCGCGAGCGACGCGGCGTGATGCCGGTCTTGCGCGCCAGGACGTTGACGAGCCCGAACGGACCGACGGTGGCGTGCGCGAAGTAGTGCACGACGTAGCCCTGCTTCTGGAGCTCGTCGGCAAGTTGGCCGAGCAGCAGGCTCTTGCCGCAGCCGGACTCGGCGACAAGCGCGGAGATGCCGTCGATCTCGACGGTGAAGCGCAGGCGCTCGTGCGCCTCGGCGAAGCCGCGATGGCGATGCAGGGCGGTCTTGGGCGCGTCGCGGCCGAACGGATGGGCGCCGAGCCGGAAGTGACGGAGTAGCGAATCAGTCATGGCGATTCCTCGGGGTTGGGGGATTGCATGCGAGCGAGGATGAAAGTGCGGAGGATGGCGAGATAGACGCGCACGTGGCGGCCGGTGCCGCGCAGCCGGACGGCGTGATCGAGCGCGGTGCGCGCGAGGCGCTCGGGCAGCGGACCGAACGTGGTCCAGAACGCGCGGACCTCCTCGGCCTCGGCGTCGCGCAGCCGCGCGCCGGTGAGGTCGGCGACGACGGTGAAGAACCGACTCTCGTCGAAACCGGGGTCGAGCGCGCCGAGATCTGCGTAGGCGACGGGACGTGCGGCCTCGACGAGGCGACGATCGTAATCGGCGCGCACCATGCCGAGGTAGTCGGTCTTGGGGCCGCTGGGCGGCGGGGGCGGTGGGGTGGCGGTGTCGCCGGTCTTGCCGATCGGCTGGGGGAGCGCGCGCTGCGTGCGGACGCCGTCGACGAACACCAGCACGCTCGACAGCTCGCGTGGGTCGTAGCGCACGGTGACCTTGCGGCCCCGCAGCGCGGCGTCGCACAGGAAGCGGCGGCCCTCGACGGAGACTGTCGCGTCCTTGCGATTCACGGTGCGATCGGCACGGACGAGGAACAGCTCGCGCGCGACGGCTGGGTCGATGGGGCGCGGCGTGACGGCAGCGATCGCCTGCGCAGGTGACATGCCGATCTCGGAGTGCGGCTGCTCGAGATAGCGCAGCGTGCGAAACGCCTCCCACAGCCGGTTGAGCTCGTGGAGCGTGACCGGCTCGTCGCGGTCGTCGATCTCGGCCTGAAACGCGTCCGCGAGCTGCCACCAGCGCTCGATCACGCCGCGACCCTGGCTGTAGTACGCCCGGGAGTGCACCAGATGCGAGTTGAGTGCAGCGAGCGAGTACGCAAGCTGCTCGGCGCGATACACCGCGCCGCGGTCGGTATAGGCGAGCCGCGGCGGGCCCCACACGAGCAGGGCGCGGAGCATGGTGTCGCGCAGGCTCCCGAGATCCTCGGCGAGATACCAGCGGTCGGCGACCGGGTAGCGCGTCGTGTGGTCGATGAACGCGCCGAGCTTGGCGGTCGTCAGGCGCCCGTCGGGCGCCAGGACCTTGGGCCCGTGGTGGTAGTCCCCCACCCACAGGTCGCCGAACGTGTCGAACTGCATCTTGATCGTGGGCTTGCCACCGAGCACCAGGAGCTGGCGTCGCGACGCGCCCCGGCGGCGCAGGTGCCGATCGATCGTCGCGCGATGCGGCGGCTTGGCGGTGACGGTGCCCTCGCGCACCAGGATGTCGACGAGGGTGCTCGTCCAGCGCTTGGGGACCTGGCGCCGGAGGGCCTCGGCACGGTCGAGGGCAGCGGCCAGGACGGCACGCAGGCTGCCGCGATCCTTGCGATGCCGCGGATGGAGCGCCGCGATGCCGCTGCGCCGGAACTGAAGCAGCCATGTCCACAGCGTGCGAGTCGAGATCGTGATCTCGCCGCGGCGCGGGTGCAGATGGCGCTCGCTCGCGAGCACGATGATCTGCGCGCGCAGCGAACCAGTCTTGCGCTCGTCGAGCAGCGGCGCGATCACGCCGTAGCGGAACAACGCCTCGGCGCGCGCGGCCTCGTCGTCGCGCGCCGCACCTTCGTCGCACACGGCAGCGTCGTGGCGCGCCATCGCATCGCCGCCCTCCGCGGCACCGTCGCTGGGCGCAGGAGCGTCGTGGCTGCGCACCGCATCGTCGCTGTGCGCCGCGTCGTTGTCGCTGCTCGAGGGTGGTGTGGTCACGCCCTCAAGCAATCACCTCCCCCGGATCGCTGTCGCCACCGTCGGGGCGGCATCCGCGGGCACGAACCTGCGGGCGTGCGCCAGGCCCGGCGGCGCCAGGCCGTGCAGGCTCGCGAGCGCCTCGAGCAACCCGAGCACCGCGATCGCCCGGGTCCCCAGGGCCGTAAGCCGCGCCGAGCGCGACGTCCGCGCGGTGGGCAGCGCCGGCAGGGTCGGCTGGTCCGCGGCCGTGATCAGCACCTGCAACAACCGCGCTGGCTCCGCTACCTTCGCCACCCGCTCGATCCAGCGGCGGACCGTGCCGCGATCGCACCCGTGGTCGCGGGCCACTGCGGTCGGGCCGCCGTCGACCACGCCCCGCGCGACCGCACGCGCGACGACGCACGGCTGGTAGTGACCGCGGCTCTCGATCTGCTCGGAAGCGCGGCTCCAACGTGCTCCACAACCGCCGCATCGCAGGCGTCGCACCGGCACGTCACTGACGTACACGGCACGATCGCCGTCGAGCAGCGTGGCCTTGCGGCGCCGGACCCCATTGCGCCACACCCGGCTACTCGCGCATCGCGGACAGCGTCCTCGATGCGCCAATGCATCCGTCCATCGACGGCGAAGATCTTCGAGCCACATGGCGCGACAATGCGCGGGGGGTGTGATGAAGATGCCGCGATGGCCATGACCGGACGCAACCGACCGTGCCCCTGCGGCAGCGGCAAGAAGTACAAGCTGTGCTGCCTTCCCGCCGACGAACAGCGACAGGCTGCGCAACGCCCCGCCACGCCCCCGCTCCGCTTCATGATCCCCGCACGCCGCCCCGCCGCGCCGCAACCCGTCTATGTCCTCGAAGACGACGGTCTCGACGAGCTCTCGAACTCCGTGCTCGACCTCGTACGCACGGGGCGCTTCGATGAGGCGCTCGCGGCCTGCAACCGCCTCCTCGAGGAGTTTCCCGACGTCGTCGACGGCTTCGAACGGTCAGGCATGGTGCATGCCAAGATGGGCAACCACACCCTCGCCGCCGACTTCTATCGCAAGGCTCTCGACTTCGTCACTCATCCGAGCCGGTGCGATGACTACGACGACGCCGACTTCTACCGCGAGCAGGTCGAGAAGGAGGAGCGGCTGGCCGGGCTGCGCTGAAGCTCTACGTGCGCGAGGTGCTGAAGCCGTACGTGCGCACTAACAGGCCTCAGTCTCGAGAGGCTGGGCGACGTGGCGATCCAAGGCGGAGATCTGGCGGGCGCCAAGGCGCGCTTCGAGGAAAGTCTAGCCCTTCGTCGTAAACTCGCCCACGACAACCCGATGTCGGGCCAGGTCCAGCGCGACGTCAGCGTCAGCCTCGACAAGCTGGGTGACGTGGCGGTCAAGCGCGGGGACCTGGCGGGCGCCAAGGTGCATTTCGAAGAGGGCCTGGCCATCTGTCGCAAGCTCGCCCACGACAACCCGACGTCGACCCAGGCCCAGCGCGACGTCAGCGTCAATCTCAGCAGGCTGGGGCACGTGGCGCTCAGGACTGGGAACCTCGCAGGTGCCAAGGCGCGCTTCGAAGAGGGCCTGGCCGTCTGTCGCAAGCTCGCCCATGACAACCCGACGTCGGCCCAGGCGCAGCGCGACGTCGTCATCTCGCTGATCACGCTGGGCATGGCAACCCACGACCGCGCGCTTCTCGCCGAGGCGCTCCAACTAGCGCAGCGCCTCGCGCAATCGGGACGCCTGCCGCCTGGCGACAGCGGCATGGTCGACGCAATCACGCGGCTAATCAACACCATTCCGTGATAACCATGCCCGCTATTCTCCTCGCGTTCGCCAATGACTGGAGTGACCGCAACCATCATCTCCACAGGCTGCGCCGCGAAGGCAAGGTGATCGGACAGGCCCTCGCACCGCTAGTCAAGGCGGGCCTTGAGGTGTTGCCCGCCATCCACGATGCGACGCTTTCCGACGTGCTCGACGAGTTTCGCGAGCATCACGACCAGATCCGGGTGTTCCACTTCGGCGGCCACGCCACCAGCTCGACGCTGCTGTTCGAAGACGATGCAGGCGCGCTTACCGCGGCGCACGCGAACGGTCTGGCGGGCTTTCTCGGTGGACAGCCCGGGCTGGTCCTGGTGTTCCTCAACGGGTGTTGCACAGCGCCCCAGGTGGCTTGCCTGCGTGCTGCGGGCGTCAAGGCGGTCGTGGCCACCACGCACGCCATCCAGGACACAGTTGCCGCGGCGTTCGCACAGGCGTTCTACGCCGAGCTCGCGGTTCGGCCGCTGCGGAGCGCGTTTGACACCGCGGTGCACGCAGTAAAGACGCACTGGGGCGATGACCCATGGGCTGTCACACGCGATGTGGCGACCGCCAGCGAAGAAGGGAAGACACCCGCGTGGCCGTGGATGATCGACTGCAATCCTGCCTACGAGACGTGGACGTTGCGCGCAGAACTCGACCAAACTGCGCGTCGAACGGGGCGAGCCCGTCTCTTCTGGGGCGCCGCAGCGCCGATGGTGCTACTTTCCAGCCTACTGGCGCTCAGCGCCGATGCGCGGCGCACCGCGTGTCGTGCTCCCGGCTTCCGCGCGCTGTGTGCGGCGACCGGCATCGGCCAGGTTCCCACCGCCGACGAGCAGGCAATGTGGGAGCGCGCGCTGGCGCAGCGCTCGGGCGACGGTTTGCGAGCGTACCTGCAGGCGTATCCGAGAGGCGCCTATGCCGACGAGGCTCGCGCTCGACTTGACGGGTGCTCACACGAGCGCGCCGAGAACCTGGGTCTGGAGAAAGACGTCCGCTACCCGCTCACCATCAACGCGAACCGTGCAGACCTGCGTTCATCCGAGGTCGAGGCGCGCAATGACGCGGTCATGCGCGGCAACCGAGATGCCGCCACGAGCTGCGCGCTTCTGGGCGCGGCAAGCAAAGTGCTCTCGTCGGTGGCCGAGCCACACGACTGGAAGTGCGTGGAGGATGGCCACCGATTTGCGTGTGGGTTCGATGGGGAGGTCGTCTGCCGCGTTCAGGACCGAATCCTCTCGAACGAGGAGCGCTGTGGAGGGACAGCCACGGACAGCCACAAACGCCGCCGAGGCTCCAGTGTCCCAATGACGCTTGCAAGCGCGCTGTAATTCCACCGTGAGATGCACCATGCGATGTCATGAAATCGTGCGTGTTGTCGCCTCATTGGGTGTCAGCCGTCGAGAGCGAGAGATCCCGTACCCGTACCCGGGAATGCGTCCGTCCACCGCAGAGCAACTCCGCCGCGCAGGATTCGATAGCTCGGTCATGGACCCAGACGCCGTCGCCTGTGCCCTATGAATCGGATCTCCTCGTCGCCGTGGATCCGGCCATCGATCCGCTTCCCGCGAGCCTCGACGAGTTCGTCACGACGGACCTGGCGGTGGTGCGGCCGGTCGCAAGCGCGTAGCTGCGTCGGCCGGGAGCTGCTGGCCGGCCCCGGCTCAGCTGGTGTCGATCACCGAGCCGATGTCGTGCGCGCCGCGTTCACCTCGCGCACGCCGTCTCGCCGCCGCGACCATCGTCGCACGGTCGGCCCCGGCGCCGCGCGCAGGCGGGCCGTCCGGGTACAGCTTGCCCTTGTGCAGCGACGCGACGTTCAACCCCGCGTCGAACCGTCCGAAGGCTCGACGGGCGGCGGCCACGAGCCCTCGCGGGCCGTGACGCGCCGGGAACTGCGCGTCGATCGCCGTGCCGGCGAGCAGTCAGGTCGAGAGCTCGCGGATGAGGCTCCCGTGCGTCCAGGGCGCGCGGCCGGACCTCCGACGGGAAGGCTCGGCGGCGGCTCGGGCATCGCTGTCGCCGGCACAACCGCCTCGGGTGTGCCGGCTCGCTGTGTCGCGAGCGGAGACCCTGCGTGCATCACGGCGCGAGGGTCACGTTGACCGGTCCCGGCACCGGCGGCACACCGTCGCAGCGGTCGAAGCCGACGCAGCTCGTGAACGTCGGGCCGAGCAGCTCGAGGAAGTCGAAGTCCCCGCACAGGATGTGGCGGTCGTGGGAATCGAAACGATGAGCGTTGTGCCGTCGAGCGCCACACCACCCTGACCGACCCCCGGTCCGAGCTCGAGGTCGGGGCCGACGATCGGGGTCCACAAGACATCCGGCTTCTTCACGCCGTCGAGCCCCAGCGCCGCCGCGACGCCGACGAGCGCGCCGATCGACAAGCACAGCCCGGCGGCCATCGTAAAGCGCCTGGGGTGGAAGCTCGCGGCCTCGGCGGCGATCGCGGTGGCGGTGCTGGGGATTCGATTCACGTCGGACCAATATCGATAGAGCGACGACCTAATGTCGCACGTCGTCGAGCGGTCGTCCCACGTCGACAGCTGCATCGCGTTTACGGTAAGGGCAATCGTCGAAACGGCGGCGGTTCGAACGGCGGAGGAGTGTACACATCGGTCGCGCGCGGAATGTGCAAGGTCTCCGGGTGCTGGAAGCCCTGGGTGACCACCGAACGGAACACGTCCCGCAAGATGTCGCCGACCATGTGGAACGTCGACAGGTCGAGCGAATCGAGCTGCGCTTGATCCCCGGTCGTGAACAGCGGCGACTGAGCGTGAATGAACAGGTATCGACCCATGTCGATGTCCGTCCACGCGATGTTGTTGGGCGAGGTCAGGGCACCTATCGTTGCAAGTGGTCCGTGGGGCGCCATGCTCACCTGGCGATCCAGGCCGAGCCGGAAGATCTCGGTCACCGCCCGGACGTGGACCTCTTCGACGAGGAAACGCGCGACCTGCTCCACAGCGGCAGGCGTGATCGGCATGGCGGCGCCCGGTGCGCGGCGCGCGGCGATGCTCTGGGCCAGCGCGGATAGATGCGGCGCGAGGATCCCGATTTCGCGCACTGTCGCCCGATCTACGCGGTTCAACACCTCGATGGCCCTATGGGGACCAGCGATCTGCGAACCGGGTTGCCGTATCAGCCACGCCATCATGTGGCTGGCCTCATGGAAGATCGTCAAGCTTGCCTCATTGCGATCGGGGATATTTCGCATGAACAGCGTGATCGTCCCCTGCGTGGTGCCGGTAGGCTGGAAACTCCCTGCTCGGGTATCACCGATCGCATCGTCGAAGATGAACTGCAGGCTGATCGTCGTGCCCGGCAAGCCGGGATGCGGCATCTGCACCGGTCCGCCGCCGTGAACGGTGCCGGCACTGTCGCGGAACGTGGCCTGAGGGAGGGCGGCCTCGAGGATCGGACGCATGGTCTCCGAAAGCGTATCTCCGCCGACCACACGACCGCTGATCAATGCGATTCCTTCGCGAATCCGGTTGGCAAACTCAGCCTCCGGAACCGAGAACGTTTGCGGTCCAGTCTGTCGCTGGATGGTCGAAGCAGGCTGACCTGTGCGCGGCTGCAGCACGGCGTGGGCGAGCCCGTGCGCGCCCGGTGCGCTACCCTCGCCTGTGCCGAGCGCATCCTGGCGTTCGCCTGACACAATGTCAGAGCCGACCGTGTCGGCACGCGCGCCCGGACGGTTCGCCGAGCCCGCGGCATCCGCATCTGTGTGAGCACCGATTCCGACGCTGCCGATGAACGCATCGGCGAACGCGTCGGCGTCTCGCTCGATGGAATCGCCCGGTTGGCTGATCGCGCCATCTGCCGGAGCCGTGGCGCAGCGCGCCTGCACCGTGTGCGCCACCTCGTGTGCGATCAATCGCTGCCCCTCCTGCCGCTGGGGTGCATACGCACCCTCGCGGAAGAATACATCGTCGCCGATCGCGAAGGCTTGAGCGCCCAGGGCGCGCGCTGCGGCGTCGGCCTCGGCATCAGCGTGAACGCGGACATCGTCGAGTCGAACGCCGAGGGCAGCCTCGAGTTGTGACCGGAGTACCTCGTCGAGAGACGCACCGCCGCGACGCGCTCGCGCCACCAGCTCGGCCGCCTCGGGATCGATCTCGGCGCGCTCGGCGCTGCGCATCAACACTGCCGGCGACGCCGGCGGACTGACTGCGCGCCCAAACGCCATAGCGTCCGAGCGCGGGACGAGGTCGAGCAGCTGGCTCATGCGGCTGCG
>VBLP01000147.1:0-9916 GCA_005887925.1 Deltaproteobacteria bacterium | reverse complement strand
GGAAGCGCTGCCGGGCTTGCTCCAGGTCGCGCCGACCGTCTCGATCGGTCGCATCGGCGCACACGCGCTCCCAGATCGCCAGCGACAGCTCACGTGCCAGCCGATGACGAGCTCCTTCGACGACTGGATCGAATCGATCCGGTGCGCGCGGAGGGTCGAACTCTGGTGGACGCATCCAGCGCGTCATCCGTCCACCACTGCCATTGCGTCGCTCGAAACCGCGTAGTCAGAATAGCCCCGATTGCTTCGACGAACTGGACAATTGCCATATAGCCACGCGCGCTCGTCGAGCTCGGGCGATGGACTCCCGCTCACCGCGAACACCGCAGAACCGCCTTTCAACACGTCACGGCCCTCCCCGATCAGCTCACACCACGCGAGACTTTGACGTAGCATAGCAAGCGGGGCCCGGTTGTCTGTACCTCGTGTCGCAACGACTGCGCTGCTTGTGCACCCTGGGCAGCGCGATTACCGCGCGGCGGCAAAATTCGCCATGTACGTGTAGACGAACGCGTAGGTGTTCACCGTGAAGCGGTTCAGCAGGTCGACCGCGCCGCCGATGTGGTCGGAATGCGGATGCGTGATCCACAGCAGGTCGAGCGGCGCGTCGCGGAGATCGCGGGCCAGGCCGTCCATCACGCGCTCGTGCCACTCCTTGCACCGTGCGCGTGCGCGCCGCAGCCGGGCCGCGATGCCGACTCGCCTGCGTCGACCAGGATGTGCCTGCCGTCGGGCAGCGTCACGACCGCCGACAGCGCCTGACCGGCTTTGTAGAAGGCGACGCGCAGCTTCGCACTGCCGCAGGCCGCCGGGTCGTGGTGGCGATCCGGTGTCGCCTCGTCGAGGCGCACCGGCGGGGGCGTCGCTGGCGCCGATGGTAACATTGCAGGTTTGGGCGCGCCGCCACACGCCGCCGCCACCGTGAACAGCACGACCCACACCCTGCGAGAACCCATGCTCGTCCCTCCGATCCCACATGGCCGCGCTTCGCCGCGGGGTTGTCGACACCGTAGGTGCGGAGCACGCATCGGTTGATCGGCATGGCAACGACTGCCACGACCTGCGCGTAAGACTACAGCTGCACCGCACCGCGCTGGCCGCCAGGTCAGCTACGCGTCGTCTTTGCGCACCGTTACCCCACGCCCTTGTCGCCGTCGATCGGCCTGCCGTCCTCGCGGGTCACGCAGGCCCGCTCGGCGCCGGCGTCGATCACCCGCCGCATGCTGTACGCAGGCTCCGGCCGGACGGCGATTGACCGCCGTCCGGGATCGGCCGCCCGTCCGCGAGCGAGCCGGCGGCGAACGACCCGCAGCCGTCGGAGCGCGCGTGGGCTCGGATGCCACGGCCGCCGCTGACCGAGCGCGCCTCGTGCCCCTGGCGGTGGCGACGTCCAACTCGGCGCGTCGCCACGCAGGCACCGAGCTCCGGGCGGCCCTCGCCGTCGATGCGTCGCTCGACCGCACGGCACGACGTCGATGCCCATCCCGGCGTACAGCGCCTGAACGTGCGGCGTATCGGCGTTCGATGCCATCACGCGCATACCCCAGACCGCGAGCGTGCGCATCGTGAACGCCAGCTCCGCGTGCTCGACCTCGCTGAAGCCGGCGGCTACTGTCCGAACGCCAGCCCGACGCGCAGGTAGGCCTCGACCGACAGCGCGACCCACGACACGGGACCTTCGCAGATGATGTCCATGGCGTTGTGGCTGAAGTCGTAGCCGAGGAACTTCTTCTCCCGGCCGCGCTCGTAGCCGGCAGAAGCGCCGATGCCTGTCGAGAGGAACCACCAGTCCGACAGCCGCCACGTCCAGCCGGCCAGAACACGCGCGCCGTAGACGTTGGTGAACTGTTCCTCGCTCGCCACGTTCTTGCTGTCGATCCGATCACGCAGGTGGTTGAGCCGGAGCAACGCACCGACCTCGAGCGACGCTGACGTCCGTGGTGTGGCCGAAGTCCGGCGGGGTATCGCCCTCCTCGGGGCCATCCGACTCGAGCATGTTCGGAATGATCGCCCACAATGGACCGCGATATCTGGCGTAGTTCGCCCGGATAGCATGGTGCTCGTCGACGCCGACCCATGCCGAGAAGGCGAGCGACCATGGCCACGCGAACGGGACGTTGACGGCGAAGGCGATCGGCACGCCGAGGCCAGGCACGGACGCCGGGGCTGGCTCGGCATGGGCGGTGCTGGATGCCGGAGCTGGCTCGGCGCGAGCGGCGGCGAACTCCGGAGGTGGCTGGGCGTGAGCGGTGACGGTAGCAGTGGCGATCGCAGCGACGGCGAGTAGCAGTACGAAGCGGATCGCAGCGAGCTGTTGCACGTGCATAGCCAGGCCGCGATCGCGCAACTGGTTGCAACGCCGCGACCGGGTTACCCGGGAAGCCCGCAACCACGACAAGAATGTCGGGTCGCGGCGCCGTCACATCAAGCCGATCCCCGGCGTGAACCCGACGCCATCGCTTGCGCCCTGTGGATCGGCTCCCTCCTCGTCGCCGTGGATCCAGCCGTCAATCCATTCCCCGAGGCACGCGATGCGGCGCTGGCCGGGCGCCGGGCCAGATCGACGCGACGATCGCGCGCGATGCGGATCCGGCTCGATCAGGCGCTCGCCGCCGACACCTCGATCGGCGCGCTGACCCGCAGCGTGTTCGCCTCGACGCTCGTCGGCTACGTGGGCCGGCTGGTCGCCGAGCGGGCGCGCGACGTGGCCGTGCGCGGCCAGGCGGGCGATCCGGACGCGGCGGCCCAAGCCGTGCATCGATGCGGCGCGGGCGGTCCTCGCTCTCCGCGACGGCGTGCTCGCGCTGACCCGCGCGCTCGCCGAGGCCGCAGTGCCGGACGCCGATCGCCACGCGCACAGCCGCCAGCTCGGCCACATCGAGCGGCGGAGGCGGAGCGCGATGCGCCGCGAGCTCGAGGCGCATCGCTGCCGAGCCGGAGCGCGTGGCCGCCGCCGCGATGGCGGCCCGGCTCGCCATCCACGCGGCGCAGCTCGACGAGCCGGAGCCCGGCACGGAGGTCACGCTCGCCGACCCTGCTCGAGCTCGATGGAGCGGCGACGCTCGCCAGCCGCGGATCGCGGTGCCCGCTCCCCGACAGCTCGTACCTCCGGGGCCTGATGTGGTTCGGCGGCATGGCCTGCTCACGCGGCATCGCTTGGGCGGAGCGCGTGGCGCGACGGCGGCCGCCGCTGCTGCAGCAGCCGTGGCCGGCGAACGAAGGGCGCACGGCCGAGCTGGCGCGCAACAAGGTCCGCGACCTGTCCGAAGACCCGCGCGTGATCGAGCTGCTTGCGCGGGACGTGAGCGAGCACGCCGCGCGACGATGGCGCCAGCTGCAGGTGGAGGTAGCTCGCCAAGGCTGACCGGCAGCCGCGGGCAATCCAGGCGCGGTCACCCAGGCCGTGATCGAGGCGGCGCGGAGGGGCCTCGACTCCGTGACGGATGGAGCGCCGGCATGCTCACGCCGATCCGCGCGCTCGCCGAGCCGCCGTGCCGGACGCCGATCGCCGCGCACGCGATCGCCGGCTCGACGACGTCGAGCGGCGGCGGTGGCGCGCGATGCGCCGCGAGATCGAGGCGGTCGCCGCCGACCCCGACCGCGTCGCCGGCGCCGCGATGGCGGCCCGGCTCGCCGCCCACGCGGCGCAGCTCGACGAGCCCGAGCCTGGCACGGAAGTCACGCGCGCCGACCTGCTCGAGCTCGATTTGAGGGCGACGCGGGTTCCGGGCCACTTCGTCGGGGGTCCGACCGTCGATCCTCGCGTGGACCGCAAGCGCGGCTCGGCCGGGCTCGACCACCGAGCCGATGTCGTCGCGCAGGGCGCTCACCTCGGCCGCAATGTGTTCGCCTCGACGATCATCGCCTACACGGGCCGGCCGTCGCTGCTCGCCGAGCGGGTGCCGCGACGTGGCCGTGCGCGGCCCGGTGGGCGATCCGGACGCGGTCGCCCAGGCCGTCATCGATGCCGAGCGTGCGTGCTCATCGAGCTCCGCAACGGCATGCACGCCGGCGTACGCGCGCTGACTCGCGCGCTCGCCGAACCACCGAGCCGATGTCGTCGCGCAGGGCGCTCACCTCGGCCGCAATGTGTTCGCCTCGACGATCATCGCCTACACGGGCCGGCCGTCGCTGCTCGCCGAGCGGGTGCCGCGACGTGGCCGTGCGCGGCCCGGTGGGCGATCCGGACGCGGTCGCCCTGGCCGTGATCGATGCGGCGCGGGCGGCCCTCGACCTCCGGGACGGACTGCGCGCGCCGGAGTGCTCGCACTGATCCGCGCGCGCGTCAAGGCGGCCGTGCAGGACGCCGGACGCCGCGCGCGCGATCGCCAGCTCGACCACGCCGAGCGGCGGAGATGGTGCGCGATGCGCTCCGAGCTCGCGGCGGTCGTCGCTGACCCCGACCGCGTCGCCGGCGCCGCGATGGCGGCCCGGCTCGCTGCAGCCGGCGCAACTCGACGAGCCGGAGCCGCACGGAGGTCGCGCTCGCCGACCTGCTCGAGCTCGATTGACGGGCGACGCGGCCCGGGCTGTTCATCAGGATCCGACCGTCGATCCCTTCCCCGACAGCCTCGACGAGTTCGGCGCATGCCGTCTCGCCGCCGCGACCGTCGCCGGCCAGTCCGGGTGCGCCCCTCGCGCAGGCGGGCCGTCCGGGTACAGCTTGCCGTTGTGCAGCGACGCGACGTTCAACCCCGCGTCGAACCGCCCGAACACGCGACGCGCCGCGGCCACGAGCCCTCGCGGGCCGTGCCGCATCATGAACTGCGCGTCGATCGCCGTGCCGCTGAGCAGCCAGGTCGCCAGCTCGGTGATGATGGTGTTGCGCGTCCAGCGTGCGCGGCGGCGATCTCCGGCCGGGAGGTTCAGCGGCGGCTCGCGCGGCGCAGACGTCGCCGAAGCAACCGCATCGGCGGCACGACCCGTTCGTGCTCGCTGGCTGCACCGCGAGTGGCATCGATGCGCCATCGACCGACCCACCGCTCGATCACGAGGCGTTTCGCTGCAACGTCCAGCCGGTCCTCGCGGCACGGTGCGCCTTCCCCGCGTGTCACGGCGGCGCGCGACGACCACTCTCGCTCTACGCACCAGGCCGCCCCCGCTACGAAGTCGGCTGGATCGACCAAAGGCGCCGCTCACCCAGCGCGAGCTCGACGACAACTTCCGGGTGGCGAGTGGATTCACTTCCACCGGGGAGCCATTCCTCCTCGCGAAGCCGCTCGATGTCGACGCAGGTGGCTACTATCATCGGGGCAAGGAGCTCTACAAGGAGGGCGACGTGTTCGTGACCATGGATGATCCCGGATACAAGCTCCCCGCCGACTGGGTCGCGGGTGGCACTGCGGCTCCGACCTGTCAGCCGACCACGGAGGTTGGACCATGAAGTCCGTCATCATCGGTCTCGTACTCGCAGCGAGTGGCACCGCGCACGCGTTTCATACGCCGTCGGTGTTCGAAGACCCGGTCGCCGACGGCGGCGGGAATCGCGTGTACTTCACGGGGTCGGCACGCCAGGCGCAGCGCATAGCGCATCGGCTGCGAGTGATGGGCGTCATTCGGGTGGCAAGGCGGCGCAGCCGCCGTGGGCGGCAATGGCCTCGTCGAGGCGCGTCCACAGTCCGGCGGCACGCAGGTCGGCGCTGACGTACGGCCCGCGGTGTGGACCGCGCAGCTCGAGCATGACCTGGCTGGCACCGTCGGCAGCCCCGGAGGCGGTGTCGCGGCAGCGCGCGCGCATCATGCGCAGTGAGCTCGGATCGGCGATGGCCAGATCGCGCACCGTGCGCCCGACGTTGTCACAGCGCGTGTTGTCGGCGACGGCGGCCCCGAACCACGCCCCATAGGTGGCGGCATCGACGAGCAAGCGGTCGGGATCGGGGAGGGGATCGGAGTAGGCCAAATTCGAGTAGGGGTCGTCGCCGTGGGAGAGGTAGAGCTCGTCGAGCGGAAAGCGGCACAGGCTGTGCTCGCAGGCGCGCTCGACCACCGGCCGCAGCGACTCGACCGGGATGTTGACCGTGCGCAGCACCGCCTTGAGAAAGCCGCCGGTGCCATGACAGCCCGCGGTCCAGTGGGTCTGCGGCGGATCCGTGGCGTGGCTGTAGAACGTCCCGGCCAGCACGCGCTCCACCGGCGGATAGCCTCCATACTGCCAGTAGGCCTGCCAGTCGAGGCTATTGTTGAAGTGCACCAGGTTGCTGCGGCACCAGCCGAGCACGCGGGCGACGGTGGCGCGGCTATTGCCGGCGATGAGATCGTGGTCGCGCAGGAAACGGAAGACGCGCACCGGATCGCCGGGGGTGGCCATGTTCTGGTCGAAGGTGCGCACGGCGTAGGTGCCGCCGGCGATCGGATCCCAGTGAAACAGCGACCGACTGTCGACGAGAAAGGCGAGCTGCGCCGCAGTCATGGCGCCGAGTCGCCACGCGAACCAACCGGCGTTGTCGGCGGCGATGGCGTGACCGACGTGCGCGACGAAGACCTTCCACGCCAGCGCACGTGGATAGAGCGTGCCCTCGACTCCGAGCGGAGGCGCAGCCTCGGGCGGCGCCTCTGGCACACCGGTCTCGACATCCATACGCGCGTTCCAATAGGCGTCGTAGAGATCGCGCCGCTCGGCGGCGGTCCAGTCGCGGTGGTAGCGCAGCGAGCCGGCGACGTTCTGCGGCGTGCCGGGGTCCTGCCACACCACCGCCCCCGCCAGCAGCGGGAGCTTGTCGATCCAGTCGTTGGGGTCGAAGAAAAGATCGATGCTGGGATCGCGGTTGCCGCGCTGGCAGAAGCGGCTCATGAAGAGCCACTGCTGCAACAGGCAGCGCACCGCGGGAATGAAGGAGAAGATCAGCAGCACGACAAAGGCCACTGCCAAGCGCAGGCGGTGCCAGGCGCATTGCATCGTCGACATCGGCGCGAAGACGTGTGCGGTGCAAGACATGCGCGCACGATAACCGATGTCGACTGCCGGCGTGGCTTACGCGCCGTGCAGGGCGCGGTATTCGCGTGGGCCGAGGCCGAGCTCGTGCTCGAAGGCGCGCTTCATGCGCGTGGCGTTGCCGAAGCCGGCTTGCGCCGCCAGCGTCTTGGCCGGCAGCGTGCTGTGGGCCACCAGGGGGCGCGCGTGCTCGACGCGGATCTTCTCGATCAGCCGCGCCGGCGTGGTGCCGAGCAGCTCCTTGCAACGCCGGTGCAGGGTGCGCGGCGAGAGGCCGGCGTGTGCCGCCAGGGTGTCGACGTCGGCGCGGGCGAGGTGGGCGCGCACCCAGGTGATGGCCGCCTGTAGCGGATCGCCGGTCTGCGCCACCAGCGCCTCCCTGAACTGCGACTGGAAGCCGGGGCGGCGCAGGTAGAGCACGAGGCGGGCGGCGATGGTGTCGGCCAGCGCGCGGTCCTAGCCGCGTCGTTTTTGATGATCGAGGCAGCTGCGAGCTCGGGCAGCAGTTCTCGCGACATTCGAATCAGCGACCTGCGCGTGTGGGAACGCTGTCGAGGAGCAGCAGCCGGTCCGATTGGGGATCCACGTGTCGGGGTCGAATCGCTGGTACCGGCTCGCGCCGAGCGCGAACGGCAGCTACAGCGCGGGCACCTGGACGCAGCTCGCTAACGGGCCGAACTCACCGCTGTACTTCGCGTGCGGCGTGCTGCGCGACGGCCGGGTGTTCATCGCCGGCGGTGAGTACAACGGCACCAGTGCCCAGGTCGAGCTGGCCGCGGCTGAGATCTCAGCGTAGCCCCGACAGCGCCGGCAGTCGGGTCACATCGCAACTGTTGCGGCTAGGAGATCGCACGCGGCTCGCACAGAGCAGCCGAACTCAGGTTCCAGATTGGCCGGCGGTGTAGATCGCGCCACCACGTATTCGGGTCTTCGATGCGCTTCTACTCCTGCAGAACGCCGAGTGCTGTCGCACGCTCTTGCTGCATCGAAGTGGGTGCGAGTTCCCGTTCCCGGAGTTGGCTTATCACGAGATGAACGAGGTCTCTGCCTTCGTCCGTGCGCCGGGCTGCCAGCTCCTCGAGAGCCCAGTCGAGGATTGCCTGAAGTCGCGGCACGATGCGCGCATCGCGGTAGACGCCGAGCGCATGCACATACTCCGCACGGTCCTCGTGAGTCAAAGACGCTATCTCTGGTTTCAACAGCAATGCGAGCAGGGCTTCGTCATAGAGTCCGTACTGCTCGAAGAGACTCGCGACATCAACACGCTGCTCCCAGGACATCGAGGGCCAGGCCGCGATGGCAAGTCTCCGGATCGCAGCGTGATGCCTCCGAACTACCTCCGCGAGCTCGTCATCGGTCTCCCAGTTCATCAGGTCCAGGCGCGACAGGGCGTACGTGATGGTCTCGTCGGTTCCGAAGGCCAACAGCAGCTCGAGCGCCCGATGATGCTCCTCGGTGACCTCCTGCCAGGCGCCTCGGAGAGGCGCCACATCGTCCAGGAACTCCATCAGCACGCGAGCGGGATCGTCGTAGCGACGCGACAGCGCCACCGTGAGCTCGGCGCTGGAGTCATACTGAGCGAATTGCGCATGTAGATCGTCCCACCGGGGTGCCTGGCGCGACGGCGGCGGCTTCGATGCGAGACAGTCGACAATCTCGTCGGCGTCGACTTCCGCGGCGTAGCGCAGCCAACGGACGAGTTCGATCGCGAGCGCGTCGCCTTCCTCGTCGGGCTGTGCTGCCCGACCGGCGACGATTTCGCTCAGGCGCGCCGCCGCAAGCCGGACGTCGGTCGGCGTCCACCCCTCCGAACGCACACCATCGATGGTCCTCTGCATCGGTTCGACTCCTTCGAAGGCGGATGTTCCGGTATCGGCACGCCGCGTGTCAATTCGTCGCTGCATCCAGGATGGGCCGCTCACTTGCGTCGAACCTCCGATGGGTGATCATTCCGCCAATGAAACGCCCACGTTGCCCCGCGCCACGCCGCTTTTCAGACGCCGCTGCCCGGCTCGAGCACGGCCTGCGGCAACTCGCGCAGGATGTCGGCCGGCGCGAGATCGAGCGCGTCCGAGCCGTGCCGCTCTCGCCCGCGCCGCTGGCGGCGAGCAGGCCACCGACGACGAGCAGGCCGTTGCCGGCGGTGAGGCGATCGCGGCGATCCGCCGTCACGCCAGCGCCGAGCTCAGCGAGCTCGCAACGGGCGCCGACGCGCCATCCGCGGTCCCGGAGCTTGTGCCGCCGAACGCTCGCGGGATCGAACCAAGCCAGACCCCGGTGGCTCCCGGCGAGGCCCCGCCGGATGCCCGGCTCCCGCCGAGGAGTACAAGCGGCGCATACGCGAGGAGCTCGTCCTGCGCAAGCTGGAGCCGAGTGGACGGCGAGGAACGGTAGTCGGCCCGGTTCGGTGAGACGTCGGGGCTCGCTGATTCGTCGGTGCACAGTCGTGCACGGGTACCTCGTCCTCGTCGCCGTCGATCGATTTGCCGTCCTCGCAGGCCCGTTCGGCGCCAGCGTCGATCACCAGCCGTGCGCGGTACGGATGCTCCGGCGGGACGACGCTCGCCCCGCCATCCGGGATCGGCCGCCCGTCCGCGAGCGGGCCGGCGGCGACGACCCGCAGCCGTCTTGGATCGCGTGGCCCGGATGCCGCGACCGCCGCCCGGCCGAGCGCACCTCGAGCACCTGGCGGCAGCGACGTCCGGCTCGGCGCATCGCTACCACAGCTGCGCATCGAACTACTCGTCGCCGAAGGGATTGTCGACGGCCAGCAGCCAGCCGCCGTCCGGTTGGCGGCGCAGTACGTCGGCAAAGCGCGCCATGCGCTCGAACGACGTGCCGTCGTGGCGTCGGCCAGACAGCGTGAACTGCCCCAGGACGAGCACCAGGTCGTCGGAGCGTACAAATGACCGCGGCTGGATGGCCAGCCTGCCGCGTAGCTCGATGGTGTGGTTCAAGGCGGCGCGCAGCTCCGCTGGTCCGTCG
>VBLP01000640.1:8899-16707 GCA_005887925.1 Deltaproteobacteria bacterium | reverse complement strand
GTGATCGTACGTCGTGAACGACGCCCCGTCGAACCGCGATAACCCCTCCTGGCTCGTGGTCCACAGGTAGCCGTCGCCGGTCTGCGCGATCGCGTTGGCCAGGCTGTGCGGCATCCCGTCGTGCGCCGCGAAGTGCGTCTGCGCATACTGCGTGATCCGGCGATGGCCATCGAGCGCGAACGCGTGCCCCACTGTGCCCAGCTGGATCGCGATCCCGAAGCTCACGGCCCATGCGCGCATCACGATGACCCGGCCTGCGAGCGTACCCCAGGCCTCCGCCACGATCGACGATCTGCGACATAAGCCATTGCAATCGCATGGCGGCTGCACGACCGGCTCGTCGGCGGCGGGCGCCGATGCGCACCGGTCGCACGGTGATCAGCCCGGAGCCTCGCCGCCTCCGCCGCGGACAGACCGCGCCGGCCTGGAGCTCAGTGCGTGGCGAGATCCGACGTCGGCAACGTGAACGAGAATCTTGCGCCGTGACCGAGCTTGCTCGCCACGGACAACTCGCCGCCATGGGCTTTCACGATCGCGTTCGCGATGAACAGGCCGAGCCCCGTGCCCTTCTTCTTGCCGGCTTCCCCCGACCAGTACGCTTCGAAGATATGGGAGAGCTCCTCGGCCGGGATCCCGGGCCCCGTGTCCTCGACGGAGAACATCGCGCGCTTGCCGGTGACCTTGGCGTGCACGCAGATCACGTCGCCGGCCTGGCAGAACTTCTTGGCATTTCCGATCAAGTTGGAGAACACCTGCTGGATGCGATCGCGGTCGCAGAGCAGGTGCACGCCCTCCAGGTCGAAGTCGCGAATGAGCTTTATGCCCTTCTCGCTCGCGATCGGTTCGCGAAGCTCGATGATCTCGTTCAGGAGCTCGATCGCCACGACGTCCTTTGGCTCGACGCGCAGTCGCCCCGACTGGATCGCTGCCATGTCGAGCAAGTCGGCGATGATCTTGTCCATGCGTTCGCATGCACGCCGGATCGTCTCCGCGGGCTTGCGCAAGCGAGGTTCCGTTCCGCCGTGTAGCAACATCGTCGCCGCGACGTCGATCGTTGCGCCTCTCGGTACAGGCGCGCGTTGTCGATGCAGATCGCGATTCGCCGCGCCAGCTCCCTGGCGATCTCGACCTGCGGCCGCTGCAGGCGACGCTCCGGTTTCGAGGTCGCGAACGTGATCGCGCCCAGAATACGACCACGCACCAGCAACGGCGTGCTGATGTACGAGGTCAGTCCGAGCGTACGGAGCAGCGCCGCGTGGTCTGCATCGAGCGCGATGCGGTCGATCTCGTCTTTGACGTCCGCGCAGTGGACGACCTCCCCGCTGCGAACTGCGCCGACAATTCCGGGCGAGCGATCCGGGCGCGGCGAATACTCGGCCTGGAGGCGACGCGCCGCTTCGGCCTTGCAAGGATCTGCGTGAGCGACCGCGGCGCGACGAAACCCGCCGTCGTGCTCGACGAGATCGACGACACACCAGTCTGCGAAGTCTGGAACCGCGAGCTCGGCGATCTTCGCAATCATCTCGTCGTGGTCGAGCGTCGACGTGAGGGCGGTGCTGATCTCGCCCATCAGCCGGGTCTCCGTGATGTCGGTGCTACTACCGAACCAGCGCGTGATCTGGCCTGCCTCGTTGCGGATGGGCACCGCGCGAGACAGGAACCAGTCGTAATGGCCGTCCTTCCCGCGCAGCGGATAGGTATCCTCCCATGGCTCACCGGACACGACGGCGTGCCGGTACTTCGCGGCCACGTCCTCGACGTGGGCGGGATGATGAAACTGCTGCCATCCCCAGCCTCGCAGCGCTTCGAAGGAAGCGCCGGAATACTCGTACCAGCGGCGGTTGTACCAGAACCGCGCACCCGTCGGGTCGGCCATCCATGCCAGCTGCGGGATGTTGTCGGCGAGCGCCTGCAACTCCTGCTCTCGCTCCTGCGCCTCCTTCGAGGCCTGGACCGCCGCTTCGTAGAGCATGTGCTGCCGGATCGCGGACGTCGCGCGTGCGACCATCGCCGCGAACAGCCGCTTGTCCTGCGTCGAGAACTCGTGCGCGGTCCTCGAGCCCATGTGCGCGACGCCGATCACCTGTCCATCCTCGATCAACGGGACGCCGTACAAGGCGTGAAGTCCCGCACCGCGCAGGATCGGGCTGACGATCTTCGCCTGCGGCACCTCGCCGAACGTCACCTCATGCGCCGACGCAGCGACGGTTCCGGCAAAGCCCTCCCCCACCTTCATGACCAGGTTGCGCTCGACCTCGCGCCCGAGCCCCACCGCGGCGCGCACGCGAAGCAGATCCCCTTCGCGAAGCAGGATCGCCGTCGTGTCCACCGCGGACGTCGTCTCCTTCATCACGTGCAGCAGGCGCTGCAGCAGCTCGTCGAGATTGCGGCTGCCGAACGCCTCGGTCGCGATCCGATCGAGCGCGCGCAGCGTCCGGTCTCTCGCCTTCGTGTAGCGATCGATCGAGGCACCGATCGAGATGTCGATCGCTTCGTCGAGTGCCCGCAGATCCGTGAGCTGCGCAGGATCCACGACCTGGCGAGCCCACATCTGCAGGATGCAGGCGCGAAGCATCCGGTACTCGGTCACGACCTGCGCGAGATCGAAGCCTTCCTCGAGCCGCTCGCGCGCGTGCAGCTCGGCGATGTCGATCGGCAAGCTCGGCTCGCGCCCGGCCCCGACACGATCTGCGATCTCGCAGATCCGCTCGAGCAGATCCGGAATGTGGTCAACGAGCACGGGACGCGCGAGGTCGCGCGCGACCGGCAGCGAGCGGACGGTGACCTCCCAGGCCGCGACGATCTCATTTCGATTTGCCTTGATGAAGGCCGTCAGCCTGGTCGGCTGGCTTGTACCGCTTGATTCATCGGGCGACATGCAGGTCGCGTCCTCAGGAATCCAAGTTCTGGCGTACAGCTCCAGGAGACTGTAGCTTGCAGGACGCGCGCCGCGCTCCCAACAATGATGACGCGCGACTGGAGTCGATATCTTGCGTCCCCGTGCGCAGGCGCTCGCAGTGCGGCGAACGACCGAGCGCCAGATGACGAGCACACGCTCTCCGGCAAACGACCGTGTCAGCTGCCGCTCGGAGCCGGCCACCGATGGGAGGCGGTGCTACCGGCCGCGTGACCGGGCGCCGTACCAGCGGCAGATCGGATACAGCGCGGCCACGAAGACGAGCCAGACGGTCCAGATGCCGGCGAGGCCGAGGCCATAGTCGGGCGGGCTGCCCGGCAGCGCGACGTCCCAGAAGATGACCGGGCCGCTGGTCAGCCAGGTCGCGGCGCCGAACGCGGCAACCGAGTAGATCACGGCGAGCAGATGGATCAGCGGGATGTGGAGGATGTAGAAGACCAGCGGGACGCGGCCGTAGACCTCGAAGATCTGTCCGGCGCGCGGACGGCGCTCGAACGCGAAGAGCGCGAGCAGCGCACCGGCGAGGGTGAGCAGCAGGAATGGCGTCGACGGTGGGTACTTGCTGACGTTGACGAACGACAGTGCCGTGAACAGGCGGCTCGGCTGCGCCGACCATGGCGATGGATCGCCGACGTCGAGGCCGCGCACGATGGCGAACAGCAGCAGGAACGCTGCGGCCAGGCCGAGCAACCACCGGCGCGTCCGCACGCCGGACCGGGCTTCCCCGGGGTCACCCGCGCGGTAAACGAGGGCGGCAAGCCCGTGGCCCAGCGCCATCACCCCGAACCACGGGATCGGCGGATACGACACGAAGAAGTGGTATCCCGCGACGGGCTCGAAGTCGCGCGAGCGCGTGGCCAGCGCGAGCAGCGTGCCGAGCCAGCCCTCGCCGAGGTCGGCCGCCGCGATGCCGGCCTCACCCAGGAGGATGGCGCCGCCGATCGCGACGCTCACCGCCGGCGGCAGGAACACCAGCCCGCCGAGCAGCACCATCGACCAGCCCAGGCCGTAGAGCACGCCGGCATTCATGAAGTGGTAGTCGAAGTGGAAGTACCAGCCCAGGCAGCGCAGCGCTGTCTGCTCGAGGACGACCAGCACGAGGCCGCGAACCACGAGGAACTGCGCGGCGTCGCGGACCGTGCGCCGGCCCGACTGGATCGAGAGGTAGGCGCTCGTGCCGGCGAGCAGGAAGAACGTCGGCGCACAGAAGTGCGTGATCCAGCGCGTCAGGAACAGCGGCGCGGTCGTCTGGCTCAGGTCGGTCGCGTCGAAGTGCGCGTTGCCGAGGAAATCGCGCAGGTGATCGAGCGCCATGATCACCATCACCAGCCCGCGGACCGCATCGACCGCGCGCCGGCGCGGCGAGCTGGCCGCGATCGAGCCGGCGGGGGGCAGCGATGGGTCCGCGGTCATCTGCCGCCGAGTGTATGCGCCGGAGGCAGCGCCTCCATCGGCCGGGCAGGTAAGGTTTGGACATGCCCTGCACAACCTCGTGGAATAAACCCCCGTGCCGATGCGTTCGGCCCGCGGCCGAGACCGCGCAACGGAGACGGCGATGAAGGCGTGGCGGCTCGAACGGGCCGGCGGGCGGCTCGCGCTCGAAGAGCTGCCGGTGCCCGACGTCCGGCCAGGCTCCGTCCGCGTCCGCATCGAGGCCGCCCCGGTGCTGAGCTATCTCGGCGACGTCCTCGCCGGCAAGCTCGCGTACTATCGCTTTCCGCCGCGGCCGTTCACGCCGGGGACCAACGGCGTCGGCGTGGTCGACGCCGTCGGTGCCGAGGTCTATCACGTCAAGCCCGGCCAGCGCGTCGTGCTGAATCCCCACCTGGTGGCCAACGAGCGCGGCGTCGATCCGGCGCAGATCCTGATCGGCCTCACCGCGATCAGCCCCGACTCGGAGCCGCTCCAGCACGACTGGCCCGACGGCACGCTGGGCGAGATCGCCGTGATGCCGGCCGGCGTGCTGACCCCGGTGCCCGACGGCGCCGCGCCGGTCGAGCGCTTTGCCGTGCTGGGCAAGTTCGCCGTGCCCTACGGCGGGCTGACCGCGATCGGCCTGGAACCCGGCGAGTCGCTCATCGTCAACGGCGCAAGCGGCTACTTCGGATCGGCCGCCGTGCTGCTCGGCGCGGCGATGGGGGCGGCCCGCGTCGTCGCAGCCGGGCGCGATGCGGCGAGCCTGGCGCGCGTGGTCGCCAAGGCCGGGTCGCGGGCGATCGCCGTCCCGCTCACCGGCGACACCGCGGCCGATGCCCGGGCGCTGCGCGATGCCGCCGGCGGCGGCGCCCACGCCGCGATCGATCTCGTCGGCCGGGCCACCGACGCCAGCGCGACGCAGGCGACGTTGCGGGCGCTGCGCCGCGGCGGCCGGATGTGCCTGATGGGCAGCCTCACGGTGCCGCTGCCGCTCGACTACGGCGAGCTCCTGCGCAACGACTGGACGATCCGCGGCCGCTTCATGTACCCCGCCGGCGCCATCAGTCGACTGATCGCGATGGCGGCAGCCGGCACGCTCGACCTCGGCGCCGTCGAGCTCACACGCTTCCCGCTCGGCGAGCTGCCCGCGGCGCTCGAGGCCGCCGCCCGCATGCGCGGGCTGGACGCGGTGGTCATGACGATGCGGTGAGCGACGGCCGCAGCATTCGGTGCGAAGCGGTCGGTGGGCGGTCGTTGCGCCGCATCGGGGCCGACCGGTTTCCGCGGCGGCGGGGCGATGCACCGGCGCGAGCAGGGCTCGTGACGGTTTCGGCGGCGGCGCTCGTTCGACAGCCACCGAAGCGTGCCTCGACCCTTGCCGCCCGCGAGATCTGCCTGAGGTCAAAGCTGGGCGCTTGTTCAGCACTCTGGTAAGAAAGCCTCGGGGTCCGCCGGGTGCCCCGGAACTTCGACAATGATGCACGTCCGCCACCAGCAAGAGGAGTTCAGCCGCGCCTTCATCTATGCGATCTCCGCAGCCGCCGGGCTGAAGTTCAACCATGCCGCGACACCAGACGACGATAGCGTCGACGTGACAATCTCCACGCGCGGCCTCCGAGGCACGACGCGATCGCCACGCCTGGACATCCAGACGAAGTGTCAGATGAGCGAAGCAACCGGTGACCCGATTTCGTACCGCTGAAGCCTAAGAACTATGACGACCTCCGGCACACCGATTACGTCACGCCCCGGATCTTGGTGGTGGTGTTCGTGCCGGAGCAGGTCGCGGACTGGACTACCCACACCGAGCAGGAGCTCACGATGCGGTACTGTGCCTACTGGGCGTCCTTGCGAGGGCTGCCCCATCGACGAATCAGCGCTCGACAACAGTCCATCTGCCACGAACGAATCTGTTCAATGTGCAAGGCCTCGAAGGGCTCATGGATCGCATCGGTCGAGGAGAGGCACTATGAAGCTTGACATCGCGGACTTCAAGACCTTATCGGACATTGCCCCAGGCACCTTGACCGCCTACCTTCGCAGTCGAGGTTGGGCCCCGCTACGCGTCGAGCATGAGCTTGGCTTCTTTCACAAGCAGATCGATGGCGAAGACGTGGAGTGCGATGTTCCACTTCGTCAGAACGCCCGTGACTATCCACGCCGGATTCGAGAGGTCCTGGAGAACCTGACCCTCATCGAGAGCCGAAGCCAGTACGAGATCTACCAAGATCTGGTGCGAACGAATCAGGACATCGTCAGGATCTCCATCGATGTTCCAGAGTCAGGCCGTGTCGGCCTGGACGAGGCTGGCGTGCTGTTCTCTGCGGCGCGCGATCTCGTGCTCGCAGCGGCGTGCTCGGCTCACACGCGCCGTGCTTACTTTCCGCGCCGGAAACCGCAACGCGCAGTGGACTACGTCCGTCACGTCAACCTCGCCGCCCCGGAGGCAGGCAGCTTCGTGGTCGTTCTCGAGTCTCCACTGCCTGCTCCCTTTGGACAGCAGCAGGCGCTCGGGCTTGGCGGCGAACCGGCCGAAGACGAGCCGTTCGAGCGCACCGTCCTGGTCACGCTCGCAACCGCGGCGGTGACCGCGCAGAAGTCGATCGAGATCTCCACGGCGCGCGGCTCGGTCGAGCGCTTCTCCGATGACGTCGGAGCTGGCGTGAATGCTAACTATTGCGATGCCCTCGCGACGATGCTGGAGGAGGGCCCAGGGCGGGACGTCGCGATTGCATTCTCGTGGTCGACCTCCCGGCCGATGACCTTTGCGCTCCCTCCGCGTCTGGTGTTTTCCAAAAACGAGGCACCGGTACTCCGTGCCGCGTCGAAGTTTCTGAAGGATCGAGCTCCCGTCGCTGACTTCGAGCTCATCGGACAAGTCGTGAGGCTGAAGGCGCTGGCACCGGCGCGAGGCGGCAACGTCACCATCGCCGGGCTAGTCGATGATGCGATTCGCCAGGTGCAATTGTCCGCAGGCCCCGATGACTATCAACGCGCCATCGAGGCCCATCAACACGAGCGGATCGTTAGCGTGGAGGGAGAGCTGATCAAGGACGGCCGGTCTTTCCGGCTCAGCAATCCGCGCATGTTCTCCGTGGCCTCATAGGACATGCTCAGCAGCTATCCGGTACTCGGCGATCCAGGCCCGCCACTGCCATCGCCTTGAAGACCACGAGATCGTCGGCCCGCGCCATGGGCGCCACGACGTTGCCGTAGGACGCATCCGTGGACGCCTCGATCGCATCGTGTTCAAACGTGGTCCACGCAAACGAGACATCGAGCTCGATGCCCGCGGGATCGTGGCGCAGAAGGAGGGCCATACTTTCGCGTACGAACGCGGCTGCGTCGTCGATGCATGGGACGATGCGCTTCCTGGCGAGGAGCCGGAGCAGCGTGGGTACATCGACGCGGTTGCCTCGAACGACCGCGTCGATGTCCTTCCAGCGCGCTCACGAAGGACGCGAGCGCTTGCTGG
>VBLP01000640.1:0-8835 GCA_005887925.1 Deltaproteobacteria bacterium | reverse complement strand
TCGGCTTGCACCTGGAGCCAGGGCTCGCGCGCGTGATCGGCGTCCACGAGATCGTCGACCGCCCCGAGGAACGCGCGCGCCTGCTCGACACGCCGCCGAGGACGTTGACGAGCGGCGGATCGTGGAGCCGCAGCGCGAGCGCCTGGCGCTCGATCCGGTTGAGGTCGGTCACCGCGATTATTCCGGCACCGAGGTTAGTTTTCGTCCCGTCTACTGTCCAGATTCGATTCTAGGCGCAGATGCCGGTAGCCGGACACGCCGGTGAAGTGTTGATCGCACGCGAGGTGTATCTCCGCCGGGACCGTGAACCGTCCGGTGACAGGATGTCCGGAATACGGACGCCCCATCTGGTGCTCTCCGAACCGTATTCGCCTCCGGTGACTGTCAGAGGTGCGAGGTAGCGTGCGCGTGGCAATGGGCGAGACCGACGTCACCTTCCGCCATCTGCTGCGTGGTCTGCCACGACCGATCCTGCGGCTGGCATTCCCGCGTCGCCGGCTCGAGCCGCTCGGACCGCTCGACCCGAGCGTCGATCGACCGCGGCAGCGGACGGCAGATAGCTTGTTCTGGGTCCGCGACGGTGCCGGAGAGGCTGCCGTGCACGTCGAGATCGAGCGCGCGTGGCGAACCGAGATCCCGCGGCGGCTGTTCGAGTATGCCAGCGCTGCCGTGGTGGCGACGCGGCTGCCGGTGTGGTCCGTCGTGGTGCTGCTTCGACCCGGCGGACGGCCGCCGGGAGGCACCGGCGTGTATCGCATCCCCGGCGTCGGAGGCGATGCGTTCGTGTTCCGCTATCACGTCGTGCCGCTGTGGCGGCTCGACGCGCGCCGCATGCGAAAGCAGCTCGGCCTTGAAGGCGCACCCTTCTGTGCTGCCATGCGTGGCGCGGATGAGGCGTTCGTCCGCGAGCTCGCCGACGATGTACGATCAGATCGCGGCCTCGCGAAGCGCGATCGGCAGAGTGCAATGCAGTTGCTGTATGTTGTCTCGGCCGCTATCCTCGGCAGTGACACGGCCCGGAGGATCTTCCACGTGGAATCGATCATTCAAGACCCGAACGTTCAGGAGCTCATCGGTGAGTGGGAGGACAAGGGCCGTGAAAAGGGTCGCGGCGAAGGCCGTGCTGCAGAGGCGCGCTTGCTGCTGCACAGGGTGCTGGCGGCGCGCTCGTTCCTGGCGACCGCCGACATCCGCGCCCGCATCGACGGCGAACCGGATGTCACCCGGCTCGAGTCCTGGCTCGAAGCCGCCGTGACCGCGACCTCGATCGGCGACGTGTTCCGAGACGGCTGACGCGCTGCCTGCCCCACCTTCGGCGGCCTGCCACCCGAAAAACACGAACCGCGGAGCCAGGTTGAGTTGACTCCGCGGTCCGACCAGTAGCGGTGGTAGGATTTGAACCTACGACCTTCGGGTTATGAGCCCGGGCACTGGGAAACCACGCAGCGAACAAAAAAGCGACTTCGCACGATCACGCGTAGTTACCCAGCAATCTGATCCCGGTTCATCCCGGCTGGTCCCTGCTCTCCTCGGCTTTTTGGGCAACGGTTGCCTCCCGAACGGTGCTCGAAACCTCGTCAGCCACGCTCGCGGCGGCTGGTCGCGGCCTGGGGCTTGCGAAGCTGGCGGCGGCGGCGCTGGGGATCCCGACCCGGCTGCGCAGCTCGGTGCTCAGCCAAGAGTCGCGGTGGACGGGGTGGGTGCGAGTTGGACCAACTCGAGGCCTCGGCAGCGGTGGCGAAGAGAGCAGCAGGCAGCTCATCGCTACGGGCATGTGGGCGCCCGACCGCAGGTGGCGCGCGCACGTGGGGGGTGCGCATGCACCAGGGCCGAATGAACCGAGCGCGGGATGCCCTAGCCGAGGCCGACCATGCAGCCGGCAGCGCCGGCGATCGACTGCTCCTGATGCTCGAGTCGGCGTCGGTGATCATCTACTGCGACTTCGCCATCGGGGAGGCGCTCCAGGCCGCCGACCGCGCGAAGCCGAACGCCGCGGGTGCGGCGATCGATCCCAACCGGGCGCCGGTTCGTACCCGCCGCCGCGCTGCCCAACTCTACCCAGACCGCCAAAGTGGCGGGTTTCTCGGAACGATGCGGTGTACCGTGGAACGCGGTAGGCTTGCCCCGATGACCGCCGCCGTCAAAGCCGTGCTCGAACAGGCGATGCAGCTCAGCCCCGAAGAGCGCGCCGAAGTAGCGAACGCGCTGGATGGCATGAGCGCGGACGCCCCGGCGCTGTCGCCCGACGACCTCGCAGCGGCGTGGCGTCCCGAGCTGGACCGCCGACGCGAGGAGCTCCAGCGGGGTCAGGTTCAGACGGTCGACGCGCGCGAAGCCATCGCCGGGATCCGCGCACGCCTGCGTAGCGGTAAGTGAAGCGCGCCCGGTTCACGCCGGCCGCCGTCGTCGAGCTCGAAGACGCGGCCCGTCGCGTCGATCGCGCGCGTCCCGGTTGGGGCGACAAGCTCAATGACGCGGTGTTGGAAGCGCTCGATCGAATCGAGGAGTACGTCGAGGGTTGGCAGACCTTCGATGAGCGCGGGCCCGAGCGCCGGTTCGTGCTCCATCGGTTCCCCTGCATCGTGGTCTACGTCGTGACCGACACGGAGATCCAGATCACCGCCGTCGTGTACGGCGGGCGCGAGCCGGCCTACTGGCGCAAGCGGCGGTAGATGCCGTTTCCCCTCGATTGACCCAACCTCCGACGCCAAGCGCGCGCTGGCCAAGACCATCCGCGAGCTGCGCGAGAAGATCATCCTGCCCGATCTGCGCGAGGCGACCGAGCGCGCGTATCAGCTCGCGATCGACGCCAAGAAGGCGACGCTTTCCGAGGCCGCGCGCGCCAAACGCGAGGATCGAGGCGTGGCTCGACGAGCAGACCCGCGCGGTCGCGGCCAAAGCGCGGCCCGAGGCCAAGCAGCGGCTGTTCGGCGAGCTGATCAAGGATGCCGGAGCGACGCTGCTCCAGCGCTTGGTCTACCTGCGCCTGCTCGAAACCAACGGCCTGCGCACGGTGCCGATCGTCGCGGGCGGCTGGGACAGCCGCGGCTACAAGGACTTTCGCGAGGTCGCGCCGCGCGAAACGCGCAAAGCCAGGACAGCGTCGGCGCCTTCATCGGGAAGGTGGCTCGATCCCGCCGGAACCATCTGCCGAGGCTCCGGCCAATTCCGTGACGTATGACGCGCGCCCCTACCTCGTGCTTCCAACACCCCGGTTCCCTGGGTCTTCGATTGCATGCGGTCCGAGATCGATCCGCAGCGCCTCGGCGAACGCCGGTGGCAGCGGCTGCGTCGGGTCGTCCGCCAGGCCATACTCGTCGATGGCGGGGCGGCGCCGAGCAGGAACTCGAGCCAGCGCTCGCGCAGGCGGACCGTGCGCTCGAGGCGCTCGTCGATGGTATTTGCGACGAGCGGCATCAGCACGTCGAGGGTAGTCTCGGGCTTGCGGTCGCGCAGGCGCTGGATGAGCGAGCCGAGCCGGTCAACGCGACCGACGCGCTGCTCGAGCTGCGCCGGGTTCCAGGCCAGATCGTGGTGGACGACCCTGCGGCAGTGGTGGTGCAGATCGAGCCCCTCCTGCATGACCTCGTTGGCGACCAGGACCATCGGAAACAGCGGCGTGTTGAAGGCCTCGCGCAGGCGTTCGCGGGTCTCGCCCTCGATGGTGTGGCGGACCAGGTGCTCGGCCCGGATCACGTCGTCGAGCACCTCGCGCCGACGCACGTCATCGAGCGCACCGACGAGACGAGGCAGCGCCGCAAGAGGTCGCACCAGCGGCGGCCGGCGGACGCGGTCCAGAACCGATCGACCACCGGGAGGAGCGCGCGGGACTCGATGCGCTCGACATCCACGCCTTCGTCGCGCACGAACGCAAGCAGATCGGGCAGGAACGCGATGTTGCGCGAGACCAGATAGCGGCGAGCCGCTCGACCGTGCGGGCCCGCAGCGCGGGCGGTACCCCGTGGAGCGGGCTGGTCAGGTACGCCCACAGGTGTTCGCGGCTCAGCACCAGCTCGGTTGCCGCGGCGTCGATTGTCCACGCCGGCGTCGCGTCGCCCTCGGCGGAGTCCTCGAGTTCGTCCAGCTCCAGGTCGAGCCGTACGCGACGGATCGGTCAGGTTGGCGACCGGACCGCGCTCGCACCCGCCCTGGGCCGCGACGCGGACGGTGAACACGCCACTGGCATTCGGTGGCGCAGACGCGAGCACCTTCACCGGGAACGTGAGGTCGGCGCTGGTGAACGGCGGCATGGTGCCAAGCTGGCGCCGAGGTCGTAATGCTGTCGTCGGCAGAGCAGCGTCACTGCCCTCGCCGATATTGAGGCTGCACCGCTGTCCTCGGCAGCATCGCTGCCATGGGGTTGCAGAACACGGACAAAACGCTCGGTCACCTCGAAGCAAGCCCCCAAATCCAAGCTCAACGCTGCGAACGCGGTGGTCGACTCGCTCGCCGACCATGCCGACGCCGTCTCCATGAGTACAGGGGGAGGACGTGACCGGCCGCAGTCTCTCGGCGGCGGAGCGCGTGCACGCCCGCCGGGCGCTCCTGTTCCTGGCAGAGCGCTCCGCGCTTGCCCGGCTTGCCGAGGCGCTCGGGCTCACCGTCGTCGCGCTGCAGAAGGCGCGCGCTCCGAGCCGCGTCGTGGGCCGCCGACTCGCGGCACGGGTGGCGAGCGTCGCCGGGGTCGACCTCGCGGATGTTCTCTCGGGCGCGTGGCCGGGAGATCTTTGCCCGAGGTGCGGCCGATGGGGCGGCGTGAGCCCCGTCGCGCCACCGAGCGCATCGACGACCGCCGACGAGGGGCCGCTGGGCCGGGCCGACCGTCCGCCGGCCGAGCTCGCTGCAGGAGGTGCCCCGTGACGCGGGTCATCCTGTGCCGAGTCACCGAGAGAACACCTCTCGCACCTGATCTCTGCTGCACGGGAGGCGTCGCTCTCGGCCGTGTCGGCGGGCGATCTGATCGCCGCCGAGCTGGCCAAGCGCGGCGGTGCGGCATGAAGAACATCTCGACGAAGTTCAGCGAGCTGCAGTTCCACCTGAGCGCCGCGTTCGTCGGACGAGAGCAGGGAGCGTGACGCGTGCTGGCCGGTGACGAGCTGCGACCATTCCTCGCGCGGATGCCGGGGTGGTCCGAGGAGCGTAGGGTTGAGCTCGCCCTCCGCTCACTCGCGCTCGCTCTGGACCATCGTGCGACGCTCGTGCTGTGCGGCGAGGGCGACATGGTGCCGATCGCGTGGGCGTTGCACCGCCGGACGCTGCCGGACAAGCCGTTCATCGTCTGCGACCCTCGGCGCGTTACGAGCACCGCTACGGTGCGATCGCCGGCGAGCCGCGCCAGCGGCGTCGCTGCGCTCGAGGCGGCGATCGGTGGCTCGCTGTGCCTGCGCATGCGTCGGTTGCCGGACGATTTCCCGGCACTCGTGGCGAGGCTCCGGGATGCGGAAGACGTGCTGTGCGCAGTCTGCGCCGGCGAACTCGCCGACCCCCATCCGCCGCTCAATCCTGCCGGCACCGCTCGCTGTGCCGCCGCTTGGCGAGCGCTCGGCCGAGCTGGACCGCATCATCGCGGAGTATGCCGGCGACGCGATCGCCGAGCTGGCCGCACCGCACGGGGCGTTCACGGCCGACGATCACGCGTGGGTGCGGGACCACGCCGCAGGTGCGCTCGCCGAGATCGAGGCGGCCGTGGCGCTCGCGGGCGCCATGCTCGCGGTCCGGGCGCTCGGCCGCGGCGCTCGTGCTGGGACGTCGCCCAGGCGCTGCTCGGCGAGCGCTGCGGGCGGTAGCGGTGGTCGGCGCCCACGACCTCGATGCCGAGCTGGACCTCGCCGGCGACTTCGATCCGGCGACCTCGACCCGGCCGGGCGCGGTGGTCACCAGCTCGGCGGCGGTGGCGGCGGCCAGCGCGGGCTGGTCAGCGGCGGGCGCGAGCTGGATGTCGCCGGCGACCTCGGCCCGCCCGGGGCGGTGGAGCGGCTCGCCGATCGCGGTGGCGGCGTGGCGGCGGCAGGCTTCGAGAGCTCGGCGAGGAGCTCGGCGTGCTGTAGCGGCTCGGCGGCGATCGCGGCGGCGGCGACCTCGAAGGAGCGCGGCACCGGCGTGCTGCGGCTGCGGGTCGGCGATCGCGGCGGCAGCGCTGGCGCTGGCGACAACCTCGACGCCGAGCGCGCCGGCAGGACCTCGGCGAGCGCGGCCGTGGAGCTCGAACCGGACCGTCGTCACCGGCTCGGCGGCGATGCGGCGGCGGCGCTGGCTCGAGGGGGGCCGGTTGACTGGCTTGCCGGTCGCCGCGTCCCACACCCGCGCGGTCTCCGCGCGATCATGAGGAGCTGCTCGGTGCGCTCGCGGAGGTACCCCTCCCGGGCGGCCCCGGAGGTCGAAATGGGGCGCGGGCCGGCGGCTACCGTCGGAGCGGCGGGACGAGTCTCACCTGGGTCATGTTGCCGTCTCGTCGGGGCATGACCGTGACCTGCGGTGCGCAGGTCGGGCGCGGCGTCTGGCCGACGCGGTTACCGCCGAGGATGCGGGTGGATGTGGGCTGACCCGGTGCCAGGAGTTCGACTGTCCGATAGCTAATCAGCATGACCCGGTCCTAGCAGACAGGTTCCGTCGCGCCGCATGACTTGGCGGAATATTCATTAAGTATTCTATTTTTAGTGGATATTTTCGGGCATAGCAAGCACTGAGCACGACCGAGATCCGTTTTACCATACGATGTATGTACTCCGTATATTCTTTGCACATTCGCTGTATGTGGTACCTGCCCTGCACGTTCTACGATACCGGTCGTCGAGGGCGCCGCCACATGAGCACGCCCATCTGGGTCTCGGCCTCAACGATGTCGTCGTAGGCAATCGTGCGAATCGCGCTGCTGCGCCAGTAGCTCGGCGGTGACTCCGGTTGCTCTCCGGGAAGCCGACCTGTGACACCGGGCGCGATCGCGATAGCTAGCGGCGTTGCAGAGTTCGAGGCCGCGGTTGGTGGCTCATCCTCTTACCGGGTGGAGGCAAAGCCCCAGGTGATCTCCGTCTCGCCGGACGCCGACGGGAGCCACCTGACAGCCCTGCAGCAGACCCTGGGCGGCCGGGTCGCGTGCGTTCCGCTGCGCGACGGTATCCAGCTCTACTGCAACCGCGGCGGGCTGCTGTTCGGCCTCCCGCTCGCTCGCCGCGCCCTGGCGATGTCCCTCCCTGTGCCGTCGCGGTTCGAGGTCAAGCTCCGCTTTGAGAACTCGGAGCTCGACCTGGGCGATCGGCCAGCTCGAGCACAAAAGCACGCGAGCACGACCTCGATCCACTCCAACGATTCTGCCGAGGTCCCGATCTCCATTCACGACGGGGGCAGTCGCGTGAACGTGAACGTCCCGAACCGACGAACGTCGGCAAGGCTCATCAGCGCATCTGGATCGCCGATGCTGTCCGGGCTCCCGGACGAGCGCGCAAAAGAGCATCGCGCCGCCGGCGAGATCGAAGCGCCAAACGAGAGTCACTACGTCAACCCGTCGACGCATACCTATGTCACGTCGAGTAGCGGCGTGCTGAACCTCGGCACGGCCACGGCCCTCCTCAGAGCGCCGAGTGCGGTTTGATGATCGTCGCCCAGCGACGCAACACGAAGTCTCTAAAGGCAGGCAGTGGTTCAGCGCCAGCAATTGGCGCTAGTTCTTTGCCGATTGTGGTCAACATGACGCTGCCAATGGTAAGTCTGAGAGGGTGACTCTCTTGTACTTCGAGCAGAAATCGCTCACCAAAATACATCACCATTGCCGGCCTCTCGTCTACGAGCTTACCGAATGTTCCATCCGATCTCTGAAATGAGACAAGGCCAATATCCTCCAGATGCTTTATGCTGTCGAAGTTCACACCATGATCAGTATAAATCGGGTCGGTAACAGTAACATTATTCGCCCGGCCGTCGCCGACGCGCTCCCATCGTCGCGCGCCCAGCGCTGCGAACGCCTCGCTCGCGGCCTTGTCACGTGCGGCGCCAACTGTCGGCCACGAGGAGTGAGCGCTGGTCGCGGCTCGGGTGCTCGAGTGCTCGGGTGCTCGCCGGCGACGTTGCCCAGGAGCTGCAGGCGCTCACACAGGCGCCGATTCGGCTCACGCGCGGGAGCTGAGCCGAATCGACCGCGGCGCTTGACCGCGGCGCTCGTGCTGGACGTCGCCCAGGCGCTGCTCGGCGAGCGGTGCAGGCGGTGGCGGGTCGCCGCCCGCGACCTCGATGCCGGGCTGGACGTCGCCGGCGATCTCGCGCTCGATCGCGCCGGCTGCACGTCGCCCAGGAGCGCACCGGCGTCCCCATCTCGCCTAGGCGCCCTGGTGGTGGCGATGCGGGTCGCCGATCGCGGAGCTGGTGGCCGCACCGCTCGACCTTGACGTGCTCGCCGCGCTGGTCGCCATCGCACTGGTGGTCGCGGTGGTCGCGGACATGGTGGTCGCCGAGCTGGCGGCGGTCGTCGCCGAGCATGTGCGGCTCGACCTCGATGCGCTCGCCGGCCGCGGTGGCGGTGGTCGCCGCGCTCGACCTCGACGCGCACTGCCGGCGGCGGTGAGCGGCAGTGGTGGTGTGCGGGCGTCGCGCCGCTCGACCTAGCCGCCCGGGGCGTGCCGGTGCCGGTGATCAAGGAGCTGATGGGGCACGCCTCGATCGCCACGACCATGCGGTACGTGACCGTGACCAGCGGCCAGCTGGACGCGGCGATCCGGCAGGCGTTTGGGCAACGGGTGGGCAACGGCTCTGCGGAGGCCGAAAACTCGAAATCCCTGGAGATGGTAGATTCTCCAGGGATTCAAGGTACTTAGAGTCGTAGCGGGGGTAGGATTTGAACCTACG
>VBLP01000639.1 GCA_005887925.1 Deltaproteobacteria bacterium | reverse complement strand
GCCGGTGGCGGTGGACTTGCCGGCGGCGGCGGGTTTACCGGCTGTGGCAGTGGCACCGGGTTCGGCTGCGGCGGGCTTACCGGCGGCGGCGGGCTTGCCGGCGGTGGCGGCGGCTTTGCCGGTCGCGGACTTGGTCGGCGGGATGGACGCGGGCTCGGATGGCTTGCCGGCAGGCGGCGGCGGCCTGGGCGAGGACTTGATGGCCTTGCCGGAGGGAGAGGTGGCAGGCGGCGCTGCGGACGGGCCACATCGGCCGCTGTCTGCGCACATGACGCGACCGTCCTGGAGCCGGCCGCACAGGGTTGCGTCGCGGGAGGCGAGCTCCTGGACGCCGGTGACGTCGATGCGCCTGGGGATGCCGTCGGCGCCCCATCGCCACATCCGGCCGTCGTCGCTGAAGGCGCCGTCGGCGGTCATGCCGGCGATGTGATCGAGGCCGACGACGGGGGTGGGAACGCGGTGGCCGCTGCCGGTGAAGTGGCCGCGTGCGTCGATGTTGCCCCAGCATACGAGGGAGTCATCGGCGACGCGCGCGCAGGCGCGGCGAGGAAGAACGAAGAGCTGCTTGACACCGATGACGCCGAGCACGCCGGTCGGGCGCAGGAGGTCGTCGGCGCGGCCGTGCCAGGCGATCTGGCCCCAGCACGCGACGGAGGCGTCGTCGAGGAGGGCGCATACGGTGGCGTCGGCGAGCTGGAGGTCGACGACGGCGCGGATGGCCGGCGTGACGGGCGCGCTGGCATCGACGGTCTCGCCGCTTCCGAGCTGGCCGTGGTCGTTGGCGCCCCAGCAGCGCAGGGTGTGATCGGACATGACGGCGCAGGTGGAGTCTCCGGAGGCCGCGAGCCGGGTGGGCGTGGCCGCGGGCTTGGCGGCGGCGTCGATGGGCGCGGGCGGCGCATCGATCGGCGGCACGGCGTCGACGGGCGGTGCGGCGTCGAGGGAGCGCGGTGCTTCGTGGGTGCGGCAAGCGACCATCGCGCACGCGAGGAACGCGCAGAGCAACCGGCGTTGCAACGCGACGAGGCGACGGCGGCCTTCGGGCAACTCGCATGCACGAGCGCGATGCGTCGCGAGCGCGGCGGCGGCGGCAGCGGCGCAGCGGCGCGATCCCGACGAGGCGACGCACGGCGTGGCGGACGCGGCCCCGGAGGACGGGTGCGAGCACATCAGGCGACGGAGTATGACGCGGTCGTGAGGCGGACCCCAGAGCTCACCTCAGATGAGCCCGGATCGCGAGCAGCTTTTGCGAGGTCGAGGCGCCGCGAGGAAGGGCCACCGGGTGTAATTCGAGGAGCGGCCACGAAGAGATCGCGAAAGCTGGACGCGAGGCGGGTCAGATCAGGTGAGCTCTGGGGTTACGCCGCGCAAGGGCGGTCGATCGCGCCGGGCGGAGTGGAAACGCCGCTGTGACGACCCAACGCGCGGGTGATCGCGCATACTGGGAGCGCGATACATGTCGTACTCGCCGAGTCAGCCAAGTCCAGCACCGCCGCTGTCTCGCGCGAGCCTGGTGATCGGTCTGTACAGCGCGATGGCGCTGGTGGCGCTGGTGATCGCAGCGGGGCGCGGCGACCCGGATCTGTATCGGTTCGCGGCGGAGCCGCGCTGGCCGCTGCTGGCGGGGCCGGTGGTGGGGATCGCGGTGGGGCTGGCAGTGGTGGGGTTGACGCGGCTGGCGACGCGGCATTTTGCGTGGGTGCACTACCTGCACGTGAGCTTTCACGACCTGCTGGGGCCGCTGACGGGGCGCGAGATCGTGATCCTGGCGCTGGGGTCGTCGATCGGCGAGGAGCTGCTGTTTCGGGGGGCGCTGCTGCCGTGGCTGGGGCCGTGGTGGCAGGCGGTGGTGTTCGCGCTGCTGCACGTGGGGCCGGGCAAGCGGTTCCTGCCGTGGACGGTGTCGGCGCTGCTGCTGGGGGCGGGGTTCGGCTGGCTGGCGGTGTGGACGACGAACCTGGGCGCGCCGATCGCGGCGCATTTCACGATCAACTTCTTGAACCTGCGGTTCATCGTGGCCGAGCCTGCCGTTTTGTTGCGAGGATCCCGGCCGGCCGCCTAGGTTCGGGGATGCTTCGCCTGCCGTTTGCGCCGCTGGTCGCCGCCGCTGTGATCGTCGCCGTCACGACGGCCGCCGGGCCGGCGGCGGTGGCGGACGAGACGTCGGCGACGGACAAGCTGCGGATCCTGTACTCGACGCGGTTCACGTTCACCGACGACGGGCTGCCGCTGGTGACGGTCGAGATCATGAGCGGGCAGAAGGTGGTGCACCTGCGCGCGCGCGGTGGGGTGACGGTGCGGCCGGACGGCGCGGGGGGCTCGGCGGTCGACAGCGACGGGGGCGACGCCTGGACGGTGACGGTCGAGGGCGCGCGGCCGGCGGTGCTGCAGGACTGGACGGTGGTGGAGACGCTGGCGCCGGAGGACACGGGCGGGGTCAGCGCGGCGCTGGCACGCTGGAAGAGCCGCGGGTTCGATCCGCGGACGTTCGAGCTCGGCACGGTGTTCGGCGTCGACGGCGAGGTGATCGACACGCGCGAGGTGCGGATCGCGGTGGACCCGGTGGCGGCGGGCAAGGGTGCGGCGCGTGCGGCGGAGACGGCGCGGCGGTTCGGGGTGGCGACGAGCGTGCAGCCGGAGCTGGTGCGCCGGCCATCGGGGATGATCGTGGCGCGCAGCGGCGCGACGGTGATCCGCAACCCGTCGGTCTTGTGGTTCCAGCCGAGGAGACCGGGCGAGACGCTGACGGTGGCGGATGTCCCGACGGGGACGGGGGGCTCGCAGCTGGAGACGGGCCTGGAGGACCGCCGCTACTGGGGCTCGGTGTACGTGACGCTCGACCACGACGGTGCGCTGGTGGCGGCGAACGCGGTCGGAGAGGACAAGCTGCTGGCGGGGCTGGTGCCGGCGGAGATGTACGCGGACGCGCCGGCCGCGGCGCTCGAGGCCCAGGCGATCGCGGCGCGCACGGAGCTGCTGCAGAAGATCGGCCGCCGCAACCTGACGGACCCGTTCCTCCTGTGCTCGTCGCAGCAGTGCCAGGTGTACGCGGGGGCGGGCAAGGAGGACCCGCGCACGACGCGGGCGATCGAGGCGACGCGCGGCGTGGTGCTGCTGCGCGACGGCGGGGGCCTGATCGACGTGCGGTACAGCGCGTCGTGCGGCGGGCACGGCGAGGACAACGACGCGATCTGGGGCGGCGAGCCGGATCCGTCGCTGCGCGGCCGGAGCGATGGCCGGAGCGACGGGGCATCCGGCGGCCGGAGCGACGGGGCATCCGGCGGCATGTCGCGCATCACCGACGACAACCTCGGCGCGTTCCTCGACGGCAGGCGCGACGCGTGGTGCAACCAGCCGAGGCTGGGCAAGGGCAAGTTCCGCTGGACGGAGAAGATCTCCGAGGCGGATGTGACGGCGCGGGTCGCGGCGGAGTACCCGGAGGTCGGGCGGGTGCGGCGGCTGGCGGCGCGCAAGCGCGGCGCGTCGGGGCGGATCGGCGTGCTCGCGATCGACGGCGACCGCGGCAGGGTCGAGGTCACGGGCGACCTGCACATCCGCCGGCTGCTGGGGGGGCTCAAGTCGACGCTGTTCGAGATCAGCCGGCAGGGCGACGGCTTCGTGATCCGCGGCGCGGGCTTCGGGCACGGCGTGGGGATGTGCCAGATGGGGGCGATCGGCATGGCGAGCGCGGGCCGCTCGCACGCGCAGATCCTCGCGCACTACTTCCGCGGCAGCCACCTGCTCCGGCTGTACTGAATCTGGTCTCAGAACCGGCCACCGACCGCGATGCCGGCGTGGTGGGGCGCGGCGATCGGAGCGATGATGAGGTGGTTGAGATCGCGGTCGCGAGAGAAGTAGATGGCGGTCGGGATCGCGCAGCCGATCGCGGCGGCTCCGGCGCCGATGGTGATCCAGACGAAGGTCCGGCCGCGGCGAACGTTGGCCTCGGCGTCGGACAGGAAGTACTGGCCGCTGTCGCCGGTGATCTGGTGGGCGCGGCCGTAGCTGGCGATCGCGGCGATGCCGAAGCCGGCGGCGCCGAGGGCGAATACGCCGGTGGGGATGGCCCAGGTGGTCCAGCGCTGGGTCCATGGCGGCGTGTCGGTGGGGGACAGCGGGGTCGCGGCGGGCGATGGAGCGGCGGTCGAAGCAGGAGGCGCCGCAGCGGAGGTGGCGGGCGCAGCGGCGGGCTCTGGCTCGAGCTCGAGCAGGCGATTGCCCGTGTCGTCGAGGATCGCGACGCGCGCGCCGGCGGCGAGGTGGACACGGCGCTCGCTGCCGAACCGGACGGGCGAACGGGCGCCGCGGCGAGGGCCGGGCGGCGGCGGTGCGGTCACGGCCGCCGGCGGGCTGGCTGGTGCGTCGATCGGGTCGATCGCTGCGGCGGCGTGCGCCATGGCGAGCGGATCGACGAGGAGCTCGACGTCGATCTCGCCGGCGGGGGTGCGCTGCGCGCGCGCGCGGAGCCGGCCATGCGCGGCGATGTAGGCCTGCGCGGCGACGAACGGCTCGCGCAGCTTGGGGGCGGTGTCGGGGGGCAGCGCGGCGTCGGGGTCGATCGCGAGCCAGCGCCGGTAATACTGCTCGGCGAGATCGCGCTGATCGAGCACGACGGCGGCGCGCGCCGACAGGCGGTAGATCTCGCTCATCGCGGCGGGCGAGTTGTCACCGTCGTGAAGCGCCTCGACGAGCAGGCGGCGCGCGGTGTCGTAATCGACGGCGGCGACGGCACGCCGCGCCTCGGCGAGCCTGGGGCTGTCGGCGCGCGCGGAGGCGGCCGCGAGCACGATGGCGAGCACGATGCCGCGCCTCACCACGCCAGCGTCCCGGAGCTGGTCTTGCGATCGGCCGCGATGTCGATCGCGAACGTGCGCTGCCGGCCGTCGGCGAGGACGGCGCGGACGCGGTGACTGCCGGCGGGCAGCGGGATGCGGTCGAGCGGCGTGTCGCCGATCTGACGGTCGTCGACGAAGATCGTCGCGTACGGCGCGGAGTCGATCGCGTACCAGCCGGTGGCGGAGGCGGTGGACGGTGCCGAGGCGGGGTGCGCATCGCGATCGCGCAGGGCCGCGGATGGGGCGCGATCGGTGTCATGCGCCAGACGCGCGGGCGACACGGGCGGCGGCCGGGCGGCCGGCGATGATGCGGATGCCGATCGTGACGAGCGATCCGAGGACCGGGCGCGGTCGACGACGCTCGCGCCGCGCCGGCCATCCGATGAAGGCGGCGACGTCGTCGGTGACGACGCGCGCCGAACACCAGCACTGGTTGGTTCAGACGTCGAGCCGGCGGTCGCGGGCCGGCGTGCATCGCTGTCTGCAACCGTGCGAGGAGACCCTGTACGTGGCCCGGACGTCGACGGCTCTGCACTCGATCCCCGCGCCGAGGACGCGGAGGACACATCCCGCGCGCTGCGTGAATCCTCGCCGGCCACGAGCCCTGGAGCGGTGCCCGGCCTCGAGGTCGAGCCGGTCCGCGCCGGGTCGCTCGAAGCGACGCTGGTCGAGCTGGGTCCGGGACGCGCCGCGGCCGGCGCGAAGGGGGCGTCGGAGGCCGGACCGCCGCGCCAGGCGAGGATCCCTGCTGCGACGGCGGTGATCGCGGCAATGCCGGCGAGGGGCGCGAGCCAGCGGCGCCGCCGGCGATGCTCGACGACGATCGCGTCGCGGCGCATCGCCATGCTGACGGTCTCGGCGGCATCGGCCTCGCCTGCCGGCCCTGGGGACGCAGCGCTGCCCCGGCCGGGCTCGGTCGCGGCGGCGCGCGGTGCGGCGGCAGCGGCCTCGGCGGCGGATCGCTGCGCGATGGCGCTCGCGATCGCCTGCTTGCGGGCGACTAGCTGATCGCCGCACAGCCCGGCGACGGCCTGGGCGATCGCGTCGCGCGAGGCCGGGGCAGCGAGGTCTGCCGCGAGCTGCAGGAGATCGCGTGCGAGGTCGCGCGCGGTGGCGTAGCGCTGATCGCGATCGCGGGCGAGCGCGCGGGCGATGATGCGATCGACGGCCTCGGGATACGGTCCGGCGCCGGCGTCCGGCGCGCGCGCCGCGTTGACCGACGGGATCGGCATGCCGGTGATCGCCTCGTAGATCAGAAAGTCGGTATCGCGGTCGAACAGCCGGGCTCCGGTGAGCGCTTCCCACAGCATCGCGCCGATCGCCCAGAGGTCGGCGCTGCCGTCGACGCGCTCGCGTCGGATCTGCTCGGGAGCCATGTACGGCAGCTTGCCCTTGCGCACGCCGGTGCGGGTCCTGCGGTGATCGGTGGCGATCTTGGAGACGCCGAAATCGAGCACGCGGCAGGTGCCGTCGATGGACACGAACAGGTTCTGCGGCGAGACGTCGCGATGGACGATCGGCATCGCGGTGCCGTCCACATCGCGCAAGGTGTGGGCGTGGTGCAGGCCCTCGCAGGCCTGGGCGAACACGCCGGCGGCGAGCCCCAGGCGGCGATCGGCGCCGAGCGCGACGCGGCCCGGGTCGTGCGCCGCGGCGGCGAGCGCCTCCCACGGCACGCCGTCGAGGTATTCCATGACGAGGAACAGCTCGCGGCCGTCGTGGCCGAGCTCGAACACCGAGCACAGGTTGGGGTGCGACAGGCGCGCCGCGATCCGGCCTTCGTCGAGGAACATCTCGACGAACGCGGGGTCGGCGGCGAGGTGCGGCAGGATCCGCTTGATCGCGAACAGCCGGGTGAAGCCGCCGACGCCGCGCGCGCGCGCGAGGTAGAGCACCGCCATGCCGCCGCGCCCGAGCTCGAGCAGGAGCTCGTACTTGCCGATCGTGTCGCGGTCGGGCGCCGGGGCGCTGTAGGTCACGCGGCGCCTCGGGTAGGGGCCCATGCTCCGGGCTGCTCGGTTCCGGCTGGCACCGGCGGCCATGCTAGCACCGTCACGCCTTCATCACGATCTCGGCGCCGGGCGCCAGGGCGAGCCGCGTGCCGCCGCCCCCGGGCGCGCGCTCGATCAGGTGCGGCCCGGCGAGCCCGGCCTCGACGAGATCGCGCCGGCACCGGCTGATCAGCATGTTGATCTCCTGGCGGCTGACCGACGGCCGGCGCGGCCACACGACCGCGCGCAGGGCGTCGTCGGACACGAACTCGCCGGGGCGGTGCCCGCCGGGCGGCCGGGCGAGCGCGACGACGAGGTCGAACCGCCGGTCGGCGAGGTAGACGGCGCGCTCGACGGCGCCGATCGAGAACACGACGCGGCCGCCGCGCGGCAGCATCTCGATCGCGACGCGCGCCGGCAGGTCGCCGCTGCCCAGCGCGGTGGTCGCGGCGGCGTCGCCGACGGCGCGCACGACGAAGCTCTCGCCGCGGCACGCGAGGGCGTCGCCGACGGCGAGCTCGGACAGGACATCGACCTCGAGCGGCTCGCCGTTGCGGGTCGCGGCGCCGGCGTGGAGCAGGGCGAACAGCTCGCGCTGGGCGAGGTGGAGCGACAGCACGCGCGCCGGCCAGCGCTTGACGATCAGGTCATCGCTGTCGCCGCCGCCGATCACGAACGGGGTGTGGGCGATGCCGAAGCTGGCGCCGGCGCGCTCGAGCGCGAACCCGGCGCGCGACGCGAGATCGGGGCGCGGGATGGTGATCGCGACGGCGAGGGTCAGGCCGGGCAGCCGCAGCTCGTCGCCGTGGGCCAGGGTCCGCGGCCGCGTGGCCGGCGCGCCGTTGACGTCGATCGGCGAGCGCCCGAGCGGGACGACCTCGGCGCCGTCGCCGGTGAGCCGGACCAGGGCGTGGCGGCGGCTGACGCTGGGATCGCTCGCGACGATGTCGCAATCGCTCTGCCGGCCGATCAGCACGCCGCTGGGTCCGACCCGGCGCGACGGGCCGCCCCGCACGTCGAGCACGCAGTGCACGCGAACCGGATCCACCGGATCATGATAGCGTCGCTCGGTGCGCGGCGCCGCGCTGTGGATCGTAACGCTGATCGCGAGCTGTGCTCCCGACTACGCGCACAGCGCGTTCCGCTGCGACGCCGAGCATGGCTGCCCCACCGGCCAGGCGTGCCTGGCGGGGCGCTGCCGGCGCGGCGAGCTGACCGGCGACGGCGTGGGCTGCGGCAGCGCGACCTGCGGCGTGACCGAGCAGTGCTGCCTGGACCCGCTCAACCTGCCGCGCTGCCGGCCGGCCGGCGACGTCTGTCCGGGGACGTCGGTCTTGTGCGACGGCAGCGAGGACTGCCGCGCGGGCGACCGCTGCTGCGCGGACGGCGACACGGTGTTCTGCGACGCGACCTGCGATCGCACCGCGTGCCGCGACGACGGCGACTGTCCGTCGACCGAGCCGAACTGCTGCGGCGCGACCCCCGAGGCCGCGGGCGCGTGCTCGCGGCCGAGCTGTTGATGTCGCGGTGATGTCGGCTCGCGGTGGGGCGCGGCGTAACACGGACACGTCCGTCGCCAGGAGCCTCATGAAGAGCCTATGCATCGCCGCCTTGTTCCTCGCACTCGCCGGACTCGCCGCCGGGTTCACCAGCTGTTCCTCGACCGGAACGGTGTGCGAGGGCGATAACTGCGTCTGCGCGGCCGCCGGCCCGTGCAGCCACGAGTGCTCGCCCGGTGGAGAGGCCTGCGAGGTCCAGTGCAGCCCCGGCGAGCCGTGCTCGGTCGGCTGCGCGGCCGGCGAGCACTGCCACGTCGAGTGCAGCGCGGCGGCGTCGTGCGCCGTCGACTGCGGATCGAGCCCGGAGTGCCACGTGACCTGCCCGGCGGCGGGCTGCACGGTGCACAACTGCGTCGGCGCGGCGTGCGAGGTCACGTGCGGGGCCGTGGCGCTGCCGAGCCACAACGGCTCGACGGCGAGCTGTCCGTGATCCCGGCCGGGGTCGCGGCCGCCGGGGCGATCCGGTCGACGCGGCCGGCGCCAGCTGTGGTATCCCCGTCGCATGCTGCTCCCGACGACGATGGTCGGCTCGTTTCCGCGGCCGGCGTGGTTCACCCACCAGCTCGCCGGCAAGGACCTCCTCGAGGCGTTCAAGCTGGCGTCGCACAGCGAGGCGTTTCACGACGCGACCCGGGTGGTGATCCGCGATCAGGAGGACGCCGGCCTCGACATCCTGAGCGACGGCCAGATGTGGTTCGACGACTACCACATGGGGATCGGATCGTTCCTGTGGTACTGGCTCGAGCGCACGCACGGGTTCTCGGCCGAGAAGCTGCCGCACCCGGCGCGCGCCAAGGCCCGCGGCCGTGACCTCTGGGCGCTCGACGAGGCCGGCGGTGTCGCGGTCGAGGGCGAGATCCGGCGCGGCCCGGTGCGGATGGCCCTGCTCTACCGCTGGGCGCAGCGCCACACGGCGCGGCCGATCAAGGCGTGCATCGGCGCCGGCCCGGTCCAGCTCTCGACGCTCGCGTACTTCCGCGGCGGTCCGATCAAGAACCGCTACGAGCTGTCGCGCGCGCTCGCCGACGTGTTCCGCGCCGAGATCGCCGAGGTCGTCGAGGCCGGCTGCAAGCACATCCAGCTCGAGGACCTCGGGGCGTGGATGCCGTACCTCTCGGGCGAGCGGGACTACGACTGGGTGTGCGAGGTGGTCGACCGCACGCTCGGCGAGACGCCGCCGGGCGTCGAGCGCGCCTGGCACTTCTGCAAGGGCAACGCGTGGGGCAACAGCCTCGACGGCATGACCGCCGGCGGCTACCGCGAGATCCTGCCGCACTACCATGGGGTCAAGGTCGACGCCTACGTCCTGGACTTCGCGTGCCGCGAGATGGCCGACGCGGACCTCCTGCGCGCGCTGCCCGCCGACAAGCGCGTCCACGTCGGCGTGATCGACGTCCGCGCGCTCGAGATCGAGCACGCCGAGCAGGTCGCCGCGCGCATCCGCAAGGTGCTCGCGCACATCGAGCCCGAGCGGGTGACCTTGACCACGGACTGCGGGATGAAGCAGCTGCCGCGCGCGGTGGCGGTTCAAAAGCTGCGCGCGCTGGCCGAGGGCGCCGCGATCGTGCGCCGCGAGCTGACCTGAATCGCAGCGCGCTGCGATACCCCCAGAGCTCACCTGAGATGAGCCCGGATCGCGAGCAGTTTTCGTGAGGTCGAGGCGCCGCGACGAAGGACTACCGGGCGTAATGCGAGGAGCGGCAACGAAGAGATCGCGGAAAATGCGACGCGAAACGGGGTCAGATCAGGTGAGCTCTGGGGGTAGAGTGCGCCATGCACAGACGAGGAACCGTGGTCGCGATCGTCGTCGCGCTCGCGAGCTGGATCTGCCCTGGCCTCGGCCCCGGCCTGGTCGGGCGCTACCGCGCGATGCTCCTGTGGATCGGGGCGATGGCCGCGAGCCTGCTCGCGATCGCGATCTCGATCTGGCTCCTGCCGCTCTCGATCGCGATCCGCTTCGCCGCCGCGCTCGACGGCTTCCGCGCGGTGCGGGCGGCGGATCGCAGCGATCTGCCGTCGACCGCGCTCGGTGTGGTCATCGCGGTCGCGCTCAACCTGGCGGTGCCGTACGCGATCCGTGCGACCTCGCTCGAGGCCTTCAAGATGCCGTCGAGCAGCATGTCCCCGACCCTGAACATCGGCGACCACGTGTTCGCCGACAAGCTGACGCCGCGCCTGCGCGGGGTCGAGCGCGGCGAGCTGATCGTGTTCGTCCAGCCCTGCGAGCGCGAGCGCGACTACCTGAAGCGCGTGATCGCGCTGGCCGGCGAGACCGTGGAAGTCCGCTGCAACACGGTGTACGTCAACGGCGTGCCGCTCGCCGAGGAGCTGGTGCAGGGCGAGGGCTGCACCTACCGCGATCTGGCCGAGCCGAGCACGACCTGGCGCACCGAGAGCTGCAGCGAGTACCGCGAGACCGCGGGCGCGCACCGCTATCACGTCTATCACGATCCGGGCCGGCCGGCGCGCGACGCACGGCGGGGACAGCTGCCGGCCGGGGACGCGCACGACTTTCCCTCGCTCGGCGGGTCGCGCGAACCGCCGCGTTGCCCGATCGGCATCCGCGGCCCCACGGCGGCCGATCAGGCTCCCGGCTCGATCGTCGAGACCCGGCAGGGCGCAGGGCCGTGCGAGCTGCAGCTGCACTACGTGGTGCCGCCGGACCACGTGTTCGCGATGGGCGACAACCGGTCGAACTCGAACGACTCGCGCTACTGGGGCGCGGTGCCGGTGTCGCTGATCAAGGGCCGCGTGGTCGGGATCTGGCTCAGCATGACGGACATGATCCCGAGGTTCGATCGGTTCGGCAGCGTCGACTGACGCACGGCCCGCCGCGACGCCGATCGCGCGGTCCTCAGGGCCAGCCCGCTGCGGGCGCCTGCACCGCCGCCAGCGCGAGGCGCTGGAACCGGAACTGGCGCTCGCGCTGGTAGTCGTGGAGCAGCTCGAGCGCGAGCTCGTTGAAGTCGTGCACGCGGACCCAGCGGAAGCCGCAGTCGTAGAGCAGCGGCAGGACGTCATCGCTGCCGAACCGGATCGGCTCGCCGAGATCGCCGATGTACGTGCGCGCCCCGACGTCGGCGGGCTGGACCTTCGCGCCGGTGCCGTAGTTCTTGCCGAGGAACTCGAACGCCAGCAGCGAGCGCGGATCGAGCCCGGTCGCGAGCCGGCTCGCGGCGCTGCGGATCACGTCCTCGGTCAGGTACGACACGACGCCCTCCCAGATCACGAAGGCGGGCTCGTGGAGATCGAACCCGCTCGCCGCCAGCCGGTCGACGGGATCGTCGGTCTCGAAGTTGCATCTGACGTAGGTCGCCGCGTCGATCGGATAGCCGTCGAGCTCGGCGAGCCGCGCGCACTTGGCCGCCTGCGTCGCCGGGTGGTCGACCTCGAAGAACCGCACGCCCGCCCGCGGCAGCCGCGCCGCGCGCGTGTCGTAGCCGGCACCGAGGATGACGATCTGGCGCACGCTCAGCCGATCGACCGCGATGCCGACCAGGCGATCGAGGTACGCGACGCGCACGGCGAGCCAGACCTCCATCGGCGGGAACCGCAGATCGATGTCCCGCGCCATCGCGTGACCGTCCTTGCCGGCGAGCTGATCGGCCCATGGATCGACGAACAGCGGCGACGGCCAGCGGCTCGCCCGCGCGCGATATGCACACACCATCAGCGCCGTCTTCGACGCAGAGCTCCGAGCATCCATTGGTAGAGCCTAACTTTCCCCCACCTGATGGTGGGTTTCAGCAAGGACCCCTTTCAAACCGTGCGTGCGGATTTCCCGCACACGGCTTACGGGTGGTCGTTGTTGGACGTGATGAAGCATTACGCAGCCTCCGGGTAAGCGACGGTTCCCCCGAGCGTGTAGAGTCCTAGCGCCTGGAAGTAGGACAAGTCCCACCGACGAGCTTCGCCAGGTTTCAGGTGCCGACCCTTGCGCTGTATCCGCAGGCGCTTGAGCCGCCACCATACATACCTGTCGATCTCGCTGAACTTGTCCGCAGCGTTGCCGGTGCGGAAGTACTGGCCCCAGCCGCGCAGCACCGGGTTGAGCCCCGCGATCACATCGCGAGGGTCCCGGTGGCAGCGTGACCTCGAGGTCATGTCCTTCACGCGCTGCCGGATCCGCTTCATGCTCTTCGTCGACGGCCAACGCTGGAGGAAGTACACGCGCTTGCGCGACTTCTCCCAGATCGGCCCCGAGAAGCGCTTCCGCAGATGACAGCCAAGGAAGTCGATCCCTTGCTTGCCCCAACCCAGATCGACTCGCCTCGTCTTTTTCGGATGCAACTCGAGCTTGATCTCGCCGAGGAGCTTCCTCACCCGGCGCTCGGCCTCCCGACAGTCCTTCTCCGTCTTGCACAGCACGACGAAGTCGTCGCAGTAGCGCACCAGCACGCCGAGATCGGCGCACCGCTTGCCCCACACGCTGTCGAGAAATCCCAGGTAGATGTTCGATAGCAACGGCGAAATCACCCCGCCCTGCGGCGCACCGCTGAGCTTGGTCGTCTCCAGTCCATCTTCCATCACCCGTGCCTCGAGCCACTGCTTGACCAGCTTCAGGACACGGCGATCCGCGATCTTGCGGGCCACCAGCGACAGGCACACCGCGTGTGCGATGTTGCCGAAAAAGTCGCGGATGTCCCCGTCCAGCACGTAGTTGAATCCGCGGTTCACGGTCACGCGGATCTTCTCCAGCGCCTGCGTCGCCGAGCGGCCGGGCCGAAACCCGTACGAGCAGTCCTGGAACCCGACCTCGAAGATCGGCTCCAGAACCAGCTTCGCCGCCGCTTGTACGACACGATCTCGCACCGTCGGAATCCCGAGCGGCCTCTGCTGCTTTCCATCGGCCTTCGGTATGTACCGTCGCAGGACCGCCTGCGGCTGGTACTCGTTCTCGCGCAGCTCGGCCTGGATCGCTTCTAGGAAGCGCTCCACTCCGTCCTGCTCGATCGCCGCGATCGTCTGGGCATCGACGCCCGCGGCCCCCTGGTTCCGTCTCACCTGGTTCCACGCCTCGCACAGGACGTCACTCCGGTAGATGCGGTCGTACAGCGCGTGGAACTTTCGACCCGGTTGTTGCTTGGCCACATCCCGCAGCCGACCTTGGAGGCGTCGTACGTTGTCCTTGGGACTTCGCCCTCGGGGGGAGTTGGGACGCTTGGCGTCCATGCCCTTGCGCGTACCTCTTCGATCGACTCGACCTGTACCCCAGGGACCCTTCCCTCCGACCGCGTTGTTCTGCACGGCCTTCGTCGCTGGTGCGGGCGGTACTATGGTCCCCTCGGACTTCCGCTGCGCGGTGTTCGACTTCGTCTTGGACTTATACGAAGCACCTTGCCGTGACGGCGGCTGCGCAGACGGCTCTCTCGTGTTCCGTGACGATCCTTGCACGCGTGCTGCGACCCGTACCCCGCCGAGGCCTCCGACGCGTTGACGGTCTCGCGTCGTCGGTGTTGCCTTCGCCGTGACATGAGCGGCTCGGCCGGTCGGCTCGCAACCGACGCTCTCGGATTGTAACTCTGCCGAGGCTGCAGTCTTCACTTCAAGTTGCGGCCCGCGTGCTTGCCTCCCGGTGAGCGGCTCTTGCCGGTTCCCGGGCTCTTGACGCTCCGCTTCGGACGCCGGGGTCTGCCCCTGCGCCGGGAGCCTGCTACCCGGCGCGTTGCCGCTTACCGGGACGGGACTTGCACCCGCTGGATCTTCACAGCGTGACGGCAGGTTCCGGGACCGCGATGGCCCAGGGTTTCTGTCGTCGTCACGAC
>VBLP01000637.1:8571-12825 GCA_005887925.1 Deltaproteobacteria bacterium | reverse complement strand
GGGTCTGGGACGCGGCCACCGGCAAGCCCGTTGCCAGCCCCCTCGAGCATCATGGCGCGGTAACGAGCGCGGCGTTTAGCCCAGACGGCACCCGCGTCGTCACCGCGAGCATGGACAAGACTGCGCGGGTCTGGGACGCGGCCACCGGCAGGCCGCTCACTGGCCCTCTCGCGCACCACGGCCTGGTGCGGACCTCCGTGTTCAGCTCCGACGGCACCCGCGTCGTCACTGCGAGCCAGAACGGGACCGCGCTCGTATGGGATGTTCAGCTCGCCCAAGGGATGGCCGCAGAGTGGTCCGCTATCATGGAACGGAGTCCCTTTGTTCTTGTGAATGGCGCGCTCTTCCGGCGAGGCCCGAGCACGGAGCCGACGCCATGAACTGAGACACTTCATACGGCGGCCACGAGTTCCACCGTGGCAGCACCTCAATGCCGCACAAGACAAGAGCACGTCGCAGGCTCATAGAGCGCTCCGAGCCGCAGCGCCACTGCGCTGACGGTGCGCGCGATGGGGTCGCGTCGCACTGGAGCACACACGGCGTGAACCCATGCCCCTGCGCGTGGCGCTCCATACCTAGAGCCAGATGGTCATTTCGATGATGTCCGTCGCGTTCGATCGACGCCGACCCGATCATGACGCATAGAGCTCTGCGTCGTTTCGCCGCGCTGACGTCGAGTACAGCACCAAGGTGGACCGACATCACGTGTGGCGAGCTCGCATGTTCCGTCACAGCGTCGAGCTCCTGAGCGATAGCTTGGCCGACCAGCACGATACATTGCCCGGCCACGGCGTCGGCTCGTCCACACCAGGACGCTTCGGCGAAGCATCGTCGTCGGTGCGCGTTCGAGGCTGTGGCAATCGACCAACCGTGCCGAGTCGGCTGCTATCGAACTTGCCTTCATCGCATCGGGCTCTTACGGTGGGCTCGCGAATGATCGAGAACCCGCATGACTTGATGTTCAAGGCCGTGCTCGGTCAGCCCGAGCATGCTCGCGGAGTGCTGCGCGGCGTCCTGCCGCCGGCGCTGGTCGAGGCGCTGGATTGGTCGACGCTGACACTTCAGCCCGGCAGCTTCGTCGATCCCGCCTTCCGTCACCAGCACACGGATCTCCTCTACGCGGCGACCCGGCGCGACGGCAGCGACGTGCTCGTCTACCTCCTGTTCGAGCATCAATCGGCGCCGCCGACCGACGGTCGGATGGCCGAACGCATGCTCGGCTACAAGGTCGCGATCTGGAAGCACTGGCGCGCGGATCACCCCAAGGGCAAGACGCTGCCGATGATCCTGCCGATCGTGATGTATCACGGCGCGCAGCCGTGGTCGGAGCCCCGGTCGTTCGAGGCGCTGCTCGACGTGCCGACAGCGCTCCGGCCTGCGGTAGAGCCGTATCTGGTTCGGTTCACGTACCTGCTCCTGGACCTGTCGAGCATCTCCGAGGACGAGTTGCGCGAGAACGCCATGCGAACCGCGCTGGCCAAGCTGGTCATGATGTGCTTCAAGTACGCGCGGACGCGTGCGGACTTCGTTCAGATCCTCCGCCGCTGGATGGACGTCGCGCGCGAGGTGATCCGAGCCCCGCACGGGCTCGAGGCGCTCGCGCAGGTGATGCGGTATATTCTCGAGGTCAACGAGTACGTTGCCACCGAGGAGCTGCAGGGACTTCTGGAACGCGAACTTGGACCCGAAGCGAGGGATGCCACCATGACCGCCGGACAGAGACTGATCGAGCAAGGACGCCAGCAAGGCATCGAGCAAGGTATCCAGCAAGGTATCGAGCAAGGACGCCAGCAAGGCATCGAGCAAGGACGCCAGCAAGGCATCGAGCAAGGACGCCAGCAAGGCATCGAGCAAGGACGCCAGCGCGCTCAGGAGCTGCTGCTGCGCTTCCTTCGGCAGCGGTTCGGCAAGGAGGTGGACGTCCGCGTCGAGCAGCGCCTCGCGGCGGCCACGTTCGAGCAGATCGACGCGTGGTCCGCGCGCGTTCTGTCGGCCGCCACGCTGGCCGACGTGTTCGCTGACTGACGCAGACTCGCAGCGCGACTGACTTCGTCTGCGATCCTCGAGCTCGTTGCGTTCCTGTGTGGCGGCGCGGCTGGCTGATCGGCGACGATCGGACGCGGGTGTCCGGCTCGGAGCCGGAGGATGTGGACGCGCATGTCCCACCGAACGGCCATCGCCGCGTGATCGCACGGCGGTGATCGCGGAACGCCGGTTGCTCCGTGGCCGATCGCCGCCGGTCGGCGGCCACGGAGGAATTCATGTCGAAGCTACTGCTGCTCACATCTCTGACCCTGTTCGTGTCCCTCGCCGCCTGCATGGAGAGGGGCGGCGAGGCCACCAGCGCCGCCACCGAGGCGATCACCGACGATGCGAGTGAGCTCGTCGCGGGCACAGACTGCCTCACGCAGCTCACCAACGACAACGACGCATGCACCGCGGCCTACAACGCCTGCATGGCGGGCGCCGTGACGTGGTGGGACAAGGCAGCGTGCGCGACCACGCGTGCGGCATGCATGGCCCAGGCGGCCGCGCGCTTCGTCGGTTGCATCCGGGGTCTGCTCCAGCCGGTGCCCGCGCAGCCCGCGGGGCAGCCGGTCCCGGCCACCGAGGCGACGAAGACCGGCTACCTCGAGGATCGGCTGTCGCCCGACGCGCGATTCACGCCGATCGTGTGGTTCGATCCGGATCAACCGTTCGGGTGTGCGTCGACCTGAGCTCAGCGTCGGGGCAGCGTCACCTCGAGGCGGCCGCGGGTCTCGCCGTCGGCCGGAAGGAACGTCCAGTTCTTCATCCACCGGCGAAGACACGCCGCCGTTGCACCGTCGAGATCGGCGGGCTGCACCAGCTCGGCATCGAACACGCGGCCGGTGCGATCGACCCTCACCTCGAAAGCGAGGGGCGATGGCAGCACGGCGCCGCCGCGCGCACACTCAGCGACCAGCTTGTCTGCCAGGTGTGCGCGGCTCTCGGCCAGCAGCCGCCGGGCCGAACGACAGCTGACGCACGACATCGGCGAAGCACTTGACCGCGTCTCCCTGCTGCAGGTCGTCCGGCCAGGTCGACTCGATGCCGCCGGTCGGTTTCCCGTCGAGCGGCGCGACCTTGAACGACACGGCGAACACCGGCGGCAGCGCCGCGCGGGTCATGCAGCGGCGCAGCTTCGCCTCGCTCGCCGCGAGCGTTCGCTCGATCGCGCGCGGATCGTCGAACGCCGACGCGGTCTTGACCGCGATGTGCAGCGCCGGGCGCCCCGCACTTCCGGGGCCCGTCCCGGCGGCGGCCCTCGTTCGCGCGATCTGGTCCTTGGCAGGCGCTGCGCTCCCGGACGATGGGTCGAGCGGGTTGCGAGCGGCGGTCGTTTCGCGGGCCGGGCGTGGGTCGGTCCCATCCGCGGAGCCGCGCACGGTGTCTGCCGCTGTGCTTCCACCGGCCGGACTCGCTGCGCCGGCGGCGCTCGACGGCCCGCCCGGTGTCGCGCGACGATCCGTGCCCTCGCCGGGCCGCGCGCTCGCCACCGTGGGCGCGCCGGGGGCCACTCCGCCGGACGTTGCCGGGACCGAGCCCGCACCTGCCGCGCCTCGCGCGTCGTTGACCGCACCACCGGAGCGGGCTTCGAGATCCGCGCCGGCACTACCGGCCTTGCCGTCGCTGCCGGTGACCTTGGCGACCGCGCGAGACGTGGACCCGCGATCCATGTCGTCCTCCCGTGCAACCGTGTACGCGGCCGCCGCCGCGACAGCGGCCCCGATCGCGAGCCCACCGGCGATCCACCGCGAGATCTGGCGGCGCGCCGGCGTGCGCGGGGCGGTCGCGGCCTCGAACGCGGCGAGCGCCGCGGCGAGCGAGTCGAAGCGGTCCGCCGGCTGCTTCGCGAGGCAGCGCAGGATCACCGCATCGGCGCCGGCGGGAGCGCTGTGCTGCGATGGCGGCGTGGGATCCGCCTCGACGTGCGCGGCGAGCAGCGCGAACGGCGGCAGGTCGCCGAACGGAAGCCGGCCGGTGATCGCCTGGTAGAGGATCACGCCGAACGCGTAGACGTCGATCCGGTGATCGCCGCGCTCGCCGCGGCATTGCTCGGGCGCCATGTAGAGCGGCGTGCCGAGCGGCCCGGGGTCGCCCAGCTGCGATGCCGCGTCGCTCGACCGCGCGAGCCCGAAGTCGAGGACCTTGATCGCGCGCGTGCCATCGCCGCGCTCGCACACGAAGACGTTGTCGGGCTTGAGATCGCAGTGCACCACGCCGGCGCGATGT
>VBLP01000637.1:1921-8474 GCA_005887925.1 Deltaproteobacteria bacterium | reverse complement strand
GGATGGCCGATCCGGTTGACCGCCCTGGCCTCGTCGAGCAACCGCGCAACCGCGCGCTCATCGCCGGCCTGCTGGTGCCGCAGCACCTTGATCGCCGCGCGCTTGCCGATCCGCCGATCGATCGCGGCGTAGACCACACCCATGCCGCCCTCGCCGATCAGGTCCGTGATCTCGTAGTCGCCGACGACATCGCCGATCCGCAGCGCGCGGAGACGCCGGATCGTCGGCCGCTCGCCCGTGCTCGCCGCGGACGACGTCGACGGTCGCCTCTCGATCTCGGGCGCGGGTGCCGCGGGCACCATGTCGGCGATCTGTTCCCGCCGCACGCGCACGCCGCGCTGGTCGAGGAACCCGTCGAGCGCGCGCGCCAGCTCGCCGGCGGACGCCGTCCGCGCGTCGGGGTCGCGGGCGACCGCGGCGGTCACGATCGCGTCGAGCGCCGCCGGATAGTCCGGATCGATCGATGCCGGCGGCGGCACCACCGCGTCCACGCCGCGGCGCCCGGCCTCCGCGGGGAACGCCGTCGCAGCCAGCGTCAGCTCCCACAGCATCACGCCCAGCGAGAACACGTCGGCGCGGCCATCGACCGGCCGGCCGGCGAGCTGCTCGGGCGCCATGTACGCGACCTTGCCCAGCACCGCGCCGGTCGCAGTCCGCGACAGCTGGTTCTCGGCGTGCGCGATCCCGAAGTCGGCGAGCTTGACGTCGCCGGCGCGCGAGAGGAGCACGTTGTGCGGGCTGATATCGCGGTGCACCAGGCGCAGCGGGCGACCCTCCAGATCGCGCGCGCGATGCGCGTGATCGACGGCGCGTGCGACCTCGGCGACGACGTGGACCGCGACGTCGCGGGACAGCCGCGCGCCGCCGCCGACCACGCTCGCCAGGCTGGCGCCGTCGACGTACTCCATCACGAGGTAGAAGCCGTCGTCGTCGCGCCCGAAGTCGTAGACCGCCACGATGCTGGGATGGACGAGCAACGCGGCGATGCGCGCCTCGTCGACGAACCGCTCGATCTGCGCCTCCGCGGCGCCCGCCTGGGCACCGGCCGGTGGCGACCGCAACCGCTTCACCGCGACCCGGCGATGGAAGCCCGCGATCCCGACGTGGCGCGCCAGGTAGACCTCGCCCATCCCGCCGGCGCCGATCGGCTCGCCGATCTCGTACGGTCCCAGCCTGTGCGCGGTGGACGGCACCCCCGTTCACCATAGCATCCGCCCCCGGCACCACGTGGTCGCTGTGATCGCGGTGCGTCAGGTCGTGCTCGACGGCGAGAGCACCGCGCTCCACGCCGGCCGGGCGCGCGCCTCGTCGAGCGACAGCGGCGGGTCCGGCGCGCCCACGCGTGGCCGGAGCGCGAGCTGCCACCAGCCGACGTCGCGCCACGCGCCCGCCTTGTAGCCGACCGCCGGATAGACCCCGATCGGCCGAAACCCCATCGCCTCGTGCAGCCCCACGCTCGCGTCGTTGGGTAACGCGATCCCGGCATGTGCGGCGTAGAACCCCTGGATGCGCAGCAGATCGAACAGGCAGCCATACAGCGCGCGCCCGATGCCGGTGCGCGTGCGGCCCGCGCGAACGTAGACGCTCGTGTTGACCGACCACTGATACGCGGCCGGATCTCGGTGGCGTGACGCGTAAGCGTACCCTGCGACCTCGCCGCCCCCGACCAGCACCAGCCACGGGGTGTGGGGCAGGGCCCTGGCGATCCGCGCCGCCATGTCCTCCGGCCCCGGCGCGATCACCTCGAACGATGTCACCGAGGCCGTGACGCTCGGGGCGAAGATCTCGGCGATCGCGGCGGCATCTGCGACCGTCGCCAGACGAAGGCCATCCATGGTCATCCTTCCACCGTAGCCGACGTGGAACTGCCGGTGATGTCGGGATGATGTCGGCGATGTATCCACCGCGCTCGTAGATCGAGCATCCGGTCGCGCCGTCCGGTGGAGAAGCTCATGATTCGACACCTCGCTTGCCTGTCGTTCGCCTTCGCGGTCGCCTGCATCGCTCCGCAGCCCGTGCTGATCTCGTCGCAACCGGTGCCGGTGCGCGTCGCCTCCGCGTCCGGCGCGGCGTCCGCCGGCGCCGTCGCCGCACGTGGCGGCCAGGTCTGTCCCGGCAACACCGCGTGCACGTTCGACTGCCCGGCCGGCAGCTGCGCCTACGACTGCGGCGCCGGCAGCACCTGCAACGTCGACTGCGCCGGTGGCAGCTGCGACCTGCGATGCGGCGAGGGTGCGCTGTGCAACCTCGACTGCCCCGGTGGCAGCTGCGCGACGAGCTGTCCGGCCGGCACGACATGCAATGTCGACTGCGCCGGTGGCAGCTGCCAGACCGCGTGCGCCGCGGGGTCGCTGTGCAGCGTGTCGTGCAGCGGCGGCGGCTGCCGGTGATGGCGAGCTGCCACCGCCGACGTCAGATCGCCGGACCGGGCGAGACCGCTACCTCACCGTCGTCATGCACAGGCTGGACTGGCATTCCACGACGATCATCTTGCCGTCGGTCGCCTGCTGGCCGTCCTCGGACTTGGTGAAGAACGCCGGGCACGCGCACTTGGCATACTGATCGGTGCACGCCTTCTCGGTGGCGTCGAACCGGGCCTGCTCGGCCTTGTTCATGCCGATCGCCTGGGTCGAGCCGCAGCAGTCGGTCTGGTGAACGCCGAACACGCAGTCCGCCGCGGTCCTGCAGGTCTTGTCGAACATGGGGAATCCATCGTCGGTGACCCGGCACATCGCGTTGGTGCACTCGCCGGACGGCGACGGCAGGTGACCGTTGCACTGCGAGTCGGTCATCGAGTTGCACGCGGGCAGGACCAGGGTGGCGAGGACCAGGAGAGCGGATGCGAGCGTCTTCATGGCAGCTCCTGTTCAACACGCACGCTACCCCGCCCTGGCACGCCCGCGGGCGGCAGACGATGGCAGCGCGTCGGCGTCACGACCATGGTTCGATGTCATGCACGCTACCACGGCGAGACCTCGTGCCCAGCAGCATCAGCGAGCCGCTGGTGCCAACGGCCGTGACGTCGATCGCAGGTCGGCCTAGGCTCCTCGCGCCGCGGCGCGTGAGACCCGCGTACGCCCGCGGTACCAGGCGACGACGCGGAGCGCCATCGCGGCCGCGGCGAACGCGATCGGCAGCCAGTAGCCCGGTGCCTGCGGGACGCGCTTGCCGAACCCCAGGACGAACGCGGCCCAGAGATAGATCGAGCCGGTGAAGTGCAGCGCCTTCCAGGCGCGCCGGCCGAGCCAGGCGGCCGTGCGGTCGAACGACGTGGCGGTCATCGCGACGATGAAGCCGTAGGCGATGAGGCCGGGCGCGCGCGCCATGTCGGCGGCGCGGGCGTGGAACGCCGCCGGCTGGAGCACCGCCAGCGTCGCGATCGCCGCGGCGTGGACCGCGTGCGAGGCGGCGAACGCGACACCCAGGTAGCGCCGGTTGCGGCGCTGCCAGCGCGTGAAGTGGCCCGGCCACAGCCGGTGTGCCGCCGACGCCGTGAACGCGGTGAGGAACAGCGCGAACGAGGTGCGCGCCGTGAACCGGATCGCGGCGGCGATCGCCTCGGCGCTCGCGGCGCCGGCGAGGATGATCGCGAGGGCCAGCGATGCGATCGCCGCGGCGGCGACGAGGGTCAGTGTCCAGCCGTCGCGCCAGCTGGCGGTCCGGCGTTCGGGGCGCGGTGCGATCGAAGCGTGGTCGAGCATCCTGTCAGCCTGCGACGCGGGCCCGGCATTCACCATCGGCCGATGGTCACGGTCGTGGTCATGGTCGGCGTCAGGCGATGCCGAGCGACCGCGCCTTGAGCGCCGCCTGGGTCCGGTCCGAGACGCCGAGCTTGTCGAGGATGCTGGTCACGTGGTTCTTCACCGTGCCCTCGGCGATGCGCAGCTCGGCGGCGATCTCCTTGTTCGCGGCGCCGCGCGCCAGGTGGCGCAGCACCGCGACCTCGCGCTCGGACAGCCCGAGATCGGCGGCTGCGTCGCGCCTGGTGGCCGGCGGCGTTCGGGCGAGCTCGCCGACGATCTTGGCGGCGACCGCGGGATCGAGCAGCGACTCGCCGCGCGCGGCGAGCCGGATCGCCTCGACCAGCCGCGCCGACGAGGTGTCCTTGAGCAGGTAGCCGAGCGCGCCGGCGCGCACCGCCTCGAACAGGGTGTCGTCGTCGTCGAACGTGGTGAGCGCGACGACGCGCGGCGGCCGCGGCAGGCCCTGGATCCGGCGGGTGGCGGCGGCGCCGTCGAGGACCGGCATCCGCAGGTCCATCAGCACGACGTCGGGAGCGAGCTCGGCCGCGAGCGCGACCGCCTCGGCGCCGTTGCCGGCCTCGCCGACCACGTCCACGCCGGCGGCGACGAGCACGGCGCGCAGACCCTCGCGGAACAGCGCCTGGTCGTCGGCGATCACGACGCGGATCATCACGGCACCTCGAGCTCGATCGCGAAGCCCTGGTCCGGTGCGGTGGTGACCGCGAGCGTGCCGCCGATGATCTCGGCGCGCTCGCGCATGCCGCGCAGCCCGAAGCCCTCGGCGGGGTCGCCGGCACCGACCCCGTCGTCCGCGACCCGCATCCGCACCGCGCCCGAGTCGGCGAACACGAGCGCGAGCGCGACGTGCGACGCGCGCGCGTGGCGGCGGGCGTTGGTCAGCGCCTCCTGCGCCGCGCGGTACAGCGTGAACTCGACCGGCTCGGCGAGCCGCCGCGGCGTGCCCTCGACGCAGAGCGCGGTCGCGACCCCGGCGGCGGTCGAGTCGTCGGCCAGCGCACCGAGCGCCTCGACCAGTGGCCGCGCCGGTGCCGAGCCGCGCAGCAGCGCGACGCTGCGCCGGACCTCGCACAGCCCCTCGTGGGTCAGCTGCTGCGACCGGGTCAGCGCGGCGAGCGCGCGCTCGGGGTCGCTCGCCAGCGTGCTGCGCGCCGCCTCGAGCTGGATGTGCACGACGGTCAGGAAGTGGCCGAGCCCGTCGTGGATCTCGCGCGCGATCCGGTTGCGCTCCTCGGCCCGCGCCAGCTGCTCGGCGTGGACCGCCTGCGCCGTCAGCCGCGCGTTCGCCGCCGCGAGCTCGGCGACCAACCGCTCGTTATCACGGCGCGCGCGATGCTCGCGCAGCGCGATCCGCGAGAACACGAACACGAACGCGATCCCCGAGCCGAACGCGATCTCGGCCTGGACCAGCGCGCTCCACAGCGAGTCGCGCGCGGCGAATGCGAGCAGCGCGACGGCTGCCGCGGCGACCGTCACGCCGGCGCTGGCGCGCGCCCCCAGGTGCAGCACGCCGACGCTGACCACCGCCAGCAGCATCATCGATGCGTAGCCCTGGCTGGCCAGCGTCGCGACCGCACCGAGCACGCCAAGCACGCCGAGCACGAGGTACACCCCGCGCCGCGACCCGCGCTGCTCCGCGAGGTGGAGCCCCAGCGTGCCGAGCAGCGCGAACACCACCGCCGCCGCGGCGAGCCCGTCGAGCGCGCCCGGCGCAGCCAGCACACCCGGCGTCGTCGCAGCCTGGGCGAAGCCCGCCAGCGTCACCGCGACGAACGCGATGACATACCCCGGACCGACGAAGCGAGCTACCGGCTCGCGCGGCGAAGCCCCGGCCAGGCCGGCGCCGTCCCGGCCGGCGACCGCTTGATCGATGATCGACGCAGCGCCGAGCGACACCCCATCAGCCTAGCAAACCGACGGCCGCATCCGATGCCCGCCAGCTATGACCCGGGCATGACTTTCGGCACAGTCGACTTGTGAACTCGATACGCGTGGTGGAGCCGACGGCGACCCGATTGCTGATGCGGGAACCGTCTCTGCGCCAGGAATCGAGTCGACAAACGCGTTCATCAACCGCCGTGGTTTAGCCCCGATGCCGGTCGGACAAGGAAGGAGCCGGATCATTTCTGCGGAGGGCAATCAGGCACCAGAACGCGAGCGCGGTTGCACGCGCGAGGTGGCCTGTGGACGCGGCTGGGCCGAGGACAACCACGCGGACGTGGCGCCGGAACGCGTACGCTCGGGAGGTGGTTGCCCTCCGCCCTTGGACAACCGCGCAACCAGAACGTCAGGCCAACGAGGTGCGCGCTTGCCCACCGCGCCCACAGGCCCTACCTCCACGATGAGAGATCTAGTCTTCTTGAAGAGGATCCCGAACCGCCACGAAGATGCACGCATCTCCTCTCCAGGAGATGCTGAGTTGTCGAGACCCGTGGTCATGTGGCGCGGGTCTCAGCGACGGAGCGCGGCTCGGCGGCTGCGCCCACGTGAGCACGGTGCCACTGCCAACGTCCCAGCTGGGACCGTGGCGATGGATCATGGGCCGACGCGACCGCCCGGCCTCGCCGACACCGCGGTTCGGCGGCTGCGCCCACGTGGGCACGGTGCCACTGCCAACGTCCCAGCTGGGACCGTGGCGATGGATCATGGGCCGACGCGGACCATCAGCCTCGCCGGTACCGCGGATCGGCGGCTGCACCCACGCGGGCGCGGTGCCACTGCCAACGTCCCAGCTGGGACCGTGGCGATGGATCATGGGCCGACGCGACCGCCCGGCCTCGCCGACACCGCGG
>VBLP01000637.1:0-1841 GCA_005887925.1 Deltaproteobacteria bacterium | reverse complement strand
CCTGGTTGGCCTGACGTTCTGGTGCGCGGTTGTCCAAGGGCGGAGGGCAACCACCTCCCGAACGTACGCGTTCCGGCGCTACGTCCGGGTGGTTGTCCTCGGCCCGGCCGCGTCCACGGGCCAATTCGTGCATGCACCGCGCTTGCGCTCTGATGCCTGGTTGCCATCCGCAGGCACCGCAGCGCATCGACGCAGGCGCTCACTCAGGAGAGCCGACCTGCTGCGGCTTGCATGCTCCGCCGAGACTTCGTGGCGTCGAGAACCTGATCAATTCCGACCCCTTGACGCGGCAGAGTGCTCGACGCTGCAACCCCGAGCGCGATTCGCGAGCGAGCCCTCTGGGCGCGGCCTCTGTGATCGGCAGGCGGCGAGCGTGGTGTTCAGCGGCGGCTCTCGGTGGTCGGCGGTCGACGGCGGCGGTCAGCTCTCGGCCGTCAGCGGCGGGTGGTCGGCTCTCCGCAGGGAGCGGGCCGCCAGCCCGACAGGTACGCAGTACTCCTGCAGGGCGGCAGACCACCAACCAACGGTTTCGTGCCCGAACGCTGCGCCCTCGTCCTCTATCACGTCGCGTTCCCGCCGATGGGACCGCGACGTCAGCATTGGTACCGCGGTCGCTTCGTGGAAGCTCCGCCGCGAGCGATGAAGAACTGCTCTACATCGCGGCGAAGTACGAGATAGTCTATCTATTCGCAATAAATACAATTCGGTAGAATTCATATTTCATGGTGAGCTGAACGATAATTAGTTGTGAGACATAGATTGACAGTATGTATGGCTGTGGTAATGAGCGGACCATGATGTTGCAGAGCTCGAGCGAGATCGACGAACAGCGTAGGTTGACATCAGATCGGCATTGGGTTGCCGAGTGGCAAGCGGTGGATCGCCGGCTGCGCGAATACGCCCGCCATCGCGCCGCGCTCGACGCCGCGGAGCTGTTCGATCTCGTGCGTGCCGAGCAGCTCAAGATCTACTTCCTGTGCGGGTACGTCAGCATCTACGAGTACATGGAGCGCCAGCTCGGATATCGCCCGCACGCCGCGCACGAGCGCATGCGCGTCGCACGTTCACTCGCCGCACTGCCGGAGACCACGGCGGTCCTCGCACGCGGCGAGCTGACGTACTCGGCCGTGCGCGAGCTGACCCGCGTCGCAACCGCCGAGACTGAAGCCGACTGGCTCGCCGCGAGCCGCGGCCTGGTCGCCAATCAGGTCGAGCGCCTGGTTGCCGGCCATGAGCCCGGCGATCGCCCGGACGATCCGACGCACCCGGACCTGCGTCCGCGCGTGGTGCGGATCGAGCTGCCTCCGGAGGTCTACGCGCTGTGGCGGCAAGCGCGCACGGTTGTTGCCACCGAGCGCGGCGCCGAGATCAGCGACGCCGACTTCGTCGAGACGATCTGCCGCGGCGCGATCGCGCCAGGCTCGGGCGCCGATGGCCCGGCGCACCAGATCGCGTACACACAGTGTCCCGACTGCCGGCGGGCCACGCAGAACGGCGCGGGACGCGAGATCGACGTTGCCCCGGAGGTGTTCGAGCGTGCATCCTGCGACGCGAAGATCCTCGGCTCGCTCGATACCGCGTCGCCGGAGCGAGCGACGACCACGGTGACGCCGCGGCTCCGCGAGCAGGTGTTTGCACGCGATCATCATTGCTGCACGGTGCCCGGGTGCCGGTCGGCAAGAAACCTGGAAGTACACCATATTATTGAACAATCACACGGCGGCAGTCACGGCATAACCAATCTTTCGGTCATCTGCACAGGACACCACACTGCCATTCACAATGGCCTTTTGACGATGGCGGGAGAAGCACCTTACGATATCAAGTTCCGCTGGGTCTAC
>VBLP01000635.1 GCA_005887925.1 Deltaproteobacteria bacterium | reverse complement strand
GGTAGATCCGCATCGGCACCTGGTACGGGTTCTCGCCGGTGATCCGCTCGTACATCTCGAACAGGTTGCCGTACTTCTCGCGGACCTTGTCCTCGCCGTCGCGGCGGAGCGCGTCGCGGAAGTCGAGGTAGACGCCGCGGCCGCCGGGGCCGACGCCGCGGCCCTCGTCGCACTGCTCCTTCGCGGCGCGGCTGGCGATGTCGCGCGGCGACAGGTTGCCGAAGCTCGGGTACTTGCGCTCGAGGTAGTAGTCGCGCGCCTCCTCGGGGATCTGGTCGGGGTGCACGACGACATCGTCCTTCGACTTCGGCACCCAGACCCGGCCGTCGTTGCGCAGCGACTCCGACATCAGCGTGAGCTTGGATTGATAGTCACCGGCGACCGGGATGCAGGTCGGATGGATCTGCGTGAAGCACGGGTTGGCGAACCCGGCGCCGCGCTTGTGGGCGCGGTAGGTCGCGGTGACGTTGCAGCCCTTGGCGTTGGTCGACAGGTAGAAGGCGTTGCCGTAGCCGCCGGTCGCGAGGACGACCGCGTGCGCGGCGTGCGAGCTGATCGCGCCGGTGACGAGGTCGCGCACGACCACGCCGATCGCGCGTCCCGTATCTGGATGGACCACGAGGTCGAGCATCTCGGTGCGCGGGAACATCCGCACCTTGCCGACGCCGATCATCCGCGCCAGGGCGGCGTACACCCCGAGCAGCAGCTGCTGGCCGGTCTGGCCGCGGGCGTAGAACGTGCGCGACACCTGGGCGCCGCCGAAGCTGCGGTTGGCGAGCGTGCCGCCGTACTCGCGGGCGAACGGCACGCCCATCGCGGCGCACTGGTCGATGATGTCGACCGAGACCTCGGCGAGCCGGTGCACGTTGGACTCGCGGGCGCGGAAGTCTCCGCCCTTGACGGTGTCGTAGAACAGCCGGTGCACCGAGTCGCCGTCGTTCTGGTAGTTCTTGGCGGCGTTGATCCCGCCCTGCGCGGCGATCGAGTGAGCGCGGCGCGGCGAGTCCTGGAAGCAGAAGCACGCGACGTCGTAGCCGAGCTCGGCGAGCGTGGACGCGGCCGAACCCCCGGCGAGCCCCGAGCCGATGACGATCACCTTGTACTTGCGCTTGTTGGCCGGGTTGACCAGCTTCATCTCGAACCGCGCGTTCGACCACTGCTGTTCGATCGGGCCCGAGGGGGTGTGAGGGTCGAGCTTGAGCGTCATGTCGCGCCTCAGGAACCGGGGAGCCGGAGGATGCCGGCGAGCACCGCGGTCGGCGGCACCATGTAGCCGACGAACAGCAGGGCCGCCACGGTGGTGCCGAGCCGGTCGGTGGGGTACTTGGGGTGGCGCAGGCCCAGCGACTGCAGCCAGCTGACCGCGCCGTGGCCCAGGTGCAGCGCGAGCAGGAGGATCCCGACCAGGTACACCGCGTAGACCGCCGGGCTCTGGAAGCCGTGGATGAACATCGAGTAGGCGTCCCAGCGGTCCTTGGGATCCATCACGTGGAAGTAGCCGGGCTGGACCTGGCCGAGCGTGAAATGGAGGATGTGGAAGGCCAGGAACGCGAACACGAAGAGCCCGGTCCACGCCATCGTGCGGCCGACCCACGACGAGGTCACCGGCCGGAACTTGACGTAGCCGGCGGGGCGCGCGGCGCGGTTCTTCGCGACCAGGCCGATCGCGACCACGACGTGCACGATCAACAGGCCGAGCAGCCCGGCGCGCACCGGCCACTTCACCTCCCACAGGTCCTGCAGAAAATGCGCATAGCGGTTGTACATGTCCTGGCCGCCGAACATCTGCAGGTGGCCCAGCATGTGGACGATCGCGAACAGGAGCAGCAAGAGGCCGGTGACGGCCATGACCTGCTTGGCTCCGATCGAGGATCGGATATAGCCCGCGAACCAGCTCATCTCGCGTCCTTTGTTACCTCCGTGGCGCAGCGCCTCGGGTGATTGGATGCAGCTCCCGGTCGCATCGTGGCGTTCATGGCATCACGACTGGTCGCGCCGGGCAATCTTCGCACGCCGCGATCAGAGCGGCGCGATCGCGATCATCTGGCCGGCCATGAGCGGATCTCGGAACCACAGGATCCAGTTGCGTCCGTCGACCCGCTGCGGCTCGTACCATCCCGGGGTCGAGGTCCCGCCCTGCAGCGTCGCGCGGGGGACGTCGATCGACGACTTGAACGTGAGCCACACGGCGAACGGACCGGGCACCGTGCCGCCCGGTGGCGGGCTCAGCGTGGCGCGATCGGATCCGAGGTCGATGCCTCGCCCGCCATCACCGCGCTCGCCCCCGTACATGCCGTCGAGCAGCGAGGGCTTGATCGGGTTGCCTTCATCGATGCGGAGGGGCGACGGTTCGAGGTACTCGTGGGCCCGCTTGGCCGCCGCGGCGCAGCCCGCGTGCTCGAGGAACACCGCACCGTGGATGTCCCATGGCAGGTCGAGCATGTTCGAGCCGAACGGCTTGTCGATGCGGTGGCCGACCAGCGGCGTCGTGCCGAACAGGAATGTCGAGGCGCGTTGCCCATTCACCTCCGGCGGGAGGTCCCACGCGGAGGCCACCTGGCGGGCACTATCCTTGGCGTCGAAGCACACCACGGGGTACTGGGCGTCGACCGTGTAGCGGTCTTTCGATGCGACCGGCTGGAGCATGTCGTCGCTTCCCCCGCTTGCCCCGAGATCCACGCCGTTGAGGCTGCCAAACTGGGCTTGCGCGAAGGTCCAGAACGACGACACGTAGAACGTCCCGCCGACCTCGTACCTCGAGCCGGGGCACGCGCAGCCGTCCACGCTGACCGGTTGCGTCGGGTCGTTGAGCTTGTCATGCCGCACGATGCGGCCCTCGGGGAACACCGTGAATGTCGACGTGCCGCCGGGGACCGCGAGCGGGGCGCACATGAAGTGGGTCGCCCAGTCGATCCGGACCTGCACCACGACGGGGCCGCTCAGCACCGCGGTGAGCCGGGTCTGCGTTGCGGGCGCGATGCTGTCCGGGCTGATCCGCGGCGTCGGGGCAAGCTTGATGCCGGTCTCGCTCTCCGAGTCGCAGGATGACGTCATCGGGTTGATCGAATCGCTCCCGACGTGGCCCATGACCTCGGCGTCGCCGACCTTCAGCGAATCGGGGAGGTGAAAGCCGCTGCCGCTGGCGAAGTGCAGCACGAAGCCGGAGCCGGTGATCGTGGCACCACCGTCCTCGTCCTTGTCCTGGTACGACATGAGGGGCTCGCCCCGGTAGGGCGGCAGCGACAGACACGCCGCGGCCGCCACGCCGGCGACCACCGCAGTGGCTGCCGTCGGGCGCTTCAGCGTGACCATGCAACCACCACCGCTGCACCACCGGGCGTGATCGCGGCCGAGACCTGGGGGCGGTCGCGCCGGCCGCGCGCCGTGTACGCGAGCACCAGGCCGGTCGCGATCGCCACGCCGCCGACCGCGAACGCGGCGTACTCCAGGTCCCGCTCGAGGAACAGGTGGTTGCGATCGGAAGCGTAGGCATCGGGCTCCGACGGTCCGGCGAGCCGGTCGCTGGTGCGCCGGCCAACCAGGTAGGTCGCGCCGCCCGCCGCGACGACCGCCGCGCCGGCCGCCATCACGTACAGCGACGCGTGCATCCGCCGTGATCGCGAGCGCTCCGACGCGCGCTCCGCTTCCTCGCGCCGGACCGCCTCGGCCTGCTGCGCGGCGGCGTCGTGCTGCCGGGCTTCCTCCGCCGCGCGGTCCGCCAGGATCTTCTCGACGATCGGGGTGAGCCGCGCGACGTCGGCGCGCGCCTCGCTGGCGACGATCCCGTCGGGGGCGACTTCGAGGTAGCTGCGGAACGCCTGCAGCGCCGGGACCGGCCGGCCAGCGCGGTCGTGGCACAGCGCGATGTCGAAGATCAGCAGCGGCTCCGCGCTCAGATCGAACGCCGCCTGGTACTCGGCGAGCGCGCGGTCGAAGTCGCCGCGCTGAAAGTACGCCTCGCCCTGCCGGACGCGCTGCGCGGCCTCGGCGCGGTTCGAGGCCGACTGCGCCCGCGCCGCGCCGCCCGGTAGCGCGAGGGCCACGAGCACCGCGAACGCGAGCCAGCGCGCGATCATGTCCCTCCGGTGCGGAACGGGTCCACCGGCTCGCCTTCGCGGCGCGCCGGCGGTCGCGGCGCCGACGGTGCGGAGGGTGCCGTGGCGGCCGGCGGAGCAATGATCCGGGGCACGGCGCGCAGCTTGACCGATGCCGTCCCGCCCGTGCGCAGATCGATCTCGACCCGGCGCTCGGCGTACCCGGCCTTGCGGATCACGTACACGCGCGTGCCATCCTCGCTGTGCTCGTCGGTCTTCCACGGCGTCACGCCGACCCTGACGTACGACGGGTACTGGAACACCTCCGCGCCCTGCGGGCTGGACTGGATCTCGACGCTGACGGCCTTCGAGGCGCTGGGCGCCGCCGCGGTCAGCACCGGACCCGTCGGCGAGGTCGGTGGCGATGGCGGGGCGGGATCGACGGTGTGTGCGAACGACGCCGGAGACAGCGTCGGGACGCGCTCGGTCGCGCCGATCACGGCATATCCGGCGAGGCCTCCCGCGATCAGCACCGCGCCGGCCGCCGCCCACGGCCAGATCCGCCGCCGCGCCAGCGCCACGATCGGCTCGGTCGGGATCGTGCCGCGGTCCGGCACCTGGGAGTACGCGGCGGCGCGCAGCTCGCGGGCAAAGGCGAGTGCGTCGATCGGTCGATCATTGGCATTCTTGGCGAGCGCGCGCTGGAACACGCGATCGAGCGCGGCCGGGAACCCGGGGCCGACCGGCGGGACCTCGGCGTTGCAGTGCTGCTCGCCGATCGCCGCGATCGTCGGCCCGGTGAACGGCTGCCGCCCGGTCAGCGCCTCGTAGGCCATCACGGCAAGGGAATACAGATCCGAGCGCGGGCCGACCGATAGTGGATCGCACCACTGCTCGGGAGACATGTACGGCGGCGAGCCCAGCGTGGCGTTGGCCTGGGTCAGGTGCAGCTCCCCGCTCTCCGGCGGCGGCGTGAACGCGTCGTCGAGATCGACCGCGTCCATCGGCGTGGTCGGCGTCCCTCGGTACGCCGCCTCGTCGACCAGCTTGGCGATCCCGAAGTCGAGCAGCTTGGGAAACACCTTGCCGGCGTACTCGATCAGCATGACGTTCGACGGCTTGAGATCGCGATGCACGATGCCGTGATCGTGGGCATTCTGCACGATCTCGGCGACCTGCTCGAAGAACCCGACGAGCAGGTCGAGCGGCAGCGGGCCGCGCTCGCTCAGCCAGCGCGCCAGCGACGTGCCGTGCACCAGCTCCATCGCGATCCACGCCAGGCCGTCGTCGGGCTCGACGCCGAACGCGTAGACGTGCGCGGCGTAGGGATGATCGAGGCGCGAGGCCAGCCGCGCCTCGCGGAGAAACCGCTGCAGCACGACCTCGCTGCCGCGCAGGCGCTGGTGCAGCACCTTGACGACGGCCTCGCGGCCCAGCAGCGGCTGCTCGCAGCGATACACCGCGGCGAACGCGCCTTCGCCGATACATTCGCGGAGCACGAAGTCCCCGAGCCGTCGGTCGCGGAGCAGAGCATCGCTGTCCGTCCCGGGTCGGGCGGTGGCGGAGTCCACCGTGGCTTCCACGGCGCCCAGACTAACACGGTGCAAGCACAACCATTGCGACCAGCCGCGGGCCGCCCCCCGGTCATGTGCGCTGGCAGCTCCCCACAACCAGGCCACCGCCTGGTGTCTCTCGCAGCCATGCGCCAGGTCACGCACCCAGTGGTAGAGCTGCGCGAACCCTGGACTGCGGCCGGCTGCGGCACCGCGGCCTGACCGATCGCGATCCGGCATGCGCGGTCAGATCGTGGCGCAGGCGCGTCAGCGATCGATGGGTCGATCGATCGTCCCGGACGCGGCGCCTGCTGCGACCTGTCCGTCGGAGCGTCTCCGGAGTCTCAGGAATCCTCGCATCCCACCATCCCACCACACCGTGATCCGGAGCTCGCCGGCACCGGTCACGCGATGCGATGGCGCAGCGGCTCGCCGCGGACCAGGCGGTCGAGGTTGTCGAGCACCAGGTCGCGGATCCGGGCGAACGCCTCGACGCTCGAGCCGCCGAGGTGCGGCAGCGCGACGACGCGCGGGTCGGCGTACAGCGGGTCGCTCGGATCGGGCGGCTCCTCCCAGTGCACGTCGAGGCCGACGCCGCCGAGCCGGTCGCCGGCGAGCGCCGCCAGGAGTGCGCTGCGCTCGATCACCGCGCCGCGCGCGACGTTGACCAGCAGCGCGCCGGGCCGCATCGCCGCGAACGCCGCGGCGTCGATCATGCCGCGGGTCTCGGCGGTGAGCGGACAGTGGATCGAGATCGCGTCGGCGGCGGCGAAGAACGCCGCGCGGTCGTCCGCGGTCGCCGCCCGGCCGAGCGCGATCACGGTCATCCCGAGGGCGCGGGCGCGCTCGGCGACGGCGCTGCCGACGCGGCCCATCCCGATCACGCCGAGCGTCCTGCCGCACAGCTCGATGCCGAGCGGTACGCCGAGCTCGCGCTGCGCGAACGAGCGGGCGGCCAGCGGCGCGCGGTGGGCGAGCGCGAGCAGGAGGTACAGCGCGGTCTCGGCGGCGGCGACGTGGTTCATCCCCGGCGCGTTGCAGATCGGGATGCCGCGCGCGACCGCGACCGTGCGATCGATCCGCTCGGTGCCCGCCGCGGTCTGCTGGATCAGCCGCAGCCGCGGCGCCGCCTCGACCACCTCCGGCGTGATCAGGGCGTCCGACGGCAGCAGGACGTCGATGTCGGCGACCGCGGCCGTGAGCGGCGTGCGGCGATCCCAGCCACCGACCGTCGCGCCCGGCGGCAGCCGCGCGGCGAGGATGTCGATGAAGGGCAGCCACCCGGAGCCGCAGAACAGGAGTCGCATCGCGGCGCACTCTACCCTGGAAGCTCCGGTAGCCACGGGGCCGTGGACCACGGCCTGGAGCCGCGGCACACCACGCCCGGCGCCACCGGGGTGCAGGCACGCGCACCCCCGCGCGCAGCGATCCGGAACTCGCGCGATGTGCCATCGGCCACGGTGAGCACGGGGCGGTGCGGCGTCGGGCGCGGCGCTTGCTGCGGCTCGCAGCCATCATGACAAGCGCACACGGTTCTCAGCGGTTGTTCGGCTTCGCTCCCCTCTCTGCAACCTCGAAGTTGCACACAGCGCTCGGCGGTCGCCGACTCGGGCCCCTGGGGCTCGCGTCCCTGGCCCTCTGCGGCGCCTGCGGTCTCGACGAGGATCCGCATACCAGCGAGATCAGCTCCGAGCTGTCGGTGGCGTCGTTCGTCACCAGCTCTTGCACGACCGCCGTCGTGATCGGCCTGTCCAGGCAAATCGCCAACGAGATCGGCTGCATGAACCCCAGCAGCCTGACCCGGTTCTCGGCGGGCAGCGGGATCACGATCACCAGCAATGCCGTGCTGCCCTATCTGGCGGCCAATGCGAAGTCCGATCTGCAGGCCGTCGGCAACGTGCGCGTCAACAGCGCATTCCGCACCATCGCACAGCAGTATCTATTGTTGCAGTGGCACGACCGCGGCCGCTGCGGCATCCGGGCGGCCGCGCCCGTCGGCCGGTCCAACCACGAGAGCGGCCGCGCCGTCGACCTCGCCAACTGGAGCGCGCGCGTCGGCGCGATGGCCAACCACCGCTGGTCGCACGACGTGCCCGGCGATCCCGTCCACTTCGATCACCTGAGCTCGGCCGACATCCGCGGCAGGGACGTGCTCGCGTTCCAGCGGCTGTGGAACCGCAACCACCCGGGCGACAAGATCGCCACCGACGGCGACTACGGCCCCGCGACCGAGGCGCGGCTCAAGAAGTCGCCCGCCACCGGCTTCGCGACCGGCGCGTCGTGCACGCCCAGGGTGCGCGCGGCCGACCTCGTCGCCGCCGACGGCCCCGACCGGATCGCCCCCGGCCAGACCGCGCACTACACGCTCACCCTCGCCAACGACACCGACGTCGACTGGCCGGCCACCACGACGCTGCGGATCGCCGACGGCAACGCCAGCGAGCTCTACGACGCCGCGACCTGGACCTCGAGCGTCGAGCTCGGCGCGATCGGCGTCGCCGTCCCCGCCGGCACCCAGGGCGTCGTCGACATCGACATCGCCGCGCCGAGCGTCGCGACCCCGACCCCGATCGCGACCCAGCTCGCGCTCGTCGACGGCACGACCCAGCTCGGCACCCTCGACTTCGCCGTCACCGTCACCCCCGACGGCGACGCCAACACCAGCGCCGACGCCGACGACGAGTCCGACGTCGACGTCAGCGGCGGCTGCTCCGCGGGCGGCTCCGCCGGCTGGCTCGCCCTCGCACCCGCGCTGCTCGCGCTCCGCCGCCGGCGGCGGTGATGGCGCGATGCCGCGGCTCGTCGTCGATCGCGACGCCGGCGCCTGCGAGCACGGCCGCTCGTCGCGAGGGCACACCTCGGGCGCGGAGGCCACTGGTTTCTCGCATCGCGTGCGATGAGGGATGCAGATCGGTGGGAGGGTGGGCCGATCGCGTCGTGGCGAGCGGCGATCCGCTACACTGCACAGCCATGCCGGTATTCCGGCTCGATGACCGCCTCGTGTTTCCTCCGGTGCACCTCGCCGAGGACGGTCTGCTCGCGCTCGGCGGCGACCTGCGGCCGGAGCGGCTGCTGCTGGGCTACACGCAGGGGATCTTTCCCTGGTACGCGGAGAACCTGCCGATCCTGTGGCACTCGCCGGATCCGCGGATGGTCATGACGACGCGCGATCTGGTGGTGCAGCGCAGCCTGCGCAAGCAGATCCGGCGCCGGCCGTACGAGCTGACGATGGACCGGGCGTTCGGCAAGGTGCTCGAGGGCTGCGCGTCGTCGCCGCGGCCGGGGCAGATGGGGACGTGGCTGATCCCGGAGATGGTCCACGCATACACCCGGCTGTACGAGCTGGGGTTCGCGCACTCGATCGAGGCGTGGCACGGCGACGAGCTGGTCGGCGGGCTGTACGGGGTGTCGCTGGGCGCGGCGTTCTTCGGCGAGTCGATGTTCGCGCGCGCGCCGGACGCATCGAAGATCGCGTACGTCGCCTGCGTGCGGCAGCTCGACGCCTGGGGCATCGGGCTGATCGACTGCCAGGTCCACACCGATCACCTCGAGCGGTTCGGCGCCTACGAGGTGCCGCGGGTGCGCTACCTCGAGCTGCTCAGGATCGCGCTCGACGAGCCGACCCGGCGGGGCCGGTGGAGCTTCGAGCTCGACCTCGGCGAGCTCGACCGCGAGCCGTCGCCGGCGCCGTGATCGATCGATAGGGGGCCTTCCCGCCCCCTCCGCGCCGGCAAAGCCGGCGGGATCATTCACGACTGGCGACCGCGCGTCGCGTCGCGCGGATCTTCCTGGCCATCAATCCATGCGAGCTTGTTTATTTCGGCGCCGTGACCTTGTTGTCGGTGCCAGTGTTGGCGATCCGCGGCGCCTTGCGCTTGATCGGCTTGCGCACCGTGACGGTGTTGCTGTTGCCGTCGATGGTGACGTCGTCGGCGGCGGCCAGGGTGAGCGTGTTGTGGCTGCCGGCGACGTGGACGGTCGCGGCCGAGCCGGTGACCATGGTGTGGTTGCCCTCGACGGTGATCTTGCTGCACACGCCCTTGGCGGTGACGGTGAGGTGGTTGCCGAGCAGGTGGACCTCGGGGTCCTTGGCGCAATCGACGTCGATGGTCTTGTTGTTGTCGATCACGCTGACGTTGGCGCGAGCGGCCGGGGCGAACGCGGCGAGCGCAACGAGCGCGGCGAGCACGGGGACCAGCCATCGGGCGGCTGGCGGCGCAGGCCGGGGGGCGTGATGGACGGGCGTCATCGGGACTCCTGAGGTGATGTCCGAGCGTAGCGCGGCGCGCTGCCGGCGGCTGCGGCGCGCTGCGCGACGGCCGCCGCGACGACGGGCGCGAGGGCCTCGGCGAGCGCGAGCGCGAGGCGGGCGAGGCCGAGCGGCGCGATGCGGTCCCACAGCGCGGCGTGCACGGCGAAGCCACCGGAGAGCTCGCCGGCGGCGCGGGCGCCGAGGTCGGCCCAGCACAGCTCCGAGGCGGCGCACAGCGCACGGGCATCGGCGGCCAGCGGCGCGGGGACGGCCTCGGCGACGAGCTCGGCGAGGGCGTCGCGCAGGGCGGCGGGGAAGCCGCGGCCGAGCACGGGGCTGGGGCACGGCGGCACCGGGTGGGGACCGTCGACGACGCGACCGCCGGCGGACAGCGTGGCGACCCGCGCGTAGCAGGCGTCGCCGAACCAGACCTCGCAGTGGTGATGTCCGGATCCCGGACCGCCTGGCTCGGCCGGGAGCGGGCGAGCCGCGCCGCCCGGAGCGGCACCGACCTCGCCGCCCGGCGCGGAGCCGACACCGGCTGGACCCTCGGGGCGCGCGGGACAGCCACCCGGCGCGTCGCCGTGATCAGCGGTCGTGGATCTCGCGCCCGCCCTGTGGGGTGTGCTGATCAGGCGGGCGGGGGAGCCGCCCGGCTCGTAGCTGATGCCACCCAGGACGACGCGCTCGAGGCGGTCGCGCAGCTCGACGAAGCCGCCGGCGATCGCGACGCGCTCGTGGGGATCCGGGGCGAAGTCGATCGGGATCGGATCGCGGGCGACGCGCACGGCGCGGTCGAGCGCGCCGGCGGTGAACGCGGCCTCGTCGGCGCTGCAGCGAAACGATCGCGCGAGCGTCCGCCACAGCGCGGCCGTGGGGTACGGGCCGGCGTAGCGCAGGGCGGCGACCCCGGCGCGGCGCGCGAGCAGCGCGAGCGTGTTGAGGATCGCGGCGCCGGCGCCGAGCGGCAGGCGGCCGGGCTCGGCGATCGCAGGGATCTCGGTGGGGCGCGCCCAGTCGACCGCGGTCATCGCGGTGTCGCCGGCGGCGTGCGTCGCGCCGAGCAGTGGATGGTCGATCACGGCGCCGTCGACCACCGCGCCATCGACGGTGAGACGGACCAGCCGGTCGGTATTGCTGCCACTCCACACGAGATCGGCGTGGCACACGCCGTTGCGATCGACGACGCGGACGAGCCGGTCTCCGCAAGCTTCGTAGAGGGTGCCATGCATGCTCGAAACCTAACAGCTTTCATGCAGATAGCTCTTTCCCTTCCGGCGATGGTTTGGCATGGTGTGCCCCCTTCCCATGAAACTAGGCATCGTCAAGGAGACGCGGCCCGAGGAGCGTCGGGTGGCGGCATCGCCGGGCGTGGTCGCGAAGTGGGTGAAGACCGGCTGGGAGGTCGTGGTCGAGCGCGGCGGCGGCGAGGCAGCGAGCTATCCCGACGCGCAGTACGAAGCGGCGGGCGCGGTCGTCGTCGATCGCCAGGCCGCGTGGCAGAGCGACATCGTGCTCAAGCTGCGGCCGCCGGTGGTCGGCTGCTCGCGATGGACCAGGTGCCGCGGATCAGCCGCGCGCAGAAGATGGACGCGCTGTCGTCGATGGCCAACATCGCCGGCTACCGCGCGGTGGTCGAGGCGGCCAACCGGTTCGGCAGCTTCTTCACCGGGCAGTTCACCGCGGCCGGCAAGGTGCCGCCCGCCAAGGTGCTGATCATCGGCGGCGGCGTCGCCGGGCTCGCCGCGCTCGGCGCCGCCAAGGGCCTCGGCGCGATCGTCCGCGCGTTCGACGTCCGGCCCAGCGTCGAGGATCAGGTCAAGTCGCTCGGCGGCGAGTTCCTCACGGTCTCGATCCAGGAGTCCGGCGAGGGCCAGGGCGGCTACGCCAGGGAGATGAGCAAGGAGTTCCTCGAGGCCGAGTACGCGCTGTTCCGGGCCCAGGCCAGGGAGGTCGACATCGTCATCACGACGGCGCTGATCCCCGGCCGGCCGGCGCCCAAGCTGTGGTTCACCGACATGGTCGAGCTGATGAAGCCCGGCTCGGTGATCGTCGACCTGGCGGCCGAGAAGGGCGGCAACTGCGAGCTGACCCAGCCCGGCGAGGTCGCCGTGCACAAGGGCGTGACCATCGTCGGCTACACCGACCTCGCGAGCCGGATGGCGCACGTCGCGAGCGACATGTACGGCACCAACCTGGCGCACCTCCTCGACGAGATGGGCGGCGCCAAGGGCTACAAGATCAACCACGACAACGACGCGGTGCGGCCGGCGCTGGTGCTCGAGCTCGGTGAGAAGCGCTGGCCGGCGCCCAGGAAGCCCGAGGCGCCCAGGCCCGAGGCCAGGCCGGCCAAGGCGTCGGGGCCGATCGCGGTCGTCGCCAGGCCGGCGGAGGCCAAACCCGACGCGTCGGCGCGGCCGATCGATCCCACGGGGGTGGACCCCCGCTCCGCCGGCAGAGCCGTCGGGGTCCCCACCCCCCGCGATCCGGCTTCGCCGATCGCGATCGCGCCGGAGAAGTCGCGGCCGCATGGCCACGGGGCGCCGAGCGCGGCGCCGTCGCGCGGCACAGGGATCGCCATGGTCGTGATCGGCCTCGCGCTGGCCTGTGTCTGGGCGTACCTGCGGTTCGGCCGCCCCGGGGTCGCCGGCGCCGATGCCAGCCCGCCGGCCGTGGCGCTGCTCCAGCACATCACCGTGTTCGTGATGGCGGTGTTCGTCGGCTTCCAGGTGGTCTGGAACGTCACGCCGGCGCTGCACACGCCGCTGATGAGCGTGACCAATGCGATCAGCGGGATCATCGTGGTCGGTGGCCTGATCGGCAGCACCGGCCCGCTCGGTGCGTCGGTCGGCGTCGCCGTCGTGGCCACGCTGTTCGCCACCATCAACATCGCCGGCGGATTCCTGGTGACCCGCCGGATGCTCGCGATGTTCAGGAAATAGCGATGACAGAGCTTGCCGTGAAGACCCCGCAGCTGCTGGCGAACGCCGCGTACCTCGTGGCCGGTGTGCTGTTCATCCTCGCGCTGCGCGGGCTGTCGAGCCAGGAGACCGCGCGGCGCGGCAACACCTATGGCGTCGTCGGCATGCTGATCGCGATCGCGGCGACGCTGTCGCTGAACCTCTCCGGCACGCACCCGCTGGTCGCCGTGGCGATCGTGGTGGCCGCGGTGCTCGGCGCGACCATGGCGCTGCGGGTCGGGATGACCGCGATGCCCGAGATGGTGGCGCTGCTCCACAGCTTCGTCGGCCTGGCCGCGGTGCTGGTCGGGTTCTCGCTGCAGGTCGCGCCGAGCGCGCCGCCGCTCGCCGAGCGGATCGAGGTGTTCATCGACGTCTGGATCGGGGCGATCACGACCACCGGCTCGGTGATCGCGTTCCTCAAGCTGCGCGGCTCGGTCAGCGGCAGGCCGCTGCTTTTGCCGGCGCGCCACTTCCTGAACCTGGCGATGCTGATCGCGTCGATCGTGCTCGGCGCGCTCTACGCCAGCGGCGGCGCGACGTGGTCGCTCGGCGCCGGCACCGCGATCGCCAGCGTGCTCGGCGTCCACCTCGTCGTCGCGATCGGCGGCGCCGACATGCCGGTCGTGGTGTCGATGCTCAACAGCTACTCGGGATGGACCGCGGCGGCCGCCGGCTTCATGCTGCAGAACGACCTCCTGATCATCACCGGCGCGCTGGTCGGCTCGAGCGGCGCGATCCTGTCGTACATCATGTGCCGCGCGATGAACCGCTCGATCTGGAACGTGATCTTCGGCGGGTTCGGCGCGGCGCCGCCCAAGGCCGCCGCCGGCGCGGCCAAGCCCGCGGGCGATGTCCAGGAGATCGACGCCGCCACGCTCGCCGCGCGGCTCCGCGCGTCCAGGTCGGTGATCATCGTGCCCGGATACGGCATGGCGGTGGCGCGCGCCCAGCACGCGGTGCGCGAGCTGACCGAGGTGCTGCGCGCGGCCGGCGTGGTCGTGCGCTTCGCGATCCATCCGGTCGCCGGACGCTTGCCGGGCCACATGAACGTGCTGCTCGCCGAGGCCAGCGTGCCCTACGACATCGTGCTCGAGATGGACGAGATCAACGCCGACTTCCCGTCGACCGACGTCGCGATCGTGATCGGCGCCAACGACATCGTCAACCCGGCGGCCGAGGACGATCCGAGCTCGCCGATCGCGGGCATGCCGGTGCTGCAGGTCTGGAAGTCGCACCTGGTGATCGTCAACAAGCGGTCGCGCGCGGCCGGCTACGCCGGTATCGACAATCCGCTGTTCTACAAGCCGGTGACCCGGATGCTGTTCGGCGACGCCAAGGACGCGATCGAGAAAGTCGTGGCGGCGTTCAAGGCCGAGGCATCATCGAAGGCGGCGAGCTGAGAGTAGCAGGCACGAGGCTCACAGGTGCAGGGCCGCGCGACGCGACGCGCGGAGGGGTGAATTCGCCGGCTTGCCGGCGAAGAGGGGATGGGAAAGTCCCCTCTCGATCGACAAAGTTGTGGCGGCGTTCAAGGCCGAGGCATCATCGAAGGCGGCGAGCTGAGAGTAGCAAGCACGAGGCTCACAGGTGCAGGGCCGCGCGACGCGACGCGCGGAGGGGTGAATTCGCCGGCTTG
>VBLP01000636.1:6828-18863 GCA_005887925.1 Deltaproteobacteria bacterium | reverse complement strand
CCGCGCCAGGGGTCTTGCCAGTCGGCGGGGCGGGGTTCGAGGGCGGCGCGGAAGCGGCCGAGGTGGTCGAGGACGTGGGGGAGCTCGGCGAGCGAGGTGCCGCGATCGACGAGGAGGATCCAGCGCTCGGGGTCGGCGGGCAGCCAGCGCCGGAGGTCGCGGCCCTTGAGGAAGGGGCGGATGATGGCGGCGGCGGCGGGCTCGGCGGTGAGGAGGTGGTCGCGGGTGGCGCGGTCGAGGACGAAGGCGCGGTTGCAGCCGGTGACGACGCCGCGCGCGGGGCGGCCGGGGACGAGGTCGGCGAGCGGCGGCCAGCGGCGCTCGAGGTCCTCGAGCAGGGCGCGGTCGCAGGGCGCGTCGATGTGCCAGGGATCGGCGCGCCAGCGCTCGCGGGGATGCGGCGAGCCGACGCCGCGCAGCTCGATGCGTGCGCCGGAGTCGAGGCGCGCGGCCTGGATCGCGGGCTCGGGGGCGGCGCCGACGGTGCCCCACACGATGCAGGGGAAGGCGTCGGTGTCGCCGAACAGCGGCATGCGCGCGAGGTCGACCACGCCCTCGACGCTGTGCTGGGTGGCGAGGTGGCGGCGCAGCGCGCGGCCGTAGCCGGCGGTCAGCCACTTGTTGGGCGTGATCAGGCAGAACCGGCCGCCGGGCCGCGCGAGGCGGTGGGCGAGCTCGATGAAGTAGACGTAGAGGTCGGCCGAGCCGTCGTAGCTGGCGTAGCGCCGGAGGAGCGGCTTGTGGGCGGCGAGGTGCTCCTGGCGGACGTAGGGCGGGTTGCCGATCACGGCGTCGAAGCCGCCGCGCGCGAACGCGGCGGGGAACGCGGCGGGCCAGTCGAGCGCGAGCGCGTCGCCAACCTGGAGCTGCGCGGGGTCGCCGCCGAGGGCGGCGTGGGCGGCCGCGACGGCCCGCGGATCGACGTCGACGCCGCGGACGCAGCGGACGGCGCCGGCGCGCGCGTCGCCGGGGGACAGGCCGGCGGCGACGAGGTGCTCGACGAGCACGTCGACGGCGGCGAGCAGGAAGGCGCCTTCGCCGATCGCGGGGTCGCAGACCCGCAGGGCGAGGATGTCATCGGCGGTCCGATCGCGGAGCAGCGGCTCGAGCGCGACCTGGGTCATCGGCCGGGTCACCTCGGGCGGCGTGTACACCACGCCCAGGGACCGGAGATCACCGCGGACCGCTTGCACGGCACCAGCGTAGCGCGACGCGCCGGCGGGATCGAAATTCACGCCGCGGGTGCGGGTGGATCACGCAGCGAGGGCGGCGTGAGATGGGAACGCGATCGGGTGGCGCGGCTGGTAGCCGAGCACGGCGCGGGCGCGGCCGCCGTCGAGCAGCGCGCCGACGTGGAAGCGGCGGACGTTGAGGTCGTAGCGGAACTCGAAGCCGACGGTGCGCGTGCGCAGGCGGTAGAGCGGCGCGAGCAGCGGCCCGGGGACCGGCACGTCGTGGCGGCCCGAGCGCGCGATCAGCTGCGACAGCGGCAGGGTGTCGAACCCGGGGATGTTGAAGGCGCCGCGCGCGTCGCAGCTGAGCGCAGCGACGGCGGCGGCGACGGCATCGTCGATCGAGAGCACGTTGATCATCGGATCGAAGCCGAGCGGGCGCAGGCAGACCCGCGAGCCGAGGTAGTCCCAGAGCTGGCTGCCGGTGCCGCGGGCGAGGATCTCGGCGCAGCGCAGGACGGCGATCGCGGGGCCCGCGGTGCCGATCTGGGCGCAGGTGGTGAGATCGGCCTCGACGCGGTCGCGCAGCCACTGGGGCGCGCCGGCATCGAACGCGAGGGGACGGTCCTCGTCGAGCAGGTTCGGCTCGTCGGAGCGGATCGCGTAGACCTCGCCGCCGCTGCGCAGGACGAAGCGCCGGATGTCGGGGTGGCGGACGCAGGCCTGGACCAGGAGCCGGGTGGCCTCGACGTTGATCGCGTGGATGCGCTCGCCCTGGTCGCGCACGGCGCGATGCAGGACGCCGTGCAGCACGGTGTCGATGCCGCAGGTGCGCGCGGGGCCGTAGAGCAGGTCGTGGACCGAGCGCCCCCGGGTGAGATCGACCTGCTCGTAGCTGAACCGTGTGCCGTCCGACGGCAGGCCGGGGCCCCAGTGCTCGGCGCCGACTGCGAGCACGTGGCCGACGTCGCGCAGCGCGAGCAGGTGCTCGACGAGGGCGCGCCCGAGGGGGGTGGTCGCACCGGTGACGAGGACGTTCATAGCCACCTCCCGGCGCGGCTGTTCCGCGCATCGTGCAGCAGCTCGCTCAGCGCGAGCCGGACGCGGGCCGCGGCGCGCGCGACCACGCCGGGGTCATCGGCGGCGTCGGGCGGCAGCTCGTCGTGGAGCGCGATCGGCGCACCGTAGTAGATCGCGTGGCGCAGCGGCAGGGGCACCGGCAGGAACGGCACCGGCAGGAACGGCACGCCGAAGCGCCGGAACCCGCGGATCCGGCCGAGCACCGGCCAGGCCTCCTCGGCGCCGACGATCGCGACCGGCACGATCGGCGCGCGGTAGCGGATCGCGAGCTCGGCGTGACCGACCTGCCAGGTCTTCATCTGGTAGCGATCGCGCGCCGGCTTGGCGATGCCGGCCGCGCCCTCGGGCCAGATCGCGATCAGCTCGCCGCGCGCGAGCAGCCGGGACACGTTGGCGTGCGTGCCGACCACCGCGCCGGTGCGCGCGAACCACGTGCTGACCAGCGGCAGCGCCGGCACGAAGCGGTCGGCGATCGGGCGGACGATCCGGCCGGTCTTGCGATCGACGTCGAGCACGAGCAGCGTACCGTCGACCGGCAGCGCGCCGCCGTGGTTGGCGACCAGGATCGCGGCGCCGTCGCGCGGGACGTGCTCGATGCCGTACGACCGCGTCCGGAAGTAGCGGTCGCACAGCGGCCCGCCGAGCGCGAGCGAGCGGCGCAAGGTCGGTGGATGCAGCCCGAACATGTCGAAGCCGTGGCCTTCGTCATGAAAGCCGCGAAGCGCGACCGCGGGGCGATGGATCAGCGAGCTCGACATCGGGCCTCCTCGCGCCGAGGCGTTGCACACGCCGCACCAGCGGTTCGCACACGCGGGCGGTGAAAACCCGCACGGCTTGCGCAGCAGCGCGAGATGCAACGCGAATCCTGCGGTGATGCCGCCGTGGCCGCGACTCAGCAATCATCGTCAGAAATGCGCACCGGCTGCGGCGTGATCGGTGGATCTGCGCGGAAGTGTGCGTGGCTCCTGGAGATGGCGGCGCCGGCGGTGGCCCGTGGCTTGCTCGATCCTGACATGGGAGGTGCCCATGGTGCCAACGACGAGCTCGCCGCCGACTCAGCACGTCTACCGCGGCCACGGCAGCCACAGCGTCCGCGTGCCGATCTGCGAGGACGATGACGCCGCGCTGCTCCGGTTGCCGACGATCGCCGATCTGCTCCCGGCCCGCCGGATCATGAGCCGCGACGTGATCTGCGCCCGCGAGGACCTCGAGGTCGAGGCCCTCATGGATCTGATGATGCGCCGCCGCATCGGCTGCGTCCCGGTCGTCGATGACCGCGGCCGCCCGATCGGCATGGTCACCAAGTTCGACCTCGTCGAGCAGCTGCTCGCCGCGCGCGGTGACAGCGGCGCGCCGGCGGTGACGACCACGGGGCAGGTCATGATGCCGCTCGCGATCACGCTCGACGAGCACGCCACGATCGCGCACGCGGCGGCGATGATGTCGCTCGAGGACGTCCACCACGTCGCGATCGTCGCCGGCGGCGGCGCGCTGATCGGGATCGTCTCGACGATGGACATCGTGCGCTGGCTGGCGTCCAACGACGGCGTGATCGCGCGCGACGACCAGGCGATCCCGCCGTGACGCCGTTACCCGGCCGCGCTCCGGGTGTGCAGCAGCAGCAAGGCGATGACGATCGCGAGGATCACGAGCACGAGGGTCTTGAGCGGTGCTTGCATGCTACTCGCTGTCCGCCGGCGCGCGGGTCACGAGCACCGCGCACGGCGCGTGGCGCACGACCTTCTCGGCGACGGAGCCCACGAGGACGCGCTTGATCCCGGTCCGGCCATGGGTCCCCATCACGACGAGATCGATCGCCGGATCGCGGCTCGCCACGGCGACGATCTGGTCCCATGCCACGCCGGTCAGCATCCGCGCGCCGACCTCGCGCGCGCCGAGCTCCTGCGCGTTGGCCTTCCAGCGCTGGAGCTCTGCGTCCTCGGTGTCGAGCATGTCCTGCAGGACGCCGGGTGCGAGCTGGATCTCGCCGCTCGACCACCGCGGTGGTTCCCAGACGTGCACGAGCACGAGCGGCGCGGACGAGTCGCGCGCGAGCCTGGCGGCGACGCGCAGCGCCTCTCGCGAGCTGGGAGAGAAGTCGATCGGACAGAGGATCTTGGCAAACCCCATGCCGGGGCGATGAGCATGCGACGTGCCGCGCGGGGCATCGCAGCGTCGACACTTCGCGCGCGGAATCGCGCAATTGCTGCCGCACCGGCCGTCGAGCCCGCAAGCGCTGCGATGCCTCGATCGGCTGTGCCGCGGGAGGAGCCGCGCGCGGCGAGCGCGTCCGCACGGTGGGCGGTGGATCACCGATTGCACCACATGGTGGTATGCGCACCGTCAGCCGGACCGGAATCATCACGATCGCGATCGCTCTCGCGCTGTTTCTGATCGGGGGGTCGTGCGTCGCCACCTACAACCGGCTCGTGCGCCTCGACCAGGCGGCGCAGGCGCAATGGGCGCAGGTCGAGAACACCTACCAGCGGCGCGCCGATCTGATCCCGAACCTGGTGGCGACCGTCAAGGGCGCGGCCGCGTTCGAGCGCGAGACGATCATCGCGGTCACCGAGGCGCGCAGTCGCGTCGGCCAGGTCGCGCCGCCCAGGGATGTCACGTCGCGCCCCGAGCAGTTCCAGCAGTACCAGCAGGCGCAGGATCAGCTCGGCGGCGCGCTGTCGCGCCTGCTGGTCGTCGCCGAGGCCTATCCCAACCTGACCGCGACCCAGGCGTTCCGCGATCTGCAGGCCCAGCTCGAGGGCACGGAGAACCGGATCGCGGTCGAGCGCATGCGCTACAACGAGGCCGCCCGCGAGTTCAACATCGCGCGCGCGAGCTTCCCCACGTCGATCGTCGCAGGGCTGTTCGGCGGACGGTTCACCGACAAGCAGTACTTCGCCGCGAAGGCGGGCAGCGAGGCGCCGCCGAAGGTGATGTTCTAGTGCTCGGCGCGCTCGCGATCCTGGCCGCGCTCGCCGCGGCGCCGGCGCCGGCCGCACCGGCTGCACCGACGACGCCGGCCGCACAGTCGAGCGCACCGGCGCAGACGCCGCCGGCCCCCACGCACCGGGTCGAGGATCACGCCGGCCTGATGTCATCTCCGGCGCGCGCAGCGCTCGATGCGCGGCTCGCCGGCTACGAGCACGCGACCGGCCACCAGGTCATCGTGTGGATCGGCAAGACCCTGCAGGGCGCGCCGCTCGCCGACTGGGCGGTGCGGACGTTCGCGGCGTGGCAGCTCGGCCGCAGGGGGATCGACGACGGCATCGCGGTGTTCGTCCTGGCCGACGACCGCGCGATCGACATCGAGGTCGGCTACGGCCTCGAGGACCGCGTCACCGACGCCGCCGCGTCGCGGATCATCCGCGAGGTCATGGCGCCGCGGCTGCGCGCCGGCGATCCCGACGGCGCCGTGACCGCCGGGGCGGACGCGGTGCTCACGGCGATCGAGGGCCGGCCATGGGCCGGTGGCTCACCCGCGGCCGCGCCGCACGACGAGCACCTGTCGCCGCTCTCGCTCGTGCTCGGCGGGCTGCTGGGGCTGGGCCTGTTGATCCTGCTGATCACGCATCCCCGGCTCGCGCTGTGGCTGCTGTGGTCGGTCATCGCGAGCGGGCGGCGCGGCGGCTTCGGCGGCGGCGGCTTCGGTGGCGGCGGCCTCGGCGGCGGTGGCGGCTTCAGCGGCGGTGGTGGTCATTCCGGCGGCGGCGGCGGGCGCGGCGGCTGGTAGCGTCAGGACGGCGTCACGCTGCGCAGCACGCGGTTCTTGAGCCGCGCCCACGCGGCGGTCGCATGATCTGGATCGTCGTGGCAAAGCGCCGAGAGCTCGCCGAGCTCGCGGCACAGCGGCTCGTCGGTGTAGCCGATCAGACGCGCCGCGATGTCGCCGAGCGCCTCGAGATCGCCGTTGGCGCAGGCCCAGTCCCCGCCCTGGCACAGCTTGCCGATCGTCCGGGTGTACGGATCCTGGCTGTGTCGAGCGACTCGTCCAGGGTTCTCCATGCACACAGGTCGTACAAAGGTCATGCCGCGGGAAGCGCCGCAGCCGCGGATCGCCGCCTGCATGGGCCGCGTTTCGTGCTCGCAGGGCCGCACACCTTGCGCGATCGCGGCCCTCACATCACGGCATGCGTCGCACAGCGATCGGCCCACGGCATCTCACCGAGAGCGGCGACGCCCAGGTCGGTCCCACACGTCCCGCAGCGGCCGTAGCGATCGTCGCCGGCATCGAGCAGCCTGCGGCACGCCTCGACCTGATCGAGCGCGAGCCGCAGGACCTCCTCGGGCCGCTTGCCCGGCTTCTGCGCGAGCAGCGCGGCGAGCGCGGGCGGCTGCTTGCCGGCGAGCACCTGCGCGAGCAGCGTGGCCAGCGTCGCACCGCGGCGCATCAGATCGCGGCGCAGGTGGGCCAGCGTGGCGGGATCGATGCGCATCGGCCGATACTACACCATGGTGGGTGCCCGGGCGCACAGCCACCCGGCGGCCTACAGCACGCGGGCGTGGTCGTCGGGCCGCGCGTGCGTGTCATCGAACGAGAACGGCGGGTACTCGTCGATCAGCGAGGCGTGATAGCCGAGCAGTCGGGCCTGCCAGCGCAGCATGCCGCGCTGGAATGCGAGGATCCCGGAGGGCACCTGGCACTCGATCAGGATCATCAGCGCGCCCACCACGACCAGCACGGCCGACACGATGCCCAGCAGCGCGAGCACCAGCATGCTCGGGATCGACAGGAGCAGGCGCACCAGCGCCGAGCCGACGGTCGGATGGCCATCGAGCTGGATGTCGGCGCGCACGTCGTCGCTGGGGCCGGCCGGGAAGCGGTCGACGAGCAGCAGCATGTACGCCGTGAACGCGAGCAGCCAGGCGAGCGCCCGCCACAGCGCGGGTCCGGCCTCCTCGATGTACTGCTTCGCCCCGCGGGTCGACACCACGGTCGCGGCGATCACCGGCAGCGCGAGGAACAGCAGCCACCACAGCCAGCCCGCGGTGACGCCGAGCCAGCCCAGCGAGATCGCGATCACGAACCGCAACGCCAGCTGGATGCGTTCGAAGCGCGCCGGCGATCTGACATCGAGCTGAACCGGATACGTCATGACATCCTCCTCGTGAAGTCGCGACCGCGGCCGGATGGCCGTCATGGTTCGATGTTGCATCGACCGTGCCGCGCGCGCGGCCGCTCGCCTGGCTAGGCCTTCACCCCGACGAGTAGCTCCTCGAGCACCCTGGTCAGCTCGGCGACCTTCACCGGCTTGGTCAGGTAGCGGTAGAAGCCCGCGTCCTTGGCGCGGCTGGTGTCCTTGAGCAGCGCCGCCGCCGACAGCCCGATCACCGGGATGTGCTTGGTCTCGGGCCACTCGCGCAGGCGTTGCGCGGCGTCAAAGCCGTTCATGCCGGGCAGGTTGATGTCCATGATCACGACCTGCGGCAGATGCGCGCGCACGAGCTCGAGGCCGATCTCCGCGGTCGGCGCAGTGAACAGCTGGACGCTCGGTAGATCCTCGATCAGGTCCTGCATGAACGCGATGTTCGACGGGTTGTCCTCGATGTAGACCACCTTGTGGCGGAGCTCGCCGATCGCGAGCGGCGACGTCGTGGGCGCCGGCTTGGTCGGGGCGACGTCGTGGGTCGCCCGGCGGTGGATCGGCATCTCGACCCAGAACGCCGAGCCGCGGTCGACCTCGCTGGTGAACCCGACGCGGCCGCGCATCAGCTCGGCGAGCCGCTTGGTGATCGTGAGGCCGATGCCGGTGCCCTCGATCGGCCCGGTCTCCTGGCCGGCGCGCTGGAACGGCTCGAACACCTTGTCGCGCTTGTCGACCGGGATGCCGATGCCGTCGTCGATCACCGTGATGCGGACGATCCCGGGGGCCGGCGCGGCGAGCGTGAACTGGACGTGGCCGCCGTGCTTGCCGTACTTGATCGCGTTCGAGCCGAAGTTCATCAGGATCTGGGCGAGCCGCGTGCGATCGGCCACCACCCGGGGGACCTCCGGCAGCTCGCCGCGCTGGATCGCAATGCCGGCGCGGCCTGCCATCGGCTCGAGCGTGGTGATCACCTCCTCGATCACGGAGCGGACGTCGACCGGCTCGGGCGATACCATGATCCGGCCGGCCTCGATCCGCGACAGGTCGAGCACGTCGTCGATCAGCCGCAGCAGGTGCTCGCCGCCGCGCAGCACGTGGCCGAGCCGCTCGAGCTGGCGCTCGCTCAGCGGCTGCTTGCGGTCGCGCTCGAGCAGCTGCGCGAATCCGAGGATCGCGTTGAGCGGCGTGCGCAGCTCGTGGCTCATCGACGACAGGAACTCGCTCTTGGCCGCGCTCGCGGCCTCGGCGGTCTCGCGCGACGCGCGCAGCTCCTCGGCGCGCAGCACGTCGTCGGTGACGTCGGCGATCGTCGATACCGTGCCGTGCTCGGCGGTCCGCTGCTCGATCACGCGCAGGTAGCGGCCGGTGCCGGTGCGGACCTCGAGCGTACCCTCCGGATCCTGGTGGTAGGCCAGCCAGCGCTGGAGCAGCGCCTCGCGGGTCTCGTTGCTGAGGTCGAACACGCCGGCGCGCAGCGACTTGTCGAGCAGCTCCTGGAACGGCAGCCCGACGATGCCGCCCTCGAACGTCGCGCCGAACAGCTGGCGCGCGGCGCTGTTGACCATCATCACCCGGTCGCGCTCGTCGAACAGCGCGAACGCGTCGTGCACCGAGTCGACCGCCGATACCAGGTACGCGGTGGCGCGGCGGTTCTCGCGCTCGAGCCTCCGGCGCTCGGTGACGTCGCGGATCCCCGCGGTCACCAGCAGGCCGCGCGAGGTCTCGATCGGGGCCAGGCTGATCTCGACCGGCAGCTGGCTGCCATCCTTGCGCCGGCCGGTGAGCTGCATCCCGATCCCCATCGGCCGCAGCCGCGGCGTCCCGGTGTAGCCGGACACGTGATGGCTGTGCTGGGCGCGCGCGCGATCGGGGACCAGGGTCTCGATCCGCTGGCCGACCAGCTCGTCGCGGCTATAGCCGAACATCCGCTCGGCCTCGGCGTTGACCAGCACGATCAGCCCGGTCTGGTCGCACACGATCACGCCGTCGGGCGCTGCATCGACGAGCTCGCGAAACGGCAGTTCGGGTGCATCCACGGACATGGCTTCGGCGCCTCAGCCTCCCCGCTGATCTGGCCGAAGGCAAGCCTGCCGAGCCCGAACCGTTGCCGATTCGGGCTCTTGGTGGAGCCAAGGGGGATCGAACCCCTGACCTCTAGCGTGCGATGAAAGACCGGCCCTTGGATCTCGGGCAGTTATGGATCGATTCGTTCCGGTGCTCGGCGATCGTCGACGGTGCGGCGTGCGGAACGGTTGCTCCGCGTAGCCCGGGGTGCGCCGGAGCTGGACGTCGCGGGTTCCCTCCCGCGCCCTTCCAGCGACGAGAACAGGCGCGTCGGCAACCCCAGTTCAGTAAACTCGGGCTAACCCGAGTTTACTGAACTCGCGGCCCGCTGGGCGGCTTCGCGGGCATCATCGGTCGCATCTCCACTGTGATTTCCCGTCGCTGAGCGCGCTAGAGTGCGATTTTGGCGCACGGTGGGCGCGCACCAATGAACCGCCATGTTGCGCACCGCACGCGTTTTCGCAACCGCGCGTCCTCGTCGAGGATTCTGCGAAACGGTCACCCTTTGGCTTGCGCCGACGGTTCGTGCCGACGCTCGCCGGTGACTCGCTCAGCGGTGCCGGCCGTGCGCGGCGCGTCGGCGGGAGGGTCGCTCGTCATCGTCATGTCCCCTTTCCTGCGCCAGCCAACTCGGCGTGCCCGGGCGGCATCACGCGCCGTCGCGGTCGCCGAGCTGGACCACACGCGCTGCGGGCAGCGGCGGCCGGCTGCTGAGGCGCCACTGCGCGACGAAAGACAAGCCCGAGGCCAGGACCACAACGCCGGTGATGGCGATCGCCACCCATCGGGTGACGTCTGGTGAGGCGGAGAACAGCAGCGCGAGCAACGCCGCTGGAACGACCCCGCCGAACAGAAGCCGCCAGACCTGCCCGATGTCGCGAGCCGCTGGGTTCTCGATGCTCTCGCGCATGGCGGAATCGTGCCGAAGGCATCCGCCCGGCGCAACGGCCGCTCGGTGCCCCCGCAGCGTCGCGGTCTGACCACCGCGATGGCATATCGCTTCCCGACGAGCATGTGGAATCAACTCATCGGTCGCTTGGCGACCGTCACGCGGAGTCACGGTCGCGACTGGGTGATCGACCAGGTGCACCGGGTTTGCGACCTCGCCGAGGTCCCGCGGGTCACCGCACACGCGATGCGCGGCCTCCTGGCGACGATTACCGCCGAGCGCGGCATGGCAGGCCACCTCATCGCGACGACGCTGGGGCACGAGGACGAGCGGACCACGATGCACGCGTACGCGGCGCCCGGATCAGCCGCCGCCGGTGATCGACACCGCGGCCTGGTGGTACTGAACGGCGGTGCTCAGGCCGCGGGCAAGTCCGCAGAGGGCGGTCGACCCAGGACACGAGCGCACCGGCCTGGCGGCGATCGCGGCGGCGGCGCTGGCGTTCCTGGCCCGGTGGCTGGATCGCCCTCGTACAGTGGCGACGAGCTCCGACGCCGCGCGCGTGGCCAGGCCTCGGGCAGCTCGGTTCGCCGCTGAGCGCGGGCTCGCCGGCCACCTGATCGCGGCGACGGCGGGGCATGAGGACGAGCGCACCACCATGCACGCGTATGCCGCCTCGGGCTCGGCCCAGGCCGGCGAGCTGCGCCGCAGCCGGGCCCGTAGGTTCTGGCCCTCACTCGTGCCGCGGGTGGCGGGCCGTCCGGAGGTAATCCGAAGAAGTGCAAGGGCAGCTGGAAGGGTGGCGGTGGGCAGGATGGAAGGGGCGCTATTCTCGACGCTAAGGTGCGTTGAAGCCACACCCGCGCCCGGCTACCCTTCGACGATGCCGATCGCCTGGACCCGGCCGCAGCGCCAACGCGTGCAGCGAGCGCTGCGGGATCACCCAGCCGACAGCGGTCGGTGCGAGCAAGCGGCCAGGCGGATCTTGCCGACGGCGCACGAGCGCGACGCGGCCGCGCAGATCTGGCAACTCTGGCCCGCGGATGAAGACGCGAGCTTCGTGATCCCGAAGGCGCCGGCCGGCGTGCTCTGGTACATCCACTACACGGTGGAGGCCGAGCAGCATTGCGTCGACGCGCTGACCGGTGTCGACGGGACGCCGCGCGACTCATATCTCGAAACGCACTGGAAGGCACCGGACCAGCTTCGCTGGGTCCCGGATGAGGAGGTGACGACGTGACCGCAGGCGAACGGCGCTTGCTGGAGTTCCTGGGAGGCCGCCTCGAGGCGATGCTGCATCGGCCCGATCAGTGGGGACCTCCGCTCGTAGTGGAGCAGCTCGTCTTCCAACTCCTCGAGATGAGAGCGCTCGTGCTCGATCCCGCGGCGGCAGTGAATCAGAAGCACCGGATCATTCGGTCGTTCGTCCGGTTCATGAAAGAGAGTGTGCCCGACGCGACGCCGGAGCCGCTCGCGGTCCAACTTGAGCGACAGGGCCGGGGAGCAGAGTTCGCCAACATCCTCCGGAAGTTCGTGGGTCGCGAGCTGATCGAAGCGACGGGGGAGAAGCTCCAGGCGGCGGCGGGCTTGGACCAGCAGGAACAACCCGGAGATCCCGCGCTCGACCGAGCCGAGAGGCTCCTCGAGCTATTTGAGGGCAAGGCCAAGGCTCGCATGCGTCGCGCGGCGCCACCTAGGGTCGATCCCGTCGACCTCGGGAGTCGGAAATCATGAGCAAGACGCGAG
>VBLP01000636.1:0-6752 GCA_005887925.1 Deltaproteobacteria bacterium | reverse complement strand
AAGGACATGTCGCCTACGTATTACCTGACCCTCGATCAAAAAGGCGTCCGGTCGCACCAGGAGTTCCCCTGGACACCGGAGTTGGAGAAGTACCTGCTCCAGGCGGGCGTCACCGCGGCGTCGCCGGAGGAGGAGGCCGAGCGCTTCGCCACGATCCTCATGAACAACCTCACCCGCGCCCAGCAGGACCACGGCAAAGACTATGCGCGCTCAGTCCTCGTCGATATCCTCCGCGGGCGGCCCGAATACGGGCTGGATCGGCTCCTGGCCCGCATCCCTGCCTATCGCCCAAGCCAGTCGGGGAGGTCGTTCGCGGCTTGCACGCAGTTCCTGACCACATCGATCGACGGCCTTCAAAACGAAGCCCGGATAGGCCTTCGGTACTCGCCAGACCAGGCCAGAGACCTGATGCGAGCGGCGCTCGAGATTCTCCTCGACGAGACGTTCTTGATCTCGACCAGCGACGCCCTCTTCCCGCGTTCCTGATCGCACCCCGGTCAACAGGCCGCGCGTAGCGACCTCAGCCTCCTCGGCGACCCGCTCAGCGTTCGGCACCCCGCCAAATCGCTCGCTGAATCGCTCGCGAGCCACGGCTGCCGCCCGGAGCACCGGCGCACGGACAGAACACGCCAGCCGGCCCCGCCGCTCTCGCGTTCTTGGCGGTCGAGGGCCTCACCGCGCGCGCCGCATCGCGGGCGATGCTGGACCCGCTGAGGCTTGCGGTCGGCGAAGTCGACGCCATCGCCGCGGTCACCCTGAGGTGGTTCGACGACGAGGACTGGTCCGGCGCCGATCCCGCGCTGGTCGAGCGCGCTGGCTTCATGCTCGGGGTGATCGCCCGGTCGGCGGCGTTCGCTGCATCGAAGATCGACGTGACGCGGAGTTCCTGATTGTGCCGGCGAACCTCGAGACCGTCGCACTGCAGACAATCACGGAGATCACGCTGGCGCCGGTGGGCGAAGGTCGACCCATTCAGCGGCCGGCATCCTCGACTACCGCGGCTCTACAAGAACCCCGGCGCGTGAGGAGAGTGAGGAGAGTCCTGATACGGATCAGCCACGGACATCCTCAGTGCTCGGCGGTGGGGCCCCCCTCCGAAGTTGCCGGAGCTGCTCCCTGGGCTGCTCCGGCAATGAATGACTGCATCAACCACAGCATCGCTGAGTCGTCCAATCCCTGAGCATACCATTCATCGCGCTTTACCTCAAAGATCAAGAGCTTGTCATTCAAGTCGACGTGCCCCTGCAGCGCATTTATCGGCGAGGCACTGGCGTTATCGGCGGGGCGAATGGTCTCGCCCACGTCGTCGCCGAAGTGAGCGCGCGAGATCGGACGCAGCGTCATGGCGCGTCGCGCGTCATCGGCCGCACAAGCTTGCGGTGGCGCTCGATCACCGCGCGCGGGTCGTGCTGTGGTGGGTGCGGACCTGGTGGTCGCCGAGCTGGTGGCGGTCGCGGCGGCGGTGCTTGTGACCACCTCGAGAGCGCGCCTGTGGAGCGCTCGGCACCGGCGTCACCAGCTCGGCCCGGGCGGCGGAGAATGCGCCGTAGGCCGGGACCAACGACTATCTCGGACCATCCTCGGGTCGTTGATCAATGGTCATCGCCTCTCGTAGCCAGGCAGCTACATCGCGCTCGATCACGACATGCTGAGGAGTGCCAACATATCCTACTCCATTGCTGTCGTGACCGAGTTCGGTACGCTTAATATAGCCGAAGAGACGGCTTGACGCCGCGAACGGCGTGAGAGCCACGGCTGGCTACTCTACGCTGAATTGGTGCGCTCGCCAGGGTTGCGCTTCGCCCTCGATGTCCCCCCTGCTTTCCCAGCCGTCAGCGCGAGCGACATCAGCCCAACGTGATGCCGACCGACGAGCTCGGCAACGCCTGAACGGCGGCCGCTCAGGCCGGGATCGGCTCCAAGTAACGTGGTGCCACCGTTCCGCGACCTTTCCGCAGCCGATTCGCGCGCGGCGCAGAAACGCCGAAGGGCCTCGCATCGCTGCGAGACCCTTCTGGTTTCCCGGTGGAGCCATGGGGGATCGAACCCCAGACCTCTAGAGTGCGATTCTAGCGCTCTCCCAGCTGAGCTATGACCCCAGGCAGGCGGTATGGGTATCAGCGAGGGGAGGGTCTGTCAAGGCACCGGGTTCTGTCGCGCTGGGGCGGGTTTTTTCGGTCACATCCCGCCCTGCGCCAGCAGCCGATCGACCTCGCGCACCAGCTCGGACGCCGGCGCGGCGACGCCGTCCGCGGCGAACGCGACGACCTCCGCGATCACCGCTTCGTCGCGCAGGATCCGGCGATGGCCGAGCCCGGTCGTGGCGTGCAGCGCCGCGTTGCACCAGGCCGCGGCGAGCCGCTCGCCGTGCGTGAACGGCACCTCCCGGTCGTCGCGGTCGTGGATGACGAGCAGCGCGGCGTCGCGCCGGCCGACCAGCTGCTCGACGCCGAGCGCCTCGACGGTGACGCCGTTGCTGTGGGCGAGCTGGAGCTCGAACCGCGCCCGGTCGGCGTCGTCGAGGCCGACCCGGCGGGCGAACCGGGCGATCGCATCGCTGATGATCGCGTTGGGCGAGATCATCGCGTTGCGCCGCGCATCAACGCCGCCGCGCTGGTGCGCCATCACCACTGCGGCTGCGCCGAGCGAGTGCGCCACGACCGCATGCAGCGGGCCGACCGCGCGCGCGACGTCGACCACGCAGTCGGCCAGGTCGGCCAGGTACAGCCGGTGACCGGCGGTGTCGCCGTGCGCCGGGGCGTCGAACGCCACGACCGAGAGCCCGGCGCGGACGAGCGGCTCGACGAACCCGCCGAGCTGCGCTCCGCGGCCTTCCCAGCCGTGCACCAGCAGCGCGGTGGGACCGTGGCCCCAGCGCCAGGCGGCCACCCGCCGGTGCTCGCCTCGCCGGCCGGGAGAGCGCAGCGCGACGCCGATCGCGAAGCGATGGCTGGCCGCCAGCACCTGGCGCTCGCGCTCGGGGCGGGTGTGGCGCCGCGGTGAACTGAACAGGCGTTCGGCAAAGCTCGTCCCGAGATCCTCGGAGACGGCGTACGCCGCTTGCAGCGCGGCGCGGGTCAGGCGCATGGTGGTTTGTGAACGAACGACCGTGCTATTTTTGGGCAGAGCCCGTGGCGACAGATTCGACAACGTACTCGACAACATCGATGAACCTCCTCGACTACCTGCGATCCCCTGCTCGGGCGGCCGGCGCGCGTGCGCTCGCCAGCAGCCGCTCGAGCGATTCGCGTGCGCGCTCGAGCGACGCCGGCGCACGCAGGAACTTCTGGTACGTATGAAACCCCAGCATGATGCTGTAGACGTCGAACGCGAACTGATCGGGATCGACGTCGGGACGGAAGTGGCCCTCGGCGATCGTGATCCGCGCGGCGGTCGCGAGCGTGTCGAGCCAGTCCTTGCTGACCTGGACCAGCGCGTCGCGCGGCGGCCCCGGCCGGTCGTCGAGCTCGGCGACGGCCGCGACGAAGAAGCAGCCACCGGGCCGCTGGCCCCATTGAAGCCAGCGCTCGAACAGCGCCCGCACCCGCGGCTCGCCGCGCGGCCGGCGCAGCGCCGGGGTCATCACGAGCTCGACGAACTGCCGCGCAGCCTCCTCGACCACCGCGACCTCGAGCGCCTCCTTCGATCCGAAGTGCGCGAACAGCCCGCTCTTGGACAGCCCGGTGTCCTCGGCGAGCCGGCCGATCGACAGACCGGACAGCCCCACCGTCTTGGCGATCTCGAACGCCCGCGCCAGGATCGCCTGCCGGGTCTGCTCGCCTTTCGCCATGTCTCCAGAATAGAACGCTCGTTCGATCTGTCAACCCGGCCCGGCCGACAGAACCGGCCGGCGCGGTGCAGCACAGGCGGCGAGCCTCCCGGCCCGCGGGTGCTGTCGATCGGCGGCCGGGCCTGGTAGTCCTTGCGGCCATGGCGCGCGAGCGGCTCGACAAGCTGGTGCACGAGCGCGGCCTCGCGGTCAGCCGCGAGCGGGCGCGCGCGCTGATCATGGCGGGCGATGTCCTCGTCGCGGGCCGGCCCGAGACCAAGCCCGGCACGCTGGTTGATCCCGCCGCCGCCATCGCGCTGCGCGCCGCGGACCACCCCTACGTCTCGCGCGGCGCGCTCAAGCTGATCAAGGGCCTCGACCACTTCGCGATCGATCCGGCGGGCGCGGTGGCGCTCGACATCGGCGCGTCGACGGGCGGGTTCAGCGACATCCTCCTGCGGCGCGGGGCCGCGCGGGTCTACGCGATCGACGTCGGCTACGGCCAGCTCGCGTGGTCGATCCGCCAGGACCCGCGCGTGGTCGTGCTCGAGCGCCACAACGCGCGCACGATCGATCCGGCGCTCGTTCCCGAGCCGTGCGACCTCGCCGTGATCGACGTGTCATTCATCTCGCTCGCCCTCGTCCTGCCGCGCGTCCGCGAGCTCCTCCGGCCGCCGCCCGGCAAGCCGATCGTCGCGCTGGTCAAGCCGCAGTTCGAGGTCGGCCGCGCGCACGTCGGCAAGGGCGGCGTGGTCCGCGACCCGGCAGCGCGGCGCGGCGCCGTCGACAAGATCCGCACCTGGGCCGGCGCCAACGGCTTCGTCGCCCTCGACGACGTCGAGTCGCCGATCACCGGCCCCGCCGGCAACGTCGAGTACCTGCTCCTCCTGCACACCGGCCCCTGAGCGCGTCTCGCCATCCAGATCGCGTCGCCGCCCGGATCGGTGGAGACCGCGCGCACCCGCGGCCGCTCGCCTCCGGGCTTTCCCTCGCCGTGCTCAAACAGTCCTCGCGCTGTCGTGACCGCGCGCCCTCGGGTGATACGCACCTCGGCGTTTCACTTCTCTGCAACAGCTGCGCTGCGGAACTGCGCGCGGCGAGGTCGCCCTTCGGCGGGCGCGTCCGCGGGTGACGTGACCGCGAGGCGGGCGCTCGTCGCGCCAGGGACCGTCGCAAGGACACTCGTGCGTCGCGTCTCCAGATCGCGTCGTGGAAGTCGTGCACGGTGGCGATGGGCCAGCTAAGAACAGGTGTGGCGTTGCCTGCGGCCGTGCTGATTCCGCGCTCTATGTGTGCGCGGTGCCGCCGGCCGACGAGCGTGTGCTACTGCAGTGCGCTGCCGCAGATCGAGACCGCGACGCGGGTGGTGATCCTGCAGCACCCGCGGGAGCGGGACATGCCGATCGGGACGGCGCGGATGGCGAGCCTGTGCCTGCCGCGGGCCGAGCTGCACGTCGGGGTGCGCTGGGCGGGGGAGCGGCTCGCGGGCGTATTCAGCGATCCGGCGCGCCCGCCGATTCTCTTGTATCCGGGGCCGGGCGCGCGGGACATCCTGTGCGAGCCGCCGCGCGGGCCGGTGACGCTGGTGGTGGTCGACGGGACGTGGTCGCAGGCGCGGACGGTGGTGCGCGACAACCCGGAGCTGCAGGCGCTGCCGCGGTATGCGTTCGCGGCTCCCGAGCCGTCGCAGTACCGGATCCGGCGGGAGCCGCGCGCGGAGTACGTCTCGACGATCGAGGCGGTGATGCACGTGCTCGGTGCGCTCGAAGGCGAGCCGGGGAGGTTCCGCAGCCTGCTCGATCCGCTGCGCGCGATGGTCGATGCGCAGCTCGCCTGTCAGGCGCGCGCGGATCGCAAGACGGTGCGCCATCCGCGGGGGCCCCGGCCGCCGCGCCGCACGCTGCCGGACGGCTTCGCAGCGCGATGGGCCGACCTCATGTGCGTGGTCGGTGAGGCCAACGCATGGCCGCGCCGCGGCGGCGCCGAGCCGGCCGAGCCCGAGGAGCTGGTCCACTGGGCGGCGTACCGTGTCGCGACGGGCGAGACGTTCGAGCTGATCGTCGCGCCGGAGCGCCGGCTGTCGCCGAGCACGGCGTTCCACATCGAGCTCACCGAGGGCGAGCTCCGCGGCGGGGCGGCGCGCGGCGCGCTGATCGAGCGGTTCGCAAGGTTCTCGCGGTCCGGCGATCTGTGCTGCGCATGGGGCCATCACGGCCTCGACCTCGCGATCGCGAGCGGCGTGCCACGGGCCGAGCGGCTCGACCTGCGCGCCCATGCGCGCCGGATCACCAACCGCAAGCTCGGCAGCCTCGAAGGCTATGCCGCTGCGTTCGGCCCCGTGCCACCGCCGCTTGCGCCCGGCCGCGCGGGTCGGCGGCTGGCCCTGCTCGTCCAGGTGCTGCACGCGTGGCGCGATCGCGACGCGGCCATCGGTCCATGATTCGCATCGCCATCGATCCGATTCGCGCGCTCGGCGGGCGATCACGATTGGGGGATCGATGAGCGAGGTCGGCGGTATCGGCATCGGAACGGTCGCCTCGCGCCGGCATTACTTCCGCGCGCGGAACACGAGCCGTGGTCACAGATCGCGGAACGCGCGCGGGCCGATCCATGCAACTTCGCACACCGGATGATGCGCGGCGACGTCGAGGAGGCAGCCCAGGAGCAGCGCCTCGCCCAGGCCCAGGCCGCGGTGGGCCGGCCAGGTGCCGGCGGGGCCGAACCAGCCGAGGCCGCGGTTGTTGCCGTCGTGCGCGGCGAACGCGCAGTACGCGCCGCCCTGGAGCGCGACGTGGACGCCGGACGGCTCGGCGCCCAGGGCGCGCTCGACCTCGAAGGGCCAGGCACCGCCGAACTCGGCGGACACCGCGTCGACCAGCGCACGCTCGTCGGGGTGGGCCCGGCGGACCTCGTAGCCGCGCTCGCGGGCCGCCGCGGCGAGCTCGCCCGCGCGCGCCGCGGACACCCGCGGGTTGCCGCGCAC
>VBLP01000152.1:16604-18694 GCA_005887925.1 Deltaproteobacteria bacterium | reverse complement strand
GCCGACCGCCGCCTCGAACGGGCGGTTGACGCGCACCGGCTGGTCGAGCGAGATGACGGTGAGCCGGGTCAGGAGCGAGATCAGGCCGGTCGCCCGCGCCTGGCGCGCGCCGGCGTTGCGCGAGTCGCGCGTGTTCCACAGGGTCGCCAGCGCCGGCGGGATCGCGGTCGTGACCAGCCGGCCGTCCTGGGTGCAGTCCTCGTAGCGCGGATAGTGGGGGTTCGTGGCGGTCTGATCGGGCGGGAACGCCGGCGCAGGAGGCGCGGGAAACAGCATCGCGATCAGCATAGGACACGGGGTAGGGTGCTGTGTGGCTCGGCCCTTGCCGATCGATGCCGTCCTACCCGAGGTGATCGCGGCGGTGCGCGATCGCGGGGTGGCGGTGCTGGTCGCGCCGCCGGGAGCCGGCAAGACGACGCGGGTGCCCGGCGCGCTCGTCGACGCGGGCGTGGTCGGCGGCGAGGTCGTGGTGCTGCAGCCGCGGCGGCTGGCGGCGCGGCTCGCGGCCAGCCGGGTCGCCGCCGAGCGGGGCGGTGAGATCGGCGGGGAGGTCGGCTACGAGGTCCGGTTCGACCGCCGCGTCGGGCCGGAGACGCGGATCCGGTTCGCGACCGAGGGTGTCTTGACCCGCCGGTTGCTCGCCGACCGCGAGCTGCGCGGCGTCGGCTGCGTGATCGTCGACGAGTTTCACGAGCGCAACCTCGACGGCGATCTCGCGCTGGCGCTGGTCGCCCGGCTGCGCGCGCGGCGGCCCGAGCTGCGCCTGGTGGTGATGTCGGCGACGCTCGACGCCGAGCCGGTCGCGGCGTTCCTCGGCGCCCCGGTCGTGCGGTCCGAGGGCCGGACGTTCCAGATCGCGATCGAGCACGTCGAGCAGCCCGACGATCGGCCGCTCGGCCGCCAGGTCGCCGCCGCGGTCCGCCGCGTCGCGCAGGACGGGCTCGACGGTGACGTGCTGGTGTTCCTGCCCGGGGCCGGCGAGATCCGGCGCTGCCAGGACGACCTCGCCGAGGTCGCCGCGATCTTCGATCTCGCGGTGCTGCCGCTGTACGGCGACCTGCCGGCCGACGAGCAGGACCGCGCGGTGCGCCCGGCCCGCCAGCGCAAGGTGATCCTCGCGACCAACGTCGCCGAGACCTCGGTGACGATCGACGGCGTGGTCTGCGTGATCGACAGCGGCCTGGCTCGCATCGCGCGGCACTCGCCGTGGACCGGCCTGCCGTCGCTGGCGATCGAGCCGGTCAGCCGCGCCAGCTGCGCGCAGCGCGCCGGTCGCGCCGGCCGCACCCGCCCGGGCCGCGTGATCCGGCTCTACACGCGGCACGACCACGACACCCGGCGCGCGTTCGAGGTGCCCGAGATCGCGCGCGCCGACCTCGCGGGCGCCGCGCTCGAGCTGTACGGCGCCGGACTGCCGGGCCTCGCCGCGCTGCGCTGGTTCGAGCCGCCGCCCGCCGCGGCCGCCGCCGCCGCCGAGGAGCTGATCGTGCGGCTCGGTGCGGTCGAGCGCGTCGCGAGCGAAGCCGCGTCGCCGGGACCCGGGTCGCTCGACGAAGCTGGATCGCGGACCACGGGCTTGACGCACACGTCGCGAGCGGCGGGATCGACCCGCGACGCGGCATCGCAAGCAGCGACATCGAACCGCGACGTGGCATCGCAGACGGAGGGATCGATCACGCCGCTCGGCCGCCGCATGCTGCGGTTCCCGGCCCACCCGCGCCTGGCGCGCATCCTGTGCGAGGCCGAGGATCGCGGCGTCGCCGAGCCGGCCTGTGCGATCGCCGCGCTGCTCGACGCCCGCGAGCTCCGCCTCGAGCGCCGGGGCCCGCGCGCCGAGGCGCGGATCGCCTCGCCGTCGGATCTGATCGACGACCTCGACGCGCTGTACGACGCCCGCCGCCGCGGCCTCCGCCCCGACCGGCTGCGCGCCAGCGGCCTCGATCCGTACACGGCGAGCGCGGTCGACCGCGCGGCGAACCAGCTCGCCCGGATCGCGCGCGACGCACGTCCCGCGCCGGCCGGCGATGACGCCGTCGACCGCGAGCTCCAGATCGCGATCCTCGCCGGGTTCCCCGACCGCGTCGGCAAGC